>JANNSG010000151.1:0-7905 GCA_031402355.1 Pseudorhodobacter sp. | reverse complement strand
TACACAGCCTTTTGCGAGGGCGTGCGCCGGGCCGGAAAGGAGATCCCAGACCACATCCGCCGGATGGACGGCCTGCCTACAGGACCACAGGGGTTCAAATCCCGAACCCTTGTTTTGTGCCCAAGCGGCGCGCAACACCCGCCCCAACCTGCCTGTAGACCCCGTTATCAGAACCTGCATATCCAGCCCCTTCGTCGGCCAGACGCGGCCTTGCCCAAGAGCTATGCCGAAATGCTTGATAAAGACTTATCTCTTGCGGGTCAGACGTCGCCTTCCAGCCGCGTGCGCAATTCGCGCAAGACGGGCAGCAGGGATCGGACCCTGTCGGCACCCAGCGCCTGAACCACGTCGCCGATCAGGGGCGCTATTGCCTGTACGGCGGCATCGCGCGCAGCCCGGCCTGACGGACTGATCGCCACAAACTTGCGCCGCGCGTCATCCCAATCGGGACGGATATGTATGTGGCCCGCCCATTCCAGCTTTGCCAGCGTGTTGGTCATGGCGCCTCGTGTCACATGAAACGCCTTTGCCAATTGGTTCGGAGATCGTTCATCACCAATCCCGGCGAGATGGTTCAACACCGAAAAATGCGACAGCTCCATCCCGCGCGGCAGAACTTTCGAGATCTTGTTGCGCGCCAGCTGATCGGCGGTGAACAGCTCTCCGAACAAGGCAATCGCGATGTCTTCAGCTTTTTCCTGCATCAGGGGCCGGTGAATTCACGGTCGTGGCCAAGCGACGGTATGCGGGCCTGTGACTTGCCGACTTCGGCAAGATCAAGCTGTGCAAACGTAACTCCCGGGGCTACGCCCGCATCCAGCAGAACCTCGCCCCAAGGTGAAATTACCAGACTATGGCCATGGGTATGGCGGCCCTTGCCCGTCGTTTCAGCATGAAACCCGGTTTGCGCAGGGGCCAGCACAAAGCAACCGGTTTCGATGGCACGGGCGCGCAACAGCACCTCCCAATGGGCAGCCCCGGTGATTTGGTTGAAAGCAGCAGGCACCGTCAGAATCTGGGCCCCCGCCTGTGCCAGTCGCCGATAAAGCTGTGCAAACCGAAAGTCATAGCAGACAGTCATTCCGATCCGGCCAATCGGGGTTTTTGCCAGAACCGCCTGCGCGCCGGGTCGGTAGCCCGCCGATTCGCGGTAGATCTCGGTTTCCGAGACATTCGCATCGAACATATGGATCTTGTCATAGCGTGCAGCAATGCTGCCGTCGGGCGCGATCAGGAAGGACCGGTTGGCAAAGCGGCCATCTGCATCCGCGGTCTTCAAAGCCAAAGACCCGATCAGCAACCAGAAGCCGCCGGCGGCTGCCTCGGCCCGAAGCGCGGTCAGGGTTGGATCGTCAGCCTCAAGGTGAAGGACGCGGCGTTGATGATCGCGGTTAGCCGACAGGATGTTGGTGCATTCCGGCGTCAGCACCAATTCGGCACCACCGGCCGCTGCTTCTTGCACCAGCCTGAGGGTTTGCAAAAGAATGCGTTCGGGAGTGTCGTCAACGTTCAGTTGCACGAGACCAATGTGCATTCTCGTTACCCAGCCAAAAGCGCGTCTAGCCGACCGGTGTGATCCAGAGCATGCAGATCATCCGATCCACCGACATGGACGTTGCCGATGAATATCTGCGGCACGGTACGTTGGCCGTCCGCGCGCCGTGTCATGGCCTGCCGCAAAGTGGCGTCCCGGCTGACGTCGATTTCACTGTAGGGCGCACCTTTTTTGGTCAGCAACCGTTTGGCGGCGTGGCAATAGGGGCAGCTTGGGGTCGTATAGATCTCAACGGTCTTCATCGTGGCAAATCCTTGCGCATCGGCGTTTCGCTGCGCCCGACTATAGGGATTTAGGCATCCTTCGCAACGCGCGCCAGTACCAGAACAGAAACCTCGGTGGCACCAGCGGCAATGCAGGCCTCGGCCGCTGAGGCAAGGGTCGCGCCGGAGGTCATCACGTCATCCACCAAAAGCGCATGTCGCCCGTCAATTAGTCTGGTGCGCTTGGGATGAACGGAGATCGAGCCCTGCATATTGCGAAACCGACCATCGCGATCCCGCCCCTCCTGGCTGCCAGTGCTGCGTTTGCGGACCATCAGATCAGGGCAATGATCGAGACCCGCCAGCCGCGACAGGGCATCCGACAACAAGGCCGCCTGATTGTAGCGACGCCGGAGAAGCCGCATCCAGTGCAGTGGAACAGGTGCCACCACCATGCCAGGTTTCAAGATCGGCGACGCAGCACGCAACAGCCAGGTTCCTGCAGGCCGGGCAAGATCAAGCCTGTCCCCATGCTTCAATGACAGCACAATCCGCCTCCCATTGTCGCGGTAAAGAAGTGCTGCGCGCCCCTGCGACCAGGGCCGCGCTGTGGTCAGGCAATCGTCGCAGCGCACGGCATGGCCGGGATCGTCCCCCGGAAGCGGCACCCCGCACTGATCGCAAACCAGCCCCATAACGAAGGGCGTCTCGCGCCAGCAAGCGGCACAAAGCCCGAAGTCGGTGGTGACCTGGGCATCGCAGCTGACGCATTGCGGCGGGTAGATCAGGTGTAGTGCGCCTTGCAATCCCATGCGTCCTGCCTATGGTCCGCGCGATGCAGACACCTCATGTCTTGACCGATCGTCCGGCCCTAGATCGCAACCGCGCCCGCGCTTTGCGGGATCCGGTCCTGTTCTTGCACGAACTGGCTGCCATTGAGGTTCAAGAGAGACTGAACGAGGTTAACAGAAGGTTTACAGCACCCGCTGTGGTAACGCCATTTGCCGAATTCTGGCAAAGCGTGGTGCCGCAAGCACGGATTGTCGGCGATACTGATGTTCTGGACCTGTCCGTCGGTGCCCATGATCTGGTCATTCATGCGATGGCCCTGCACTGGGCGAATGATCCGGTCGGGCAATTGGTGCAATGCCGGCGCGCTTTACGGCCCGATGGCCTTTTCCTTGGGCTGATGTTTGGCGGCCAGACCCTTGCCGAATTGCGCAGCGTCCTTGCCGAGGCTGAAACACAGGTGACTGGGGGCCTGTCACCGCGGGTTCTGCCGATGGGGGAAATCCGCGATCTGGGGGGGCTGTTGCAGCGCGCGGGCCTCGCCTTGCCTGTCGCAGACAGCCTGACGCGGCAAGCAAGCTACCGCGACTTCTTTCATCTGATGGCCGATCTGCGCGCGATGGGTGAGGGCAACGCCTTGCATCAGCGTTTGCGGCACCCCACCCGGCGCGGCGTTTTCACCAGGGCCGCACAGCTTTACAAAGACAATTTCGCAAACCCGGACGGCCGGGTGCCCGCGACGTTCGAGATCATCTGCCTGACGGGCTGGGCGCCTGATGACAGCCAGCAGAAACCGCTTCGCCCCGGATCGGCGACCCACCGGCTGGCCCAGCAATTGCGCACGGACGAAACGCCGCTGCCCGACAAGGCCGGCGGCAGTTGACGCTGCAGCGAATGCGGTTATGTCAAACGCAAAGCGCAGGAGCGATAGGACCAACGCGATGCAAAACGACAGGGCCGGCCAGACTGAACCCTTGGCCGCGATGACGGAAGCGACCATTTCGCCAGGTGAGGGACGCCTGACACATGCGCCAGCCGATCATCCGGCGGTAAGACCAGCCAAAATTGGCATCCTGCTGGCAAATTTGGGCACACCTGACAACTATGATTATTGGTCCATGCGACGCTATCTGAATGAATTTCTGTCCGATCGGCGGGTCATCGACTATCCACGCTGGAAATGGCAACCGCTGTTGCAGCTTGTGATCTTGTCAAAACGCCCGTTCACTTCGGGTGCGAATTACAAGCTGATCTGGAATCACGACAAGGGCGAAAGCCCGTTGATGACCATAACCCGCGACCAGACAGCCAAGATCGCAACTGCAATGGCAGATCGCCATGGCGCAGAGGTCATGGTTGATTTTGCGATGCGCTACGGCAACCCCTCGACCGAAACGAAAGTCAAGTCGATGGTTGCGGCGGGCTGCGAGAAAATTCTCTTCTTTCCGCTCTACCCGCATTATGCCGGGGCGACGGTCGCTACCGCCAATGACCAGTTCTTTCGCGCCCTAATGAAGGAAAAACGCCAGCCCGCATCGCGCACTGTCGCGGAATATTTTGATCATCCGATGTACATAGACGCCTTGGCGCAATCTGTTGAACGGGCCTATGGCGGGCTGGATCACAAGCCGGACATTCTGGTCGCGTCCTATCACGGCATGCCCAAAAGCTATCTGATGTCTGGCGATCCCTATCATTGCCAATGCGCCAAGACCACGCGGCTGCTGCGCGAACGTCTGGGCTGGCCTAAAGAGGCAATCGTCACCACTTTCCAGTCGGTTTTCGGGCCTGAGGAATGGCTAAAGCCCTACACAGTGGATCATGTTGCCCAACTGGCCAAATCCGGCAAGACGCGGATCGCAGTGATCGCACCGGCCTTTTCTGCTGATTGCATTGAAACGCTTGAGGAAATCAAAGGCGAAATCTGCGAAGCGTTTGAGCATGCGGGCGGCGAAAGCTTTACCTACATTCCATGCCTGAACGACGACGACACGCATATTGCGGCGCTTGTCCGGGTGATCGAGGACAACCTGTCGGGCTGGCTGAAGTAACAGACTTGGGCATGGTCCGGCGGCCTTTCCGTCTTGGAAGGGTGATCTTATGGTCGTCTGGTTGTTACATCCAATCGCTAAGCGATGGCAAAACAGAGCAGGATAGCGTTTTCGCCATGCCACATCTTTTTGCCTTCGGCCCATGCGCCGCGGGCCAGGGCTGCAGTGCTTTAGTGGTCCGCGAAAGGGATGCGGGTCAGTGCCCATTGCGCCATCTGTCGCCGTTTCAGGCAAAGACTTGTGCCATCCAACCTGAGCGCCAGGCGCAATACGCCAGATTTTCCCAATGAACATGTCCCAGAGGTCCTGCGCTGAAGTCTGGATTGGCGGCGCAATACGCGGTGTCTCCACGCCTACCCGCGCAATCCGCTTGCACGAATGCCCGTCGACCAATTGCAGGAGCCGCCCATGCTGACCGACACGTTGACCTTTGACATAGGCCCGCTGCCGCCTCAGGTAAGCTTTACCTATTCGCATCCCGGACAATCGCTGTTTCGGCGCGGTCTCATCCGGGCGGTCGAAATTCTGTCGGGACAGCCACAGTTGCAGCGGCTTTACACGGATTGGGCAGCTTGCGGCAAACGTCCCGGGGAATCGGTGTTTGACGCAGCGCTTCGGTTGTTGAAAACCCGTCCCGAAGTGACCGGCCTACATCATCTGGCTGGTCTGCCGCAAAAAGGCGGGTTGCTTTTGGTGGCCAACCATCCTTTCGGAATTGTCGACGGGTTGGCGATCGGACGTCTGGGTATGCAACTGCGCGGCAATGTGCGGATCATGACGAACAGCTTGCTGTGCAAAGTGCCCGAAGTTGACCCCCATCTTTTGCCTGTCGATTTTTCCGGCACGCCCGAGGCGCGGCGGCTGACCGGCGAAACACGTCGCCGTGCGGCCGAACTGTTGTCGCAAGGCAAAGTCGTCGCAATATTCCCCGGTGGCAATGTTGCCACTGCAAATCGGCCCTTGGTCGGGCGCGCGGTGGAATCGCCGTGGCACCCGTTTATCGGACGGCTGGCCACGCTTCCCGGCGTCACCACACTGCCGGTTCATTTTGCCGGTCAGAACTCGCGTATGTTCCAGATCGTCAGTCACCTTTCCTATCCGCTGCGGATTGCCCTGATCTTTTCGGAAACCCGCCGCCGCATCGGCTGCCCGGTTGCGCTGACCCTGGGTGCGCCAATTCCGGCAGACGATCTGCGACAACTGGACCGGCAGAATGTGGCCGAGGAACTGCGTCGGCGGACCCTGCAACTGGCGAAAGTCGCGCTGACCAACGTGGATGAGGTGTTTGACTGGCCTGCGCATATCCGTTGGTAGGGCCGTCTTCGTTACACAACCTTCACACAGTTGACGGCTCTTTGTGACATCCCGGCCCTAGGGATGCCGTCCAACGACCATCTTGGGGGATGCGCCGATGCTAGACGTGAAAGCCGTAACGCGGATGTTCGGCAAAAAAGCTGCTGTGGACAGCATCAGCTTTTCGGTTGATCGGCCAGCCTTCGTCGGAATCATCGGTCGCTCGGGCGCGGGGAAATCCACTTTTCTTCGGATGATGAACCGCTTGACGGACGCAACGTCGGGCGAGGTTCTTGTTGACGGGCGCAATGTGCTTTCGCTGAAAGGTGCCGAAGCCCGCACCTGGCAGTCGCAATGTGCGATGATTTTTCAGCAGTTCAACCTGGTACCGCGGATGGATGTCGCGTCAAATGTCCTGCACGGCATTTTGAACCGCCGTGGAACTTTGCAAACGATGTTCAATCTTTGGCCGCAGGCTGACATTCTGAAATCGCTTGAGATTCTGGACCGGCTTGGGATTTCCGAGCAAGCCCCAAAACGGGCCGAGGCGCTTTCGGGGGGGCAGCAGCAACGCGTCGCCATCGCCCGCGCCCTCATGCAGGACCCCAAGATCATTCTCGCTGACGAACCCATCGCCAGCCTTGATCCGATGAACGCACAGGTCGTGATGGACACGCTGAAGCGCATCAATGTCGAGGATGGCCGTATGGTCATCGCGAACCTGCATACGCTGGACACCGCGCGCCGATATTGCGACCGGGTGATTGGCATGCGCGACGGGCGCATCGTCTTTGATGGCACCCCCGACCAGCTTTCAACCGGCGCCGCCCGTGACATCTACGGCGCCGACGATGGGTTCAACGAGGCCGCGACCTCGACTTCGATCCCAACCGACACCAGCGCTGACCGCCGCTTTGCGGATCAGATGCTGGTCTAACCCACTTCACCCTTTTTTACCTGGCCCCGCTGTGGGGCCACAACCCTTGGAGCAACCATGCAAAAGCTGTTGACCGCTACTGCGCTGACCGCCGTTCTTTCCACTTCGGCCTTTGCCGAAGGCATCGCCGAATTCAACATCGGCATCCTGGGGGGCGAAAACGCCCAGGACCGGATGACCTCGAATGAGTGTTTCCGCGCCAAAGTTGAAGAAGCCCTTGGTGTTCCGGTCAAGATTTTCACACCCGCCGACTATGACGGCGTGATCCAGGGTCTGTTGGGTGGCACGCTTGACTATGCCTGGCTGGGGGCCTCGTCCTATGCCAAGATCTACTTGACCGACCCGGAAGCGGTTGAAGTCAAGCTGACCAAGCAGAACCTCGACGACTCGACGGGCTATTTCTCGATCGGCTTTACCCGCAAGGACACCGGCATTGCTGACATGGATGGCGCAAAAGGCAAGGTTTTCGCTTTTGCTGACCCGAACTCAACCAGCGGCTTCCTTGTGCCCGGTGCGGAACTGACCGCCAAATACGGCAAGCTGGAAGAATACTTTGCGGAAGTGAAGATGTCGGGCGGCCATGAACAGACTATCGTCGGCGTCGCCAATGGCGATTTCGACGCGGGTGTCAGCTGGGCTGACGGTCTGGGCAACTGGGAAGACGGCTATAATTCGGGCGCTTTCCGCAAGGCAGCCGATGCGGGCTTGGTCGACATGAACAATCTGGTCGAAATCTGGCGCTCGGCAATGATCCCGGAAGGCCCGATGGTCGTTCGCAAGGCTTTGCCACAAGACGTCAAGGACAAGGTCACCGCTCTGACCGCCGACCTGTGGGAAACCGACAAGGAATGCGCTTACGCTGTTGCTGCAGGCGATGCCAAGGACTTCATCCCGGTTGAGCATTCGGCCTATGACGGCGTTCTCGCCGCCCGTAAACTTCAGGAAGGCCTGTAAGCCTTACCTGCTGCCGGGCCCCGCGCTCTCCGGGGTCCGGCACCTTCATTTCTGGATGATCCCATGGTCGATATTGCCTTCGGTCCGGAACAGGGCCAACGCCCGAACCTTGCCGACACCCGC
>JANNSG010000150.1:0-7349 GCA_031402355.1 Pseudorhodobacter sp. | reverse complement strand
TCGTTAAACATATATTCAGGTTGATCCCTCAATCAGGGGCACGACCATATGTGATGACGTACCTCTCTGCGTTGCTGAACAGAACAGTTTTCATTGGCGGAAAGCCCGCCAAAGTCAGCTGAAGTTGCGCGGTAAGGGGTGAATTGAAGGAATGATACCTTTCATGAATTTGTTGCCAGTCTTGCCGGTTTCAAACGGCATTGCCAAAGGTTGGCCTAGAATGGCCATCTTCGCCTCGCAGGTTTGGACATGGGCCTGTCGAAAAGCTGACAACTGGCTGATAGCTTTGCTCGCCAGTTTTGATCCACAGCCCGGATTGGTTCTTGTTCCGCTGCACCTTCTGGCTCCAACCCGCCCGAATTCAATGGGGGTGCGGCAATGACCCCCAAGATCGAGACGGCAGAAAAGCCGGTCATAGCCTGTTTCACGCCGGGGACAAAGATCGCCACCTTGAAAGGCGAAGTTCCGGTTGAAAATCTGGTTGCCGGCGACAAGGTCGTTACCCGTGACAACGGGGTTAAGGTCATCAGGTGGACCGGTCAGAAAAAGATCGACTGGCGAACAATGGCATCCAATCCGCATCTGAAACCCGTCTTGCTTCGGCAAGGCAGTCTGGGCAAGGATCTGCCCGAACGCGGTCTGATGGTCAGCCCCAACCACCGGATCCTGGTCGCCAATGACCGCACAGCCCTGCAGTTTGATGAGGCTGAGGTTCTGGTTGCCGCCAAGCACCTGATCTGCGGCATTCCGGTGCGATCCATCGACAGTATCGGCACGACCTATATCCATTTCCTGTTTGACCAGCATGAAGTGGTTTTGTCTGACGGGATCTGGACGGAAAGCTTTCAGCCAACCGATACCAGTCTGAAAGGTTTCGGAAATTCGCAACGTGCCGAGATTTTTGAAATATTTCCAAGCCTGCAGTCTGCTGAAGGAAAGGCCGCTTTCGGCGCCGCTCGCAAGACCCTGACCCGGAAAGAGGCGTCGCAACTGGTTGACTGACGCCAGCTGTGCAAGTCCGGAGCTCGGGTATCGCAAAATGACGTGTGACTTCGGACAGCCGGGCCGGAAAAGGTTATTGTCCGAAAAGGACAGGCCCTAAGTGTCGCCGCTGGGGGAAGACCCGTTGCGGCTGGCCCGCCAGTCTGACCAGTCTTCGGGTGTGTCAAGATCGGTCAGCGCCCGGTTGCCGGGCAATGGTACCATCACAGTCTGGGCGACCAAGTCCTGCAAGACGTCGCGGGCACCGCTGTCACCGGCAAGATGGGCCAGAACCGGTCGCAAAGCACTTGGAAAATAGACCGGATGGCCGGGCTTGCCGTCTTGCGTCGTCGCACGGATGATAGACTTTGGCGCTGATTGCGCCGCCGATACCATGCGCAGCAGGTCTACGGTGCCAATGTCGGGCAAGTCAGCCAACCACAAAAGCAGTCCGAACTGAGCCGGAATGGCTGCATTTCCGGCAATGATAGAGCGTGAAATTCCCCGCTCGGCCGCGTCGACGGGCACGTCTGTTACCGCCAGACCCGCGATCGCCGCCCGCCTAAGCGGGCTTCGCACAGGCAGCGCGACCCAGACCGGCTGCCCGGTCGCCAGCGCTGCCATCGCCTGCCTGCGGATCAAGGGTTGCCCGTCCACCGGTTCCAGCATCTTGTCCACACCGCGCATCCGGCTGGACCTACCGGCAGCAAGGATCAAGATCGCGGCAGGCGATGGGGTCATCTCGCAAATCTGGAGCTGCGCCCTTACGCCGTCAACCCTAACCCCGCATCCGCGCGCCGTCCGCATCGAACAACGGGGCCAGATGCACCCGCGCTGCGCGCCGCTCGCCCAGTATTTCGATCTCCACCGCCAACCCGTCTTGCACCCTGTCTGCAGGCAAGAAGCCCTGTGCCACTGAAAGCCCGGTGAAATGCGAATAGCCGCCCGAGGTGCAGAACCCGACCACGGTGCCATCAAGCCAGATCGGCTCCCACGCCACCACATCGGCATCCGTGGCCTCAACCACAAACGACACCAGTTTTCGCTTTGGCCCCGCCGCCTTTTCAGCCATCGCGGCAGCCTTGCCGATCCAGTCGGCATCCTTGTTCCAGCGGATGAACCTGTCCAGCCCGGTCTCGCAGGGCGTATAATCCGGGCTGTATTCGCGGCCCCAGGACCCGAACCACTTGTCCAGACGCAGGCTCATCATGGCGCGCATCCCGAAAGGACGCAGTCCCAGATCGCGGCCGGCCTCCGACAGCACATCCCACAAATGCCGCACCGACATTTGATCACAGTAAATTTCATAGCCCAGATCGGCAGTATAACTGACCCGCTGTACGATGCAGTCGGCCATGCCAACAGTCATCCTGCGCACATCCATGAACCGAAACGCAGATGCCGACACGTCGCTTCGTGTCACCCGCGCCAGCAATTCCCGCGCCTTTGGCCCGGCAATCTGAAATCCAGATCGCGCATCGGATATGTTCTCAACCCGCATGTCTGCATCCAGGTTCTGTTCAAACCAGCGGCCATGCCATCCCTGCGCGCCGTAGCTGGCCGTCAGCTGATATTCGGTTTCGCTGAGGCAAGACACCGTAAAATCGCCGATGATCTTGCCAGACTGCGCCAGCATCGGGGTCAGCGAAAGCCTGCCCGCTTTCGGTATCAGCCCCGCCATGATCCGGTCCAGCCACGCCCGCGCACCAGCCCCCGTTACCCGGTACTTGCCGAAATTCTGCACCTCGTTGATGCCCACCCCGCCACGCACCGCCATCACCTCAGCCTTCGTCGCGTCCCACGCATTTGACCGCTTGAAGGTGGGCTGCTCATACAAAGGCTCACCGGGCAGGGCAAAATAATTCGGCACTTCCAAGCCATACTGCTGGCCCCAGACCGCGCGCATACCCGTATTCACATCATACATCGGCGTGGTGCGGAAGGGACGCGCCGCTGGCTTTTCCTCATTCGGGTAGGCCACCGAAAACCGTGTCTGATAATTCTCAATCACTTTTGGAACCGTATAACCCGGCGTCGTCCAGCCACCAAATCGCGATACATCAAACCCGCGCGGATCGCGTTCCACTTCGCCGTGGATCATCCATTGGGCCAACGACAGCCCCATACCACCGCCCTGACTGAACCCCGCCATAACCGCACAAGCCGACCAATAATTGCGCAAACCCGGCACCGGCCCCAATAGCGGGTTGCCGTCGGGCGAGAATGTAAACGGCCCGTGGATCACCCGCTTGACGCCCACCCGTTCCAGAGCGGGAAAACGCTTGTAGGCAAATTCCACCGACTCCGCGATCTTGTCGAATTGCTCGTTCATCAACTCTTGGCCGAAATCCCAGGGTGTGCCGTCAACCGACCAAGCTTCACAGGGTTTCTCATAGAAGCCGATGCAAAATCCCCGGCCTTCCTGCCGCAGATAGCTCTCGCCCCCCGGATCCATCACATGAGGAAATTCGCGGCCCCCACGGGCGACAATTTCCGGGATATCGTCGGTCACCAGATACTGATGCGCCATCGGCAGCAGCGGCAGATAGACCCCTGCCATCGCCCCCACTTCACGCGCCCAAAGCCCGCCCGCATTGACCAGATGCTCGGCAATGATGGTGCCCTTCTCAGTCACCACCTCCCAAGATCCATCGGGTCGCGGGTTCGTTTCCAGCACCCGGTTGTGCAGCACAATTTCCGCGCCGCCCATCTTGGCCGCCTTCGCATAGGCGTGGGTGGTGCCGTAAGGGTCCAGATGCCCGTCCAGCGGGTCATAAAGCGCACCGATGATACCCTTGGTGTTGACCATGCCATCGGTCATCGCCTCAATCTCGGCCGGGGTCAGGATCGCGGTATCAAGGCCCATATAACGGTGCTTTGCACGCTCCGCCTTCAGCATGTCGAAGCGTTCCGCATTATCCGCCAGGGTAATGCCACCGACATGATGCAACCCGCAAGACATGCCGGTAATGGCTTCCAGTTCTTTGTAAAGCCGGATGGTATAGCCCTGAAGTGCGGCCATATTGGTATCGCCGTTCAGCGTGTGAAAACCGCCCGCCGCGTGCCAGGTTGAACCCGAGGTCAGCTCTGATCTTTCCACCAGCATGACATCCGACCAGCCAAGCTTTGTCAGGTGGTACAAAACGGAACAGCCAACGACGCCGCCGCCGATCACCAGCGCTTTGGTATGGGTTTTCATGGCGGGCAAGCTCCTACACGCGGTGTTGGCCCAATTTGGCGTTTGTGCAGTATCGGGTCATGCAATAACGCGACAAAAAATGTCGCAGAAAGCGCGCAACTCCTGCGGCTCCCTTTTCGCAAAAATACTCGAAAACCTGCGGGCAAAGACGCTGGCCGCAGGATGGGTCACTTTTCGGGGATCAGACCCCTAGGGCTGAACCGCAGCACCAGCAGCAAGATCACCCCCAGCGTCAGCAGTCGCAGATGGGGCGCGCTTTCCACCATATGCGTCCGCAGCGGACCGGGCTCCATCCCCGAGGTAAACAGCGACATGAACGCAGGGCCCGCGTTTTCAACGATCAGCCACAGCCAGCCAATCAGCAACCCGCCCAGAACCGACCCCCAGTTGTTACCGGACCCGCCAACAATCACCATCACCCAAACAAGGAACGTAAACCGCAACGGCGTGTAGGCCCCGGGCGTCAACTGGCCCTCCATCGAGGTCAACATCGCCCCGGCAATCCCCACAACAGCCGATCCGATGATGAAGACATGCAAATGCCTGCGCGTCACATCCTTGCCCATCGCAGCAGCAGCCACTTCGTTGTCGCGGATCGCCCGCATCATCCGGCCCCAGGGCGAATTCAGCGCCCGTTCCGACAGCCAGATAACCGCCAGAAGCACCGCGCCGAACATCCCCATATACAGCAACTTGACATAAATCGTTGAGGTGCCGACCGGATCCAGCCCCCAGCTTTGCACGAGGTTCAGAAAGCCGGGGTCTTTTTGCAGGTCCACCTCCAACGGCACGGGCCAGGGGCGGGGCAGGTCGATGATATTCTTCACGCCGCGCGCCAGCCAGTCTTCGTTCTTCATCACTGCCAGCACGATTTCCGCAATCCCCAGCGTCGCAATTGCCAGATAGTCGGTCCGCAACCCCAGTGCCGTCTTGCCTATTGCCCAGGCCGCGGCTGCCGCCAGCAAACCGCCCACCGGCCAGGCCACCAGCGAAGGCAGGCCAAAGCCGCCTATATTGCCCGCGGTTGCCGGGTTAAAGGCCTCCACCGCCACCGATGCGCTATCGAAGATCATCCGAAAAACGATGAACCCGACCAGAAGGATCGCCGCGACCGTCAGGTTGCGCGCCATCCCCTTCGCCATTCTGCCGTACACAACAACGGCAATTGCGATGCTTGCCGCCCCCAGTGCCAGACTGAACAGCACCCTCGGCCCGCCTGCAGCCCAGCCTTCAGGCACCGGCTGCGCCGAGACCAGCACCACGGCCAGCCCGCCAAGCGCTACCGACCCCATGATACCGGTGGAAAACAAGCCTGCGTAGCCCCATTGCATATTCACGCCCAAAGCCATGATCGCCGACAAGATGCCGATGTTCAGGATCGACAGAGACAGGTTCCAGCTTTGAAAAACGCCCGTCGCGACAAACAGCAGGCCCACCGCTGCGAACAAGGCCAGGTTGCGTGCCGTGGTGCTTTTGGCGTCCGGATGATGCTGTGCCATGCTTATTTCCCCTTGAACAGCCCGGTGGGCATAAACAGCAACACGATGATCAGGATCGAGAAACTGACGGCGACCTTGTAATCGGTTGACAAGAGCTGCGTCAGCCCGTCCGGTGCCCAGTCAGCCGGCAACACATAGCCCAGCACTTTTTTCCAAGCATAGGTCACGATCACTTCGGAAAACGCCACCACAAAAGCGCCCGCAATGGCCCCGATAGGCGAGCCAAGCCCACCCACGATAGCCGCCGCAAAGATCGGCAACAAAAGCTGGAAATAGGTAAATGGCCGGAAGGATTTATCAAGCCCGTAAAGCGTGCCCGCAATCACCGCCAGCGCCGCCGTGATGATCCAGGTTACCTGCACCACCCGGTCGGGGTTGATGCCCGACAGCAACGCCAGATCTTCATTATCGGAAAACGCCCGCATGGATTTGCCAGTGCGGGTTTTCTGCAGGAACCAGAACAACAGTGCCACGGTGATGATCGCCGTCACCAGCGTCACCGCCGTGGTGGCCTTGATCGCCAAGCCTTCGTTCAACCCCGACCATGCCTTGAAATCCGCCGCCGATATGACAAACCGCGCGCCATCGGCAAAGCTCTGCTCCTCAACCCCGATGATCAGGCGGACAAGGCCGTTCATGATGAACATGACGCCCGCCGACACGATCACCATGATGATCGGTGCCACCTTTTGCTTGCGGTAGAAACTGTAGACCATCTTGTCGGTCCCCAGCAGAAGGGCCGAAGTAATCACAATCGCAAACGGGATCGCCAGCAATGCTGTCGGCAGCGGGCCAAAACTGATGCCGATGGATTGAAACCACCACGTGATCAGGATCGACCACATGGTGCCAAACGCCATGGTATCGCCATGCGCAAAGTTGGAAAACCGCAGGATTGAAAAGATCAACGTGACGCCTAGCGCGCCAATGGCCAACTGCGCGCCATAAGCAAGGCCGGGGATGAAGACGAAGTTGAGGAAGGCCACAAGGGCGTTCAGGAAATCCATGGCTCAGCCCCCCAGGAAAGAACGGCGAACCTCGGGGTCGGCCAGCAATGCTTGGCCCGTGTCAGTGAACCGGTTGGCCCCCTGCACAAGGACATAGCCTTTATCTGCAATATCAAGCGCTTGTCGGGCGTTCTGTTCGACCATCAGGATCGAGATTCCGGTGCGGGCCACCTCGATAATCCGGTCAAACAACTCGTCCATCACAATGGGCGATACCCCCGCCGTCGGCTCGTCCAGCATCAGAACCTTCGGTTGCGTCATCAAGGCGCGCCCCACCGCCACCTGTTGGCGCTGCCCGCCCGACAATTCCCCCGCCGCCTGATAACGCTTGGCTTTCAAGATCGGGAACAGATCGTAAATCTGCGCGATGGTCGCCTGAATGTCATCGCGGCGCAGAAACGCCCCCATTTCAAGGTTTTCCTCTACCGTCATCGAGGTGAAGATGTTCGACGTTTGCGGCACGAACGCCATGCCCTTGGCCACACGGGCTTGCGGCGACAACTTGGTGATATCTTCCCCCTCCAGCATGACCCGGCCACCGCGCAGGTTCAACATGCCAAACACCGCCTTCATCGCGGTGGATTTGCCAGCCCCGTTCGGGCCGACGATGACGGCAATCTCACCCTTGTTCACGGCAATGGTGCAGGAATGCAGAATATCGAC
>JANNSG010000149.1:0-36450 GCA_031402355.1 Pseudorhodobacter sp. | reverse complement strand
CCGGATTGCGGTGATGTTTGAGGGCGAAATTGCGCAACTGGCGGATCCTGAAACGCTGTACCGGCGGCCGAATTCAAAGAAAGTTGCTGATTTCATTGGCACAATGAACTTCCTGCCTGCAACAATTCTGTCTGAATCCGGCGGCAAGATCGAGGTTGACGCGCAGGGGTTTGGCAAAGTGACACTGGACGCGAGCCAAGCGCCTGGGGCCGCTGCTGGCACCGGGGCGATGGTGGGTTTCCGGCCTGAAACGCTGACGATCCTGTTTGATGGCCAGACGGCAGTTGACCGCGAAAGTAATGCCACGGTCGAGGAAGTGGTCTATTACGGCGACATGACTTATTACGATGTGAAACTGGAAGGCACCGATAAACCGATGCGGATATCCATGCGCAACGTGTTCGGTCGGCCCGTACTGGATATTGGTACAAAAACGAAAGTCGCGTGGAGCCCGGGGGCTTTGGTTCTGTTTCGCTAAGTGTCGCGCGGCAGCAGGCCCAGACCGCGCAGGTAAATACCGATCCCCGCCTCAAGCAGATCTTCGGGCGCGAAGGGGGATTTGGTGCCCGGCGCGCCGCGAGCGAACAGTTCGACGACACCGTGACTGAGCGCCCAGATATGGGCCGAGAACATCGAAGCGGGGGGGCGTTTTTCGGGCGGGATGTGTTCGGACAATCTGGCTGCGGCACGTTCCAGCACGTCGCGCGCTTTTGCCGCGACGAGGGCAGTTTCGGGATGCGCGTTCAGTGACAGTCCGGATTCGAACATTGCCATGTAATGACCGGGATATTTGCGCGCGAAAGCAAGATAGGCGCGGCCCGTCGCCTCAAACGCCGCAAGGGCGGTAGGTTTGCCGTCATTATAGGCGAATTCCATCAGGGCGGCGAAGATGTCGTAGCCTTGGCGTGCGGCTTCGGCGATCAGGTCTTCGCGGCCGGCGAAATGCCGGTACACGGCGGCAGGCGTGACATCGGCGGCCTTTGCGGCCTCGGTCAGGGTAAACCCTTTCGGGCCGTTTTCGGTGATCAGGGCAAGGGCTGCGTCAACCAGCGCTTGCCGCAGATTGCCGTGGTGATAGCCGCGTTTAGTCATCCGCTTTGTCGGACCACAATTCCATGCCGCCACAGATCAACGGATCGACCTTGCCGATGGCCTTGCTGTCTTTGCCAGTGAAATCGACTGCATGAAGAACCGTTTGGATGGCAGCGATCCGGGCGCGGCCTTTGTCGTCGGAACGAATGATCGTCCAGGGGGCTGCCTTGGTATCGGACCGATGCAGGGTTTCGGCAATTGCGCCCGTATAGTCGTCCCATTTTCCCAGACCATCAATGTCGATGGACGACAGCTTCCACTGCTTCAAGGGATCTTTTTCCCGGTCGAGGAAGCGCTTCAACTGCGAGGCGCGCCCGACGTTCAGCCAAAGTTTGACCAGCGTCACCCCATCATCGACCAGCATTTTTTCAAAGCTGGGCAGTTGGTTGAAGAAAGCTTCACGTTGGTCAGGTTTGCAAAAACCAAAGACATGTTCAACGATGCCGCGGTTGTACCAGGACCGGTCAAACAGCACCATTTCGCCGGCGGCGGGAAGCCAATCGACGTAGCGTTGAAAATACCATTGTGCGGCCTCGCGGTCAGACGGTTTGGACAGGGCCACGATGTTGGCCACACGCGGGTTCAGGTTCTCGCGCATCCGTTCGATGGCACCGCCTTTGCCAGCGGCATCGCGGCCCTCAAACACCACGACGACACGTTTGCCTGTGGCCTTGATGTCATTCTGAAACCGGACAAGTTGCAGTTGCAGGGCGTCCATATGGGTTTCGTAGTCTTTTTTCTTGATCTCCTCCCGGTAGGGGAAAGACTTTGACAGGATATCGTCCTTGCCTGCATTTTCGATGGTTTTGCGCACGGCTTTGGGGGCGGATTCGTTTAAGTAGCGGCTGATTGCGCCGTCAAAAGGCAGGTCCATGGATGTGTCCTTAAACTGGTGTTTCGCCCGTTTACATAAGGTAGCCACAAGTCAGGTCTAAGGCAAATGCACACGTTTTGCCGCACGGTCGATGGCGGCGATGATGACTTGCACGTCGGAATGATGCGGCATGTGGCCCGCGCCGGGAATGACAGTGAGGGTGACATTGGGCAGAATTTTCGATAGCGGTTCTGCGTGGATTTTCAGCGGCACCGAGGTATCGATATCACCGTGGACGAGTTCTACCGGGACGGTCAGCGTTGGATAGAGCGGTTTCATCGCAACAACCTGATCATAAAGTGAGTTCACCTGTTTGCCGTTGGTAGCAAGCGAAGTGCGGCGCAGGGTCAAGCCAGAGCCTACGAACGTCTCGTAGCCGCCCGGCACCGGGGAGGGTGCGAAAATGCCGGTGACCGATTTGTGCAGGTAGTCATCGGTGACGAAGGCGGTGATCAGCGGCACCACAAGGGCGGCCCCGACGGGATTTCCTGTCACGCGGTAGAGAATGTCGATGGTGCCCGGCCATGGCAAGGTTGGGGCCGATACCAGAACGATGGCAGCGGGTGGCATGATGTCGGGGTGCAGCGCCCAGTCCATCACCACAGCGCCGCCGTAGCTGTGGCCAAGGACAATTGGGTTGGTGACGCCAATGTCTTTGGCGGCGGCGGCTAGGATTTGGGCCTGGGCGTGCAGACTGACTTCGCCGTTTGGCAAAGGATCGGAATAGCCAAAACCGGGGCGATCAAAGGCGATGACGCGGTAGCGATCAGTGAGCTTCGGCAGCAAATCGAAAGTCATGTCACGCAAGTTGCCAAGTGCGCCATGGACCAAGATCAGGTCGGGGCCAGTGCCCTTGATTTCATAGTGAACGCGTGAGCCGTCTATAGTGACGAATTGCCCCGATGGGGGATGGCTTGCCAAGGCGGCGGCTTCGCGAGCGTTGGCGCGGTGATTGACGAACAAGCCAAAGCCCGCGACAGCCAGGGCCGCGATCAGGATGCTAATTGCCAATGTCTTCAAGGTCATAGGGGGTTGTCTGATAAATCTCGTTGATCCAGTTGCCGTAAAGAAGATGTGCGTGGCTGCGCCAGCGGTTCAAGGGTGGCAGCGCAGGATTGTCATCGGGATAGTAGTTTGCAGGCACGTTTATGGCGGTTCCAGCCGCGATATCGCGGTCATATTCCGCCTTTAGGGTTTCGCTGTCATATTCCAGATGGTTGATCAGATAGACCGCGCGGTGGTCTGGATCGTCGACCATGCAGGGGCCGGTCTGGGGCGATGACAGCAGGGTGGTAAGGCCCGCCATATCGATATCGGCCTGGCGCATTTCTGTCCAGCGGCTGACCGGCAGCACAAATTCATCGGAAAATCCGCGCAAGTAGGGCGAGGCGGGGGCAAGGTTCTGGTGCGGGAAGCAGCCGAATGCCTTCGCCGGCAACGCGTGTTTGGGAAGCCCGTGAAAGTGATAGGCCAGCGCCATGCCGCCCCAGCAGACGCCAAAGGTGGAATGGACATGGGTTTGGGTCCAGTCCATCACCTGTTGCAGTTCAGCCCAATAAGTGACGTCTTCGAAGGCAAGATGTTCAATCGGTGCGCCAGTGATAATCAGGCCGTCGAATTTTTCAGTGCTGGCGGAGACGTCGGCAAAGGGACGGTAAAAGGTGGCCATATGTTCAGAGGCCGTGTTTTTGGTCTGGTGTTCGGTCATGCGGATCAGGTGCAGATCAATCTGCAACGGTGTGGCGCCGATCAGGCGGGCAAATTGCGTTTCGGTCTGGATCTTCTTCGGCATCAAGTTGAGCAGCGCTATCCGCAAAGGGCGGATTTCCTGGGTCGCGGCCCGTTCCGGCGACATCACCATGACGCCCTCGCCCCGAAGGACGTCGAAGGCGGGCAGAGTGGTGGGCAAGGTGATGGGCATTGCAGGTATCCTGAGGTTTTGCAGGTATTTAGCGGGCAGTCTTGCGGCGATCAAGGGCGACGGCGATCAAGTTTTCGAAGTCTTGCGCCGAGGCGACCAAGCGCACCTCTTCCGCCGTGACAGAGATGCCCCAGTTTTCAGCCATGGCCCTGTAGCGGGGTTGGCGGTGGGCCAGTGCGCGGGCATAGGTCCAGCGCACGAAAGCGTCTGGATCAACCTGATCCGGGGCAATCGCGTTTTGCGACAGATAGTCAGACCAGGCTTTGTGCAGGAATTCGGGCTGGTAATACATCGGCTTTGGGGCGCGATCAAAGCGCGCGATCAGTTCGGCCGTGTGCCGGTCTGACCCTTCGATCCAGATCAGCAGCATATTCTGGGCAAGGGTTGTCAGTACCGGATCGCCGGGATCATCGGGGTTTACCACCTCGCAGATTGATCCGCCGCTGTCGCAGACGAAATGCGGATAGCCATAAAGCTCTTTTGCGCGCTGGATATAGCGGGGCGTATCCAGCAATGCGGCAATTTCAGCTTCGCGGTGCTGGGTCTGGCGGTGCAGGTATTCGTCAAAGGGCAGGCCGCCCCGGGCGGGTTCACCAGGTTTGCCAAGATAGGTCGACAGTGGGGCCAGATTGTCAAAGGTGATATTGGAGGTAATGTAGACGGAATCCGTCATCAGCAGATCGCGCAGCAGGGGCACTTTCATGGCTTCGCGTTTGAAATTGTCAGCAATAAATTCGCCCATGTAGCGGGTGCCGATCCGGTAATCGACAGAATAGTGAAACCAACCGCCTGCGTCGCGCAGATGGCCGGCAAGATGGGTTTTGCCTAGCCCGGACATGCCGAACAGCAACACCTGCTTGTTGGAGGCGGCGCGGTAGTCTTCTGCAGTGTTGTACATGGTGCGCCCTTTGGTTGCCTGATTGGGTGGTAGCGGGGCCGGGCCGGAAATTCACGCTAAAAATGCAAAAGCCCCGGCGGATGGCCGGGGCTTTTGGGCGTTATCTGTCTTGTCGGTTCAGAATGTGAAGCCGACTTTGATCCCGACACCGATGGCGTCATTGTCTGTGAAAGAACCACCGACCACGGAAGTGGTCGCATCACCGATATCAACATAGCGGATGCCGCCGGTGATCTTCATATTGCCTTGGGTGTAGGTCGCCCCAAGACCGAGACTTACGTAACCATCGGTCGGGGCGAGGTTCAGCGAGGTGCCACCTTCCAGACGCTCGTACCCCAGTGACACTGCGCCGGACCATTGATCGTTGAATTTGCGTCCAACGCCGATGTTGTAGGTGATGGTGTCGTTGTCATAGCCGACCAAAGGAACCGGGAACACAAGTTCGGTTGCAGTCCAGTCAGCCCAACGGATCGAGCCGAACACCAGGGTGTTTGCCGCAACGCCGGATTGGAAATCAAGCGTCAGTGATTTAGGCAGTTCAACAGAGACGGTTGACCCAAGGTTGGTTGCCATATCATGGGTGGTGTCGCTGGAATAGGTCAGCCCGACGCGCAGCGCAATTTCCGGCTTTTCATAAGCGATCCCGACAAGATAGCCGACATCCCGGTCAAAGGCATAGGTGGTTGCGGGGATCGGCCCCAGGCCGACGATCGCTACATTTCCGCCGACGCCCACGGATTTGATGCCAGCATGGGCCGAGAAATTTTCATTGAACTTGTAGCGCCCGAAGACGGCAACCGTGTCACCGTTGAGTTCAGCATTCGTGCCAGCCAATGGATAGCCGGTGCCGGTCGGATACGTGACATCTGCCCCAAAGGACGGATCGATTTGAAGGCCAACCGTGATTTTATCGGTCAGATCGGATTTGATGGCGATGCCGAACTGTGTGTAGCTGTCAAGCACGCTGCCAGAGCCTACCGCTCCTCCGCCGACGGTTCCGCTTACCGATGGGCTGACGTAGCCGAAGCTGAGTTCGACATAATCACCCTTTTCGAACAAAAAGCCGATCGGGTTGCCCGACCGCTCAAATCCCCCGGCGTAAGACTGTCCCGCATAAAGCGCGATTACGGCCGCGCTGGCCAAGTAGGTTTTCATGATTTGGTATCCCCGTGAACGTATTTTTCTTGCTTGACGACAAGGTACGTTCGCCAGCCGAATCGGTCAATCAATGACGCCACGTCACAAAATCGTACTATGCTTTTGTGACATCTTGGCCAATCTTGAGATAGGGCATGGGCGTGTCACAACATCTTGTCAAAGCGGTTCAGTCCACAGATGGACCACCGCCGGATCGGATGAGGGGAAAGTCGCAAGATTTGGGGCTTGTGCGAGGCAGCTCGGGTGACCCAAGCCATGTCGGTTGCGACCGCCGAAGTGCCGCATTTGAAAAATTGGTAAAATAAAATGACCAAAAGGGGTAGATTTGCATGGTGGTGTCTGTTATGTGCAGCGAACGGGTGTTGCGTCATAGAAATTTCTTGTTTCTTTGAGGCAAGCCTCTACCTAAAGGTGCAGGCCGCGTTAGACGGCCGCAAGACATAAGTCGGGAGGTCGACTCTGGAAGCGTTCATAAGCTTGGCTGGTCTTATTGACCGGATAACCCGTTATTTTGCAATAATCGCCGCAGTGCTGGTGTTTTTAAGTTGTATGATCAGCGCTGCGAACGCCCTTTCGCGCTATGCCCTGAACATAAGTTCAAACGCCTGGCTGGAAATTCAATGGCAGATGTTTGCGGGCATTTTCCTTTTGGGCGCCCCCTATGTGCTGAAGTTGAATGAACATGTCAGGGTCGATATTATATACGGTGGGCGGTCTGACCGCACAAAGCTGTGGATTGATGTGTTCGGGATTATATTCTTTTTATTCCCGGTAACCGCAATGATGACATTGATGGGATACGAGTTTTTTGCCACCAGCTTTGGGCAGAACGAGGTGTCATCCAATGCGGGCGGTTTGCCGGTCTGGCCGGTAAAAGCACTGTTGCCGATTGGGTTTGCTTTGATGTTTTTGCAAGGCATATCGGAACTGATCAAGCGGATCGCGGGCCTGCGTGGCGACGAGGCAATGATGCCCAGCTACGAAAAACCCCTTCAATGACACCCCGCAAAGCTGAGGTCGCATAATGCTGGAATATGGGTATATGGCGCCCGCGATGTTCGCAGGGCTGATTGTCTTCATGCTTATCGGGTTTCCGGTGGCGTTCTCGTTGTCGGCATTGGGGTTGAGTTTCGGCTTTGTTGCCATTGAGCTTGGCTATTTCGACTTCGCCTTTCTGCAAGCGATGCCCTACCGGGTGTTCGGGATCATGTCGAATGACCTGCTGCTGTCGATCCCGTTTTTTACGTTTATGGGCGTGATCCTTGAACGCTCTGGTCTGGCCGAAGATTTGCTTGAAGGGGTGGGGCAGGCGTTTGGGTCTGTGCCGGGCGGGCTTGCTTATGCGGTGATCATTGTGGGGGCAATCTTGGGTGCCATCACCGGGACGGTGGCGGCATCGGTGATTGCGATGGGCATGATTTCGCTGCCGATCATGATGAAATACGGCTACGACATGAAAATCGCGACGGGGGTGATTGCGGCCTCTGGCACGATTACGCAGGTCATTCCGCCAAGTTTGGTGCTGATCGTGCTGGCGTCGCAACTGGGCGTGCCGGTGGGCGATATGTATCTTGGTGCGTTCGGGCCATCCGTGATGCAGGTGCTGCTGTTCGTCGCATTCATTTTCTGCGTCGCCATGTTTCAGCCGCACAAGGTGCCAGCGTTGCCGCCAGAGGCGCGCACATTGCGAGGATGGGCTTTGTTTTCCAAAGTGGCATGGGGCGTGGTGCCGTCGCTTGTGTTGATCTTTCTGGTCCTTGGCACCATGTTCATGGGGCTTGCCACGCCAACCGAAGCGGGTGCTATGGGGTCGGTCGGGGCGATCGTGCTGGCCATCCTGCATCGGCGCTTTAGCTTGGCTTTGCTCTGGTCCGGGATGGATCAGACCATGCGGATCACGTCAATGGTCTTGTTCATTCTGGTTGGTGCGACGGTGTTCAGCCTTGTCTTCCAAGGGGTCAACGGTGGGCGCTGGATTGAGCATCTGTTGGCGGGCATTCCGGGCGGGCAGCTTGGCTTCCTGATCTTCGTCAACATCTTCATCTTTTTCCTTGCGTTCTTTCTGGACTTTTTCGAGATCGTGTTCATCGTCGTGCCGATGCTATTGCCAACAGCGGTGGCGCTGGACATCAATCTGGTGTGGTTCGGCGTGCTGCTGTGCGTGAATATGCAGACAAGTTTCATGCACCCGCCATTCGGATTTGCACTGTTCTACCTGCGGGGAATCGCCCCGCCAGAAGTGAAAAGCCGCGATATCTATCTGGGGTCAATTCCATGGATAGGGTTGCAGATAATTCTTGTCGCCATTTTGATTTTCTGGCCGGAATCAGTGACATACTGGCTGGGCCAGGACGTGCTTCTGGATGCCGCCACCGTTGGTGATACGCTGGACGCGATACCGATGCCGGAACTTGAAATTCCGACACTTGACCTAAACTAAACGAGACGACCAATAATCCACAGGGAGGACTACCAATGAAAAGACGGAACTTTCTAACCACTGCGACGCTTGGGGCTGCAGCTGGCGCATTGGCCACACCGGCACTGTCGGACGCACATGCAACCAAGGTGGCGTGGCGTTTGACCTCGGGCTTCCCGAAGTCGCTTGATACGATTTATGGCGGCGCCGAAACATTTGCGGCGGCTGTAAAAGAAGCAACCGGCGGAAACTTTGAAATTCAGGTGTTTCCAGCGGGCGAGATCGTGCCAATGCCAGAAGCATCTGATGCAGTAGCGTCGGGTGTGGTCGAGATGACCCATACTGCGTCCTATTACTACTGGGGAAAAGATCCGGCGTTCGCGCTTGGCACCGCTGTTCCGTTCGGTTTGAACGCACGCGGCATCAACGCCTGGTATTACCATGGCGGCGGCATGGATTTGATGAATACGTTCTACGCCAAGCAAAACCTGATCGCGTTCCCGGGCGGCAATACCGGCGCGCAGATGGGTGGCTGGTGGCGCAAGGAAATCAACTCGGTTGCCGACCTTGCAGGCGTCAAGATGCGCATCGGTGGCATGGGCGGCAAGGTTATGGAAGCGTTGGGCGTGGTGCCTCAGCAAATTCCGGGCGGTGATATCTATCCGGCGCTGGAGCGGGGCACGATTGATGCGGCAGAATGGGTTGGCCCCTATGATGACGAAAAGCTTGGCCTGAACAAAGTTGCGCCGTACTACTATTACCCCGGTTTCTGGGAAGGTGGCCCGACCCTGTCGTTCATGATCAACCTTGAAAAATGGGCTGCCCTTCCGGCTGAATATCAGTCGATCGTAAAGACTGCGGCCGCTATGGCGAACGTCGATATGCTGGCCAAGTATGACGCAAAGAACCCAGCCGCGTTGCGCAGTCTGGTGGCGGGCGGCGCGCAGTTGCGGCCATACCCCAAGGACGTGATGGAAGCGGCCTTTGCTGCGGCGAACAAGCTTTATGCCGAAATCGCCGCGACCAGCCCGGATTTTGCAACCATCTGGGCGCATATGGAGGCCTTCCGCAACGAGGCGAACCTCTGGAACCAGGTTGCGGAATACACCTTTGACACGTTCCAAATTTCAAACCGCCCGAAAGGGTGATTTGAGCGCCTTGTGAAAGTTGGGGGCTGCGGGAAACCGTGGCCCTTTTCTTTGTTTCAGGTTTCGGAAAGCTTGAAGTCGCGTGGCAAATGATGCGATTTTTGCCACCAGATCGACGCGCGGTTGCGGGTCTGATGCGCCTCAAACGCCGCGCGGTCAGTATAGGTTTCGTCCAGGCGCCAGACCATCGGATCGACGCTTTGCGTGACATTGAACTTGACGCAGCCGGGTTCGGCGCGGCTGAGGCGGGTGTGTTCAGGCAAATAGGTCTTTACCAAGGCCACATCTTCGGATGTGGCGCAGATCAGTGTGCCGGTGAGGTGGATCATTCGAGTTCAATCGTGCCTGGGGGTTTCGATGTAATGTCGTAGAACACCCGGTTGATGCCCGGCACTTCGTTGATGATGCGGGTCATGGTTTCGCCCAGAAATTCATGGGTGAAGGGGTAGGTATCGGCTGTCATGCCGTCAACTGAGGTAACCGCGCGCAGGGCGAGGGCGTAATCGTAGGTGCGGTGATCGCCCATGACACCTACGGTTTTCATCGGCAGGATGGCGGCGAAGGCTTGCCAGATTTCATCATACAGCCCGTGTTTGCGGATCTGGTCGATGTAAACTGCATCGGCGGCGCGCAGGATGTTCAGTTTTTCGGTGGTAATCTCACCGGGGCAGCGGATGGCGAGGCCCGGGCCGGGGAAGGGGTGACGACCGATGAAAGATGCGGGCAGGCCCAATTCGCGGCCAAGGGCGCGAACCTCGTCCTTGAACAATTCGCGCAGGGGTTCGACCAGTTGCATCTTCATGCGGGCGGGGAGGCCACCGACATTGTGGTGCGACTTGATTGTGACGCTGGGGCCGCCGCTGAACGAAACGCTTTCGATGACATCGGGGTAGAGGGTGCCTTGGGCGAGGAATTCGGCACCGCCGATGGCTTTGGCGTGTTTTTCAAAGACCTCGATGAACAGGCCGCCGATAATTTTGCGTTTGGTTTCGGGGTCGGACACGCCCGTCAGTTTGCCAAGGAACAAGTCAGATTCGTTGGCGTGGATCAGCGGCAGGTTGTAGTGTTCGCGGAACATCGACACGACTTGTTCAGATTCGTTCTGGCGCATCAGGCCGTGATCGACATAGACGCAGGTGAGTTGATCGCCAATCGCCTCGTGGATCAGGACGGCGGCGACAGAACTGTCCACACCGCCAGACAAAGCGCAGATCACGCGGCCCTTGCCGACTTGCGCACGGATCTTGACGATGGCCTCGGCGCGGTAAGCGCCCATGGTCCAATCGCCTTTGAAACCGGCCATGCGGACGAAGTTCTCGTAGAGTTTAGCGCCCTTGGGGGTGTGGTGCACTTCGGGGTGGAACTGGACAGCGTAGAAATGGCGGGCAGGATCGGCGGTGATGGCGAAGGGCGCGTTGGGCGAGGTGCCGTAGACCTGAAAACCGGGGGCGAGGCGCGAGACATGGTCGCCGTGGCTCATCCAGACCTGTTCGCGGCTGTCAGCGAACCAACCGGTCAGCAGCGGGGATTTGTCGGCGGTTGGGGTGACAAAAGCGCGGCCGAATTCGGCGGTGCCGTGACCGCGTTCCACTTTGCCACCCAAGCAGTGCATCATCACTTGTTGGCCGTAGCAGATACCAAGCAGCGGCACGCCGAGGGTGAACAGCGATTTCGGTGGCATCGGTGCGCCGTCGGCAAAAACGGAACTTGGCCCACCCGACAGGATCACTGCTTTCGGGGCAAAGTCCGCGAGGAATTCGTCGGTGACTTTGTGGAAAGGGTGTATTTCGCAGTAGACATTCAGCTCGCGCAGCCGCCTTGCGATCAGCTGGGTTACCTGGCTGCCAAAGTCGATGATGAGAAGGCGATCATGTTGGGTCATGAGCGATGGGAATAGGCAAATCGGGCCTTGAGGGCAAGGGGCGCGCATGTGGTGGCGGTTGAGTTTGAGTATTTGGGCGAAGAAAAAGCCGGGTGTCGTATCTGGCCTGCGAAGATGTCGGTTTTGGCGGGTTTGCGGCGCATTCGGGGGGCGGTTTTGGATGCACCGGTTGCATAAGGTGGCAAACAATATCGGAGATCGGGATGAACGAAGTATCAGGGCGTAGAGCACGCGGCGGTGGCGGCGTGGCGCGTAGGGCAGAGCGGACGGCGGTCAGCTTTGAGACGGCAAAGTTCATCAGCCGGAATATTCCGAATTTCGAGATTCTGAACGACGAAGCGTTGGCCATAATTGAGTGGAACGCGGATACCGTTCTGGAAGAAATTGGCGTCAATTTCCTTGAAAATGAGCCTGCGTTGGCGTTGTGGCGTGCAGCGGGGGCGGATGTACGCGGCGAGCGGGTGCATATTCCGCGCGGGTTGGCGCGGAAGTTGTGCGGCACAGCGCCTTCGTCTTTTGTGCAGCATGCGCGCAATTCCGAGCGGAATGTGAACATAGGCGGGCGCGATCTGGTGTTGGCCCCGGTCTACGGCCCGCCCTTTGTGCGTGATCAGGCGGGCGGGCGGCGCTATGCGACGATCCATGATTTCCAGAATTTCGTGAAGCTGGGCTACATGAGCAAATGGCTGCACCATTCGGGTGGCACGGTGTGTGAGCCGACGGATGTTCCGGTCAACAAGCGGCATCTGGATATGCTGCTGGCGCATATGCAGCTGTCGGACAAGCCTTATATGGGGTCGGTGACGGAGCCAAGTCGCGCCGAGGATTCGGTTGCGATGTCGAAGATCTTGTTTGGCGATGCGTTTGTCGATCGACACGTTGTGATGACGTCGCTGATCAACATCAACAGCCCGCTGACATTTGATTCGATCATGATGGGCGCGCTGGAAGTTTATGCGCGGGCGGGTCAGGCGGCGATTATCAGCCCGTTTATTGTGGGCGGCGCTATGGCCCCGGTGACGGTGGCAGGAACGCTGACGCAGGTGTTAGCGGAAGTGTTGGCTGGCGTTGCCTATAGCCAGTTGGTGCGCCCCGGCGCGCCGGTGATTTTCGGGGCGTTTGTGACCTCGATCGACATGAATTCGGGCGCGCCGACCTTTGGCACACCGGAAGCCGCGCATATCACTTACGGGGCCGGGCAGTTGGCGCGGCGGTTGAACCTGCCGTATCGGTCGGGCGGGTCGTTCTGTGGGTCGAAACTTCCCGATGCGCAGGCGGCGTATGAGACGGCGAACAGCCTGAACATGGCGCTGCTCGCGGGGGTGAATTTCATGCTACATGCCTGCGGTTGGCTGGAAGGCGGCCTGGTCAGTTCCTACGAAAAGTTCGTGATGGATGCCGACCAGTTGGGCACATTGCACCACCTCGCCAAGGGCGTGATGATGGATACCAACGGGCAAGCGATGGACGCCATGCGCGAAGTGGGCCCGGGCGGGCATTACCTTGGTTGTGAACACACGCAAGCCAATTTCAAGACGGCATTCTGGCGGTCTGATCTGTTTGACTACAAACCGTTCGAGACCTGGGCCGAAGAAGGCGCGCGTGATACGGAAACGTTGGCGGCGGAACGTGTGACCAAGATGCTGGGCGACTATCAGCAACCTGATCTGGATATCGCTGTGTCGGATGCGCTGAACGACTATGTAGCAAAGCGGAAATCGGAAATGCCGGACGCTTTTGTCTGAACGGATAACAGACCGAAGGTGCGGCCCGCGCTGGGGACGGCGCGGGCCTTTTTTTTATCAGGCCTGCAAGCGGCGCGGCAAAAGACGCACTTCGGCGATCAGTGCAATCAGCACTTCGATATGACGCGACACGGAATAGGCTGCATCCCCTTCCCGGCGGGTCTGCTCCATCTGTTCTTCAGCGGAGATCAGTTGCGGGATAGCCGCTTCGGGGGTTGCGCGGGTTGACGCGTTGATCAGGCGGCGCAGATCGCGTTCGCGTTTGTAGTCGGCCACGCCAAAGCGGGCGGCACGGATCAACAGACGCGGACGACGCAGATCGGCCAGCAAAGTTCGGAAATCAGTCATCAAAGCCTCCAGGTGATACAGGGGGTACCATGCACTTGTTCAACCTGGCGTTGCACAACTTGAGATTGCACCGCGCGGCGCTTTTTCGTTTGTTTAGAGTTTGGTTACCATTATGGCGCTAAGACCTGAAATTAACCGGCCAGTAACCAATTCAGCCCACGGTCGAGCATTCCCCTGGGGCAGGTGATCTTTGGCTTCGGTGGCACGGACAAAGTATGAAAAGCGAAGAGCTGACCGACGAGTTTGATTTACCTTCATGGCTGCCCAGTGCCGTGCGTCTTTATCTTGACCATACCGAGGATGGGCTTTCATTGCGCGCCCTTGCTCGGCGCGAGGGTTGCCATGCTTCGACCGTGATGCGGCATGTCAGGCGGTATGAGAACCGGCGCGATGATCCTTTGATGGATGCAGCATTGGCGTCGCTTGGGCGGGGGCCGGGCCGTGAAGCAAGACCAGCAGAGACTGTGCCAGACAACAAGGATGAGGATCGAATGAGTCTAGAAATGCCGACGGCATCGCTATTGCTGGATGAAACCACTTTGGCGCAAGAGGGGCGCAGGATCTTGCGGCGGCTGGTGGAACCGGGAGCAGTCCTTGCCATCGCACCTGATATGGAAAAAGCGGTGGTGATGCGCGAATTTGCCGATGGGCGCGCGGCGCGGACAGGGGTGGTGGAACGGCTGGTGGCGCAGGCGTTCGTGTTGAAGGACTGGATCGCCTGCCGCAAGCAGGGCAGGGTCGCTACCTATGAGATCACCGCAGCCGGGCGCGCCGCGCTAAAGCGGATGACGGATGAGGACGACCGTGCCCGGGGAGGCATGGCCGAGGCCGCAACGCCCTTTGCAGGCCAGTACAGGTCTTGGGATGAGCGATTGGTTGATGGCGATGAGAGCCCGCGCAGAATGCGCTACAATCTTGCCGAAAGCCCGGTTGCGGTGCTCGGTCGGCGGCGCGATAAGGATGGCCACCTGTTTCTGGAGCCTGATCTGGTGGTTGCGGCCGAACGGTTGCGCGAGGATTTCGAACTGGCGCAGATGGGGCCGCGAGTGGCGCAAAACTGGGATCGGTTTTTGACGGGTGGCGACCGGGGGGGCTACAAGGCAGATGCCGGTGAAGCCACAGGACCGCGGGCGGCGCGTGACCGGGTCGCCGCAGCGCTGCGTGATCTTGGCCCCGGTCTGGGGGACATGGTGCTGCGGTGCTGCTGTTATCTGGAAGGGCTGGAAGTTGCCGAAAAGCGCATGGGCTGGTCGGCGCGTTCAGGCAAGATCGTGCTGCGCATCGCCTTGCAGCGGTTGCGGCGGCACTATGATGATACCTATGGCAGATCCGGGCCGTTGATCGGCTAAGCGGGGCCGGGACCGCGCCGAGTAAGGGGCGCATTTCTGCGCGCGGGGTCATTGCATCCCGCGCGCAAACTGGTTTGGACCGTGTCCGCGTCAGGCCAGATCGAACCGATCCAGCATCATCACCTTGACCCAGGCGGCCACGAAATCCTGCACGAATTTGGGGCCCGCATCGCTTGATCCATAGACCTCGGCGATGGCGCGCAGTTGCGAGTTTGAGCCGAACACAAGATCGACGCGGCTTGCCGTCCATTTGACCTGACCGGTTGCGCGGTCGCGGCCCTCAAACTGGTCTTCGGCGGGCGATGTCGGTGTCCAGACTGTGCCCATGTCCAGCAGATTGACGAAGAAATCGGTCGTCAGGGTTCCGGGCCGTGTTGTCAGGACGCCGTCTTTTGCACCGGTGTTGGTATCGCCTGCACCGATGTTCAACACCCTCAGGCCGCCCAGCAGCACTGTCATCTGGGGTGCGCTTAGCCCCATCAGTTGTGCCTTGTCGATCAGCAGCTCTTCTGCCGACAGGGTATAGGATGTGCGCAGGTAGTTGCGAAACCCGTCGGCCCCCGGTTCCAGCACAGCGAAGCTTTCGATATCGGTCTGGGCCTGGCTGGCATCGCCGCGACCCGCGACAAACGGGATGTCGATCTTGTGGCCAGCCGCAGCAGCCGCCTGTTCGACGCCGACATTGCCCGCCAGCACGATCAGATCGGCCATCGAGACCTGCATTGCCCCGGCAGAGGCGTTGAAGCGGGTCTGAACACCTTCCAGAGCAGTCAGTACGCGTGCAAGTTGATCAGGCTGGTTTACCGGCCAGTCTTTTTGCGGCGCAAGGCGAATGCGTGCGCCATTGGCGCCACCCCGTTTGTCTGACCCCCTGAAGGTCGAAGCCGAGGCCCATGCGGTGCCGACAAGTTCGGGCACCTTAAGCCCCAAATCGGCAATTTGCGTCTTGAGATCAGAAATCTGGCTGGTTCCGATATGGTCGTGTTTAGGGGTGGGGATTGGATCTTGCCAGATCAGGGTTTCGGCGGGCACGTCGGCGCCAAGATAGCGGGCAATCGGCCCCATGTCGCGGTGGGTCAGCTTGTACCAGGCCCGGGCAAAGGCATCCGCAAAAGCTGCCGGATCGGCTTGATAGCGGCGCGAGATCGGGCCATAGACCGGGTCCATCCGCATCGCCATATCGGCAGTGGTCATCATCGGCGCGTAGGTCTTGGTCGGGTCATACGCATCCGGGATCATGTCTTCAGGTGCGACATCGCGTGCCCGCCATTGCTGCGCCCCGGCCGGGCTGCGCACCAGTTCCCATTCATATTTGAACAGCACCTTGAAATAGCCCATGTCCCATTTGGTGGGATTGGGCTTCCATGCGCCCTCTATCCCGCTGGTCGTTGTGTGCACGCCGCGCCCCGAGCCGAAATCGTTGCGCCAGCCAAGGCCCATCTCGACAATCGACGCGCCTTCGGGTTCAGCACCTACAAGGTCAGGATCACCCGCGCCATGCGCCTTGCCAAAGGTGTGCCCACCCGCGACCAAAGCCACGGTTTCTTCGTCGTTCATCGCCATGCGGGCAAAGGTTTCGCGGATGTCACGCCCCGAGGCTACCGGGTCTGGCGTGCCATTCGGGCCTTGCGGGTTGACATAGATCAGGCCCATCTGAACCGCGGCCAACGGGTTTTCCAGATCGCGGTCACCGGAATAGCGTTTGTCATCCAGCCAGATATCTTCCTGACCCCAATAGATGTCTTCTTCGGGTTCCCAGACATCGACGCGGCCACCGCCGAAACCGAACGTTTTGAAACCCATCGAGTCCAGCGCGCAATTGCCCGCCAGAATCATCAGATCGGCCCAGGACAGGCTGGCGCCGTATTTCTGCTTGATCGGCCAAAGCAGGCGACGGGCCTTGTCAAGATTGCCATTGTCGGGCCAGCTGTTGAGAGGCGCAAACCGTTGGCTGCCAGAACCAGCTCCACCCCGGCCATCGCCGGTACGGTAGGTGCCTGCCGAATGCCATGCCATCCGGATAAACAAACCACCGTAATGGCCCCAATCGGCCGGCCACCAAGCCTGACTGTCAGTCATCAGCGCCACAAGATCGGCTTTCACGGCCGAAAGGTCCAGTTTTCTGAACGCTTCGGCATAGTCGAAGCCTGGCGCAAACGGGTTGGAGCGGGCGGAATGCTGATGCAGGATGCCAAGGTTCAACTGGTTCGGCCACCAGTCGCGGTTGGACCGCAAAGCAGACGACGTCTGGCTGCCTGCGCCGTGCATAACCGGACATTTGCCCCCGCTTGCATTGTCATTTCCGTCCATGGCTTGCTCCTGCTGATTAGGGATAGCTGCGTTTTTCAGGCTCTCTTTAGCAAAGACCGCCATGAAGTTTAAGTAGGATTTGCTGGGCGTCTTTAAAGGCCTGTGCGCTGGACGGTCGCATTAGGACTAAGGCCGCACTGGCATGAAAAAGGGGCAGACGGATCTGCCCCTGATCGGGTTTCTTGCGGTTGTTTGATCAGTCTGCGCGGGTCAGGCCCATAGCATAGGCAAGACCGGCCACAAGGCCGCCCGCCAAGGGGGCCACTATGAACACCCAAAGGTCTGCCATGGCCTTGCCACCGACGAACAGGGCAGGGCCGATGGACCGGGCCGGATTGACTGAAACGCCGGTGACATTGATGCCGACCAGGTGAATGGCAGCAAGTGTCAGGCCGATGGCAAGGCCCGCCATAGCGCCCGGTGCGCCCGATGCCGTGGCCCCAAGGATAACGGTCACGAAGAGGAACGTCATCACCGCTTCGAAAATCAGTGCCGCCGTCAGGGAATATTCCCCCAAATAGCCCGCGCCATAGCCGTTCTGGCCAAGGCCGTTGCCGGCAAGGGTGTAGTCCGCTTTGCCCGAGGCTATCAGGTACAAGATACCGGCACCCAAGATTGCGCCTGCGGTCTGGGCCACTGCGTAGCCGACGAAATCTGTCACCGACATGCGGCCTGCGGCCACCATGCCCAAGGATACTGCCGGATTGAGATGCGCGCCAGAAATCGCACCAAGCCCATAAGCCGCAGCCACAATGGCCAGACCAAAGGCCAGACTGATGCCCAGCATGCCGATTTGCGCGCCCATAAGCACCGCAGAGCCGCACCCAAACAACACAAGGATCAAGGTGCCGATCCCCTCGGCTATAAGTTTTTTCGTCATGTCCCCTCCTGATCCCGGTATCGGGATCTGATTGTTTCCCTTACAGGTCGGCTACGCCCGCCCGCCAATGTGACAGGCGTTGCCTTCCTGCCCGCAGAAGCCTAAATGGAAACAGGGTACCTGTCAGGGGGAAAAACCGTTGCGTGACATCAGCCTACCAGATCAGCGGCACCCGGAAAAAGCCCACCGGGCGGATAATGCGCAGCCGAAAAAGCCTGACTGGATCAGGGTGCGCGCGCCAACGTCGGAAGGTTACAAGCGGACGCGCGACATTTTGCGCGACCAGAAGCTGGTGACTGTTTGCGAAGAAGCAGGTTGCCCGAATGTCGGCGAATGCTGGAGCCAGGGCCATGCCACCATGATGATCATGGGCGAAATCTGTACCCGTGGCTGCACGTTCTGCAATGTTGCAACGGGCAAACCCAGTGCGCTTGATGCGTTTGAGCCGGGCCGAGTGGCCCATGCCGTGGCGCAACTGGAATTGTCGCATGTGGTGATCACGTCTGTGGACCGCGATGATCTGGGTGATGGCGGGGCGGATCATTTTGCGCAGACCATCCGCGCAGTGCGGCACCGCAGCCCGACCACCACCATCGAGATTCTGACGCCTGATTTTCTGAAATGCCCCCCCTCGGCGCTGGAAGCGGTGGTCGAGGCGCGCCCCGATGTGTTCAACCACAATCTGGAAACCGTGCCGGGTCTTTATCCCGAAGTGCGCCCCGGCGCGCGTTATTTCCATTCGCTTCGGCTGTTGCAGAAAGTGAAGGAACTTGACCCCGCAATGTTCACCAAATCGGGCATCATGGTGGGGTTGGGCGAAGAGGCGCAAGCCGTGCGACAAGTGATGGACGACATGCGCGCGGCGGATGTGGATTTTCTGACCGTCGGGCAATATCTGCAACCTACGCCAAAACATCACCGGGTGGACAGGTTTGTGACCCCCGATGAATTCAGTGCCTATGCGGCAGCAGCTTTCGGCAAGGGTTTTCTGATGGTGTCTGCAACGCCTTTGACGCGGTCATCTTACCATGCGGGGGAAGATTTTGCGCGGCTGCGGGCCGCCCGGCTGGAAAAGCTGGGCCGGGCCTGAAGGCCCCTAGGCACACAGCCAACGCAGGATTATTGCAACGCTGACGTCGCCCCGTCAGCCAAGAACACAGTCACGCAGCTTGACCAGCCCGCGCCGCAACCAGGTGCGCATGGTATTGACCGGCACCGAATGACGCGCAGCGAGTTCGGCATACGACGCCCCCTCCAGATAGGCGAACTTGATGCATTCGGCCTGCCGTGGTTCCAACTGGCCCAGACAAATCCTGATCCTGTCCACCGTTTCTTGTGCGATGAGATAGGTGTCGGCAGCCCGGTCCGGTGCAACGAGGCGATCAATCTCGATATTTTCGATTTCGTCCATTTTGCGGCGGCGGTGCTGATCTATCGCGTAATTGCGCGCAATGGTTATCAACCATGTCATGCCGCTGCCGCGGTCTTCGGCAAAGCTGCCTGCCCGCAGCCAGATGCGGATAAACACTTCTTGCAGACCATCCTCGGCACTCGCGCGATCCCGCAGGATGCGGATCAGGACACCGAACAACACACCGCTGGACGCGCGGTAAAGGGCGCGAAAGGCCGCGCGGTCCTTTGTGGCGATTTGCCGGATCAAAGGCGCCACGCGGTCCTGCCCTACCAAAGGGCACCGCCGCGCGCAAAAAGATCAGTCTGACGCTGTTCCACCTTCGGCCCCCGCCACTAAGGGCGGCACAATACCCCCTGCGTCAGGACCTACGGGCGCAACCGTGCCTGAGTTTCGGGTTACACGAATATGTGAAGTTCGGCATTCTCCCAAATCCAGACTGACCAGAAGCCAAGGGCCAACCAGGGTCCGAAAGCAAGGGCCGCGCCGCGGCGATGGGCACCCGTCAACACGGCAAAGGCCAGCCCGCAAAGGGCGGCGATCAACAGGACCATCGGCAGCGCCTGCCAGCCCAGCCATGCCCCCGCTGCCGCAAAAAGTTTGGCGTCGCCCAGACCAAGGCCATCAATCCCGGTGCGCGCGAAATACCAACTGCCGATCGCCGCGAAGACCGCAAAGCCGGCAGCGGCCCCGATCAAATGGTGATGGACCGGCACCCTTTGCAACCAGACGGCGGCGGCGATGCCCGCTGCAATCAGTGGCAGGCTAAGCAGATCGGGGATGCGCAAACTGCGCATATCGACGATGGCGATAGCGCCTAACGCCGCCGTCAGAACCGTTGTCAGGCCCCAGAAAACTGTCATCTGCCATCGTCTTTCATGCCGCTTTGGTCGCTGTTCTGGGGCCGATGGCCCCGAAAAGATACTTAATTTTCTTGGTCCTGACCTGAAACTTTTTGGCCCGAAGGTGCGTATCCCTGACACCAGAACAAATGGGTCCAGCCTATCGCTGTGTAAGATACTGGTTCGCATCCGCAAAGAACCGCGCGGTGTCGCGCGATCACATGGTCACGGTCTGGTGTGACCACAAGGAGGAACGAATGAAGACAAGTTCACGACTTTTGCTGGGGACCGTATTTGCGGGAACCATCGCCGCTATGGCGCCCGCTGTCTGGGCTTCGAGCCACCGCGAAGCGCCCGCGATTTCCGGGATGCCGCGCGTAGACTCGACCGACTTTTACATGTTCCGCAGCTTTTCCCCCGCCCGGATAGCCGAGGAAGGCGCAGGCTATGTCACCATGGTGGCAAACTATGTACCCTTGCAGGCGCCTTACGGCGGGCCGAACTATTTCGCGTTGGACAATGACGCGATCTATGAAATTCACATCGACAACGATGGCGATGCGCAAGAAGATCTGACATTCCAGTTCAATTTCGATTCCGAACTGGATGCAGCAGGCACGCGGCGCAATGCGGGCATAGAATTGAACATCGGTGGGCAGAACGTTGCCATCCCGCTGCGTCAGGCTGGCGGCGTCGGACCCGGCATCAATGGCGGTGCACTGAACGAGCTGGAAACCTATACCGTGTCGCTGATCCGGGGTGATCGTCGCACGGGGTCGCGCACGACATTGCGCCCGACCGTGGCCCCGATTGCTGGGTCGCCGAACAGGTTCGTCAAGCCGGTCGATAACATCGGGGCCAAGACGATTGCCGACTATGACACCTATGCCAACGCGCATATCTATACGGTGAATGTGCCGACCTGCGCGCGTCCGGCCCGGATTTTCGTCGGGCAGCGGCAGGAAAACTTTGCAGTGAACCTGGGCGAAGTCTTCGATCTGGTGAACCTTGTCCCAATTCAGGGTGCAGATTCGGCTGAATGGCCGCAGTACAATGTCGGTGGCGGCGCGTTCCCTGGCGGGATCGTGCAGGATCGTTTGAACGATGACCTGGTAGATGAGTTCAATGTGACGTCGCTGGCCGTTGAAATGCCGGTGGAATGCCTAACTGCCCAGGCACCTGGCGCCACCGGTTTCGATCCGGTGATCGGCGGTTGGACTTCGGCCAGCTTGCCGCAGGCCCGCCTTTTGGATCCGACCCCCAACTACAACGCGACATCGCGTCAGGGCGGGGCCTTCGTGCAGGTTTCGCGCCTGTCAAATCCGTTGGTCAACGAACTGGTCGTCGGTCTGCGGGACAAGGACCGGTTTGCCGAGTCCGAGCCGATGCAGGATTTGCGCCCGGCGGACGGCATCGCAACCTATGTGACCAACCCGACGCTGCCTGCCTTGCTGGATATCCTGTTTCGCAGCGCGGCGGGTTCGCAAACCAACATCGCCCCGTCGAACTTTCCGCGTGCCGATCTGGTAGCAACCTTTGCCACCGGCTTTGCAGGGTTCAACCAGCCAGCCAATCAGCAAGCGGGCGGCGAGATGTTGCGCCTGAACACGGCCGTCGGGCCGACGCCGGTCGCAAGCCAGCATGTGCTGGGTCTGGTGGCAGAAGATTTGGCCGGGTACCCGAACGGGCGGCGTCCAACCGATGACACGGTTGACCTTGCCCTGCGTGTGGTGATGGGCGCCTTGTGTCATCCAGTGCCACTGGGGGCCGAACTTGGTGTCGAGGGTGCCGTTGAAAACGAAGCCTCCGATCTGGTCAACCTTGGGCTATGCGATCCCGAAGATGCCCCGGTTGGCACCGTGGCCTTCACAGATGGTGCGCCCTTGCGGCCTGATCAGGTCTTGGCGGACTTTCCCTATCTGAATGCGCCGATCCCGGGTTCGCCGAACAACGAACCAAACATCAACCAGTGAGGGCAAGATGACACCTACACGCAAACTATCCCTCGCGGCGGTCTTTTCGCTGGCCATTCTCGCCGCGTGCGGCGGGAGTGAGCAGATCGGTGATGCGGCAGCACAGTTCGGCCAATCCTTCGCTGCAGCTTTTCGCAGCCCTGATACGGCAGAACCGGCAGAGCCGGGCGAAGTGACCTTCCTGACGATCGCCGATGCGGATGAGCCGATGCGGTTGACGCAAGAACCGGTCGATTTCTAAGGACCGCGCCTGAAATCAATACCTAGGGGCGGCGGTGGCAACATCGCCGCCCTTTGTTTATGGCGCTGTCCTTGGTCTATGACACCGCTCTTTGTTTATGGCAGTGTGCGGCGGGCGGCCACGACGACCTGCGCGGTCTGGCCTGCCTTGGCAAAGCGGTAAAGCAGGCTTTCGCGCGCCTGGGTTGCACGGCCTATTGTGACACGGGTTGTGACGGTAAAGAACGAAGACTGCATGCCTGCCTGCGGGGTCAGGATCAACCCCGCCGCCAGCAGGTCTGCCGAGGTAAGCTGCCCCTTGCGGGCGCGGATGCCTTGCAATAGCCGGGCCTGCACCGGGTTGCCCGCAAGCACCGCGAACATTGCGTCGGGCATGGTGTTGATGTTGATCGCGCTGGGTTTGGGCAATACGGTAACCAGCGTTGACAGCCGCTGCAGGTCTTCGGCGCTGATCCCGGCTGCAGCCAGATCCTGCATGGACAGCAGGGGGGCAGGATCGGTCAGTCGCGCGAGTATGCGCAGCCCGACATTGTCGGGCAGCGCCAGTTCGGCAAGGATTTTTTGCAAGACTTGCAGATCGTCCGGCCCGCCGCGCAAGGCATTGGTCAGGTTGAACCGCGCCTGTGCATCGGCGATGGCAAGACTGAAATTGCCGCCTTCGATGTCGATCTGATCTTGTGCGGCAGCCATCCATGGCTCGCCCAAGTGATCGGTACCGGGTGCGTCGCGCATGTCGCGGCGCAGGGCGGCAATCGCCGTTGCTTCACCGCCCGCAATCAGGGCAAGTCCCTGACCTGCATCGCTGTAGCGCTGGCTGCGGGTGATGGCGCTGTCGGACAGACGCAACATGGCAAAGACCAGCGTCGATGACAGGGCAAGGATGACCAGCACGTTGATCAGCACCACGCCCCCATCGGGTGCGCGCGCGGTGATCGGAGTGATCGGGGTGGTTGGGGCAACAGCGCAGGTCACGGCGGGCCTGCACGAGGAACGGCCACGATGCGGCGCAGGCCGCCCGATCCGGGTTGCAGGGCCAGAACCATCGCCACCCCCGCCAGTTCGGCCGTGTCCGGCGATTGGGTTGCGGGCCATGTGTCTTGCCATGTGCCTGCAGTGTCCAGATATTGCCAACGCAATTCGGCAACCTTGGTCAGCAAGGCCTGACTAACGGTGTCGCCCCGGCCTTGCGCCACCTGCCGTATCGCCTGACCCTCGACCAAGATATAGGTGACCGTGACGGGGCGCGTTTCTGACTGCCCCACCATGGAGATGGTGCTTGCATCGCCTTGCACCGATCCGGGAACTGCAGCAGAAAGATCGCGCGTCACCAGATGCATCAGGCGTTGCTGGTCTGCCAGACGCCCAAGGCGCCCATCCGTCTGTGTCTGCGTGCGCAGGATCTGCTCCATCACCGACAGACCCGCGCCCGCGATGACGGCAAACAAAGCAAGCGACACCAGAACTTCGATCAGGGTAAAGCCGGCTTCCGCTTGGCGGGTCATGTGCCGGTGATCTCGGCCAGAACGGACACGGTGCCACCGGCAACACCCAGAACTGCAAGATTGCGCAGGCAGCGCCCGTCATCCGCGAACCGAAACGGACCCAGCACACCGGTAAAGCCCGCTTTGCGCAAGATGCCCTTGCGGCTGACACCGCGCCCGTCGCCCAGACCTATGGCCAGCAAAGCCGCGTCATGACCGAGCGCTGCGACCACGCCGGGCTGGGCGCCGTATGCGGCCTGAAACCGATCGGCAAAAGGCAAAAACAAATCGGGCGGGGGCGATGCGAACCATGCGCCATCCAGATTTGCATCCTCGGTCACGTCCGCCGCACCCCATTGGACCGATCCCAGCAGTTGAAGGCTGCTGCCCCGCAACGCCCGGGCAAAACCGGCCAGAGTGGCCCCACCATCGGGCAGGTAGACCGCTTGCGGGTCGCCGCCCTGCAAGGCCGCAGCCAAACCTCCATCGCCCGGATCGCGCAGCAAGACCGATGTCAGGGTGATGCCGCCCGCCGATGCAGTTGCGCGCGCGGCAATTTCGGTTGCCTGCCCAAGAGCGCCGGGCCTGCTGACCACGGCAATCCGCGATAGACCCTGCGCGCGAGCATAGCTGAACATCGTGGCCACCGATTGGGCAGGTGTAATCCCCATCACGAAAGCCCCTTGGGCAGCCAAAGTGTCATCATTCGAAAAAGTGATGACCGGGCGGCTGCCCGCGATTGCCAGCACCCCTGCCGTTTGATCGGCCCTGAGCGGCCCGAGCAATATTTTGGCACCATTATCAATGGCTTGCCGTGCAGCTGCGGCTGATCCTTCGGCGGTGTCTCCGGTGTCGTAGATTTTCGGCGCGCGCTCTGCCGCACCGGACTGCGTGACAAGCATGGCGGCACGCGCCATACTCTGCCCCAAAGCGGCGGCATCGCCAGTCAAAGGCAGCAGCAAAGCAAAGTCGCGCCCGCCGGGGCCAGTGCCGCTGCGCGCAGCACCTGCGCGGTTGGTCGGCAAGATATCACCACAGGCCGCCAGAAACGGCAGGCCTATGAACGGAACGAGGCAGCTTGACGATGCAGATCGAAGAAATCCCCGCCGGGTCAACCGGATTGCGGCGTGCGGTGCAATGGTCATTGGTTGTGCTCCTGGGTTTGGTGGCGGGGGTGGCAACAATGGCGGCCACGGCACCGCTGGGGGTTGCTGCACGGATGGCAGGGGTGGTGATGCCTGCCGATGTGGTGGTGTCGGGGACGCTTTGGCACGGCGCGGCGGCGACGCGGGGGCACCTTGCCACATGGGACAGCCGGGTTTGGGAGTCGGTATTGGCCAGACGTTGGGTGGCGGATGTCCGCGTCACCGGACCAGAGACCGAACTGGCGGGGCAATGGGCGCTGCGGCCCGGTGCGGCAACGGTCGCGCCATTGCGCGGACATATGGGCTGGTCGCTGATCGAGGCGGTATTGCCGGGGTTGGAGATCGGCTGCAGGACCACTGCCGAGGTTGACGTGGCCCGCGCCGAAGTTGCACCGGATGCGCGGTCGGCCAGCGGACAACTGCGGCTGGCGGCCGGAACTTGTGCGCGTGTCGATGGCACGGTGACGGATGTGCCGCTGCCCGCCTTGATCGCCGATATCACCACGACAGCGGACGGGGTTGGTATTGCCATCAAGGGCGCAGAGGCGCCGGGTCTGCCGCTGGGCACTGTCGTGATGACACCCGACAACAGGTTGCGTGTCACGATCTTTGCTGCGGGGGCGGCGCTGGTGCCGGGGTTGCCCGTGGGTGGTGACAGTCAGATCGAAATCCCGATGGCGCTTTTCTCGCCCTGAGCCTGTTTGCCTATCCATTTGCCAACCCGTTCAGCGAAACGATGGGCAGCAGGATCGCCAGTACCATAGCCATCACCAGGCCGCCCATGACGACCAGAATTGCGGGCTCGACCAAGGCCACCACCGCTTTGACCCAGGCATCCAGATCGCGCTGCTGTTCGGTGGCGGCGTGATCAAGGGCGCGGCCCAGATGGCCCGATGCTTCGCCACTTGCCACCATCGCGATCATCATCGGTGGGAAGACTGCCGCCTCTGACAGCGCGCGCTGCAAGGACATGCCCTGGCGCACCTTGTCTGTCGCCTCGCGCAGGCGGGCCCTTATATGCAGGTTCGCGATGACCTCGGCCGAAGCGGCGAGCGCCTCGACAAGCGGCACCTGGCTTTGCAGCAGCGTGGCCAGCGTGCCGGCGCATTGCGATGCGTTAAGTCGCTGCACCAACCGTGCGGTCAAGCGACCCCGCGCCAGCAGCCTGTGCCACCGGGTCAGGTTGCGCGGGTTTCGCATCCAGCGCCCAGTGCCCAGCAGCGCCAGTGCCAAGGCTGCAACCGCATAGATGCCGAAGCTGCGCACCGCATCCGAAACCGCGATCAGGCTGCGGGTCAGCAGTGGCAGATCGGCGCCCCTGTCCTTGAACACTTTTACGATGTCAGGCACCACATAGGTCATCAACAGCAAGATGATCGCCAGGCTGACCACACCCAGCAGGGCGGGATAAAGCAGCGCCAGTTGCACCGACTGGCGGTTGCGGCTGCGGTGCTCGACATGGGACGCAAGATGCGCCATCACCTGATCCAGCTTGCCCGATGCCTCACCCGCGCGGACCGAGGCGCGGTAGTAATCCGAAAAGGCCTGCGGAAAATTGGCTAATGCGTCGCCGAAACTGCGGCCCTCCATCACCGTCGCGCGGACGTTTAGCAAAATGGATGCGACCCGGGGGGGCTGGCCACTGGCAATCGTGGTCAAGGCCTCTTCGATGCGCAGGCCGGATCCCAGCAGCGTGGCCAATTGCCGGGTGACAAGGGTCAACGCGGCAAGCGGCAGGCGCGGGCTGTGGGTGGACATCCGGCCCTTTGCCTTTGGCCCCGGGTTGGCCGCGCGTTCGGTCACATCCAGTGGCAGCCAGCCCTTGCCACGCAGGGATTGCCGGGCGGCGGCGGCGGACGTGGCCTCAAGCATGCCGGTGTGGGATTTGCCTGCGGTGTCAATCGCCCTGAACTGATACGCGCCCATGATGTCAGCCGTCCTGTGCCACGCGGGCCACGTCTTCGACCGATGTCACGCCCGCGCGGATCTGGCGCAAGCCATCGGCGATCAGGCCAGGGCCATCGGCGCGGGCGGCGTCGGTCAGGTCGGCCTCGGTGGCCCCTGCGGCGATCAGGGCTTCCATTGCCCGGGTCATCGCGACAACTTCATAGATCCCCGACCGCCCGCGATAGCCCTGACCGTGGCAGGCGGGGCACCCTACAGCGCGGCAGACGGGTTCCCCGATTGCCAACCCTTCGATCAAGCCCGCATCGGCGGCGGTGGCAGGTTCTGCGCGGCAGCAGTCAGGGCAAAGTTTGCGCACAAGGCGTTGCGCCACCACACCCACCAGCATGGGCGCCAGCAAGAATCGCTCGACCCCCATGTCGATCAGCCGCGAGATTGCACCGACCGCGGTGTTGGTATGCAAGGTGGACAGCACCAGATGCCCGGTCATCGCGGATTCGACCGCAACCTGCGCGGTTTCGCGGTCGCGGATTTCGCCCACCATGATGACATCGGGATCTTGCCGCAGGATTGCCCGCAGACCGCGCGCAAATGTCAGATCGCTGCGCGGGTTGACTTGCATCTGGCCGATGCCGTCGACGGAATACTCAATGGGATCTTCGACCGTCATGATATTGCGGGTGCGGTCATTCAGATGATCCAGCGCGCCATAAAGCGTTGTTGTCTTGCCCGACCCCGTCGGGCCGGTGACCAGCAGCATCCCGTCAGGCCGCGCCAACATGCGTGCAAAGACCCGGGCATCGCGCGAGGCCATGCCCAGCCGATCAAGCCCAAGGCGGGTGGCATCGCGGTCAAGCAGGCGCATGACGACCCGTTCGCCATATTGCGACGGGATGGTGGATACCCGCACATCCACCTCATGCCCGCCCACCCGCAAAGAGACCCGGCCATCCTGCGGCAGGCGTTTTTCGGCGATGTCGAGCCGGGCCATCACCTTGATCCGGCTGACCAGCAGCGGGGCGAGGGCGCGTTTTGGTTCAACCACCGTACGCAAGATACCATCTATGCGGAACCGCACGATCAGGCGGCGTTCCTGCGTCTCGATATGCAAGTCTGAGGCGTTTTCCTTGATCGCCTCGGACAAAAGCGCGTTGATCAGACGAACAACCGGGGCATCTTCGGATTGATCGAGCAGGTCGTCAACAATGGCCGTACTATCAGCAAGGCTGGCCAGGTCACCATCCGCCCCGGCAGCATCTGAGGCGTCGGCGGCGTTGTCGCGGTAAGCCGTTGCAAGGCGCGCCTCGAAAGCATCGGCTGCAAGCGGTTGGAACTGGACAGGTCCGCCCGACACACGCGTCACTTCGGCCATCGCCGAAAGGCTGACGCCGTCGCGATAGCTGCAGACCAGACGTTGATCTTGCAGATCCAGCACGACACCGTGCTGGCGGGCAAAGCTATAGGGCAAACTGGCGGACATGGGCTATCTTCCGATGGTCAGGGTCGTGGCGATTTGGCCAGGTTCAGGACGGCGGGTCATGGTCAGGGCAAGGATGCGCAAGCCATGCTGGTTCTCGAGTGCCTCGATCCACAGCAAGACGCTGTCAAAGGTGGCGTCTTCCAGGGTGATTTCAGCAGCATCGGCGGTGGGCTGCAGGCGGCGGATCCGCAAGTGATGGATGGCCGCGGTATCGGTGATGATGGTGGGCAGCGGCGCATCGTTTGCGGGCATCACAAAGTTAGCGCCGGTTGCAACTGCGTCCGAAAGGACGGTCGCGGTACGGGCATAGCGCGTGATGTCGGCAAGTAGTGCTGCGCGGTGCCGCAACGCCGGCTGCCAGACACCCACCAAGGCCGCATAAGCCGTACAGATCAAAGCCAGGGCAATGATCAATAGCCTTTCCCGCCCGGTGCGCGCTGACCAGAAATCGGTCATGTGCCCGAAGCCTGCAGGGTCATTTGCTGCTCGGCAAGGCCGCCTGCAGTGGTCGCGGCCCCGGCGGTCAGTCGAAAACCGGCCTTGGTCAAGGTGCTGTCAACGACTTGCAAGGTGGCGATGTCGGGGGCGTGCAGCGTCAATGTCAGGCTGTTCTGATCGGCCACATAGCGCAGGTCGCTGGCGGTCACCTTGCCGGTCTGGGGTTCGAGCGCGGCAAAGACCCGTGCCAGCAAAGCCACGAAAACGGGTCCCTGCGCGCCATTCATGCGGGCCAGCGCCGCCGAAATAGCGCCCTCCAGATCCGCCGCTGCGGGTTGACCGATGGCTTGCAAGGCCTGCCGCAGACTGGCTTGTGATGCGTCCCTGATCTGGGCCAAGGCCCAGGTGTCGGCGACCAGCAGCCCCAAATGGCCAAGGCCCGCGACCAGCAGCAGTGCCGCCGCGTGCCGCCAGACGCGTGGCAAACCCAAGGCCCGGTCTGCCGCGCGCCCGGTGTTCAGATCGAACATTCGAAGGGGGCCGTCCATCTGCACTGGCAAGGCGGCCTTGTGCAAAACTGCAGAATCCGGATCAAGTTCGCCGCCATAAAGCACGATTGCCGGGCGGCCTGCTGCAAGATGGTAGCTGGGCCATGCTGCCGCCGAAGTGGCAAAGCCTGCGCCATCGGGTGTGCGCGTCAGAATGCGCCCGCCACCGGCCCAGACAGACCATTGTCCGGCCTCGGGCAGGGGCAGGGCAAGCGTATCTGGCAAAAGCCGCATCTTTGGCTGCGGCGCGATTGATTGCAGCCTGTCGCGCGCGATGACCGCAACCAGCCAGCGACCGGCATTTGTATTCGGGTCAGCGGCAAGCGCCGGGCCAAGGATCACATGAACCTGATCCAGAGACTGGGCAATACGGTCTTCAACCGCAAAAGCGACGGCAGTGTGGCGTTGCGCTTGCGACATCCCGGGCAGGGTTACTGCCAGCAGCAAGACATCCTCCCCCGCCAGAAAGGCGACCCCGGCGGGTGCGGGCGGGGCTGATGGTGGCGGGGCATCAGGTGCCGGGATCATGGTGCGATCGGCTGTCAAGCGTCCCCCGTTTCATTGCAGTTGCAGTTTTTTGCTCAATTTCAAATACGCGGTGAAACTTCGGAAGTTTCAGAACGTATCCAATTTATCGCCGCCAGAGGTACACAAGGATGATTGCCATGCTGAAGACACTGTGCCCTTGCCGCAAAATCAGCCGAAAACGCGGCCGCAACGGGCAAAGCGGTGTCACGCTGATTGAAATGATGATCGTTCTGGTGATCATCGGAATTGTGGCGGCGTTGGTCGTGCCCAATGTGATCGGTCGCCCGGATGAGGCGCGGGTCGCGGTGGCGAATGCCGATCTGCGCACGATTTCGGCAAGCCTCGAGATGTACCGGCTGGACAACCGCAGCTATCCGACGGCGGCGCAGGGACTTACGGCACTGAGCCAGATGCCGACTGACCCGCCCTTGCCGCCCAACTGGGTTGCGGGGGGGTATCTGCCACAGGTGCCAACTGACCCATGGGGCAATCCTTATCTCTACACGCGGTCTGGCGAGACTGGTGGATATGAACTGATGTCACTTGGGGCTGACGGCCAACCGGGGGGGGACGGGGTGAATGCCGATCTGCGAAACGGTGCGGGTCTTGCTGTCAATGGGGTCGGGGGATGAAACGGGCATTCCCGGATGTCGGACTGCGCTGTGGACAGGCCGGTGTCACACTGATCGAAATGATGATCGTGTTGGCCGTGATCGGGGTTGCAACCGGGGCGGCAACGCTTGGCCTTGGGGCGCTGGCGCGCGATGACGCGGTGGAACGCGCGGCGCAACGTCTGGCGGCGGTGATCGGGGCGGGAGTCGATGAGGCGCTGATATCGGGGGTTTCGCAGGTCTTGCAGTGGGATGCCCAAGGGTACCGGATCGGCACGGCAGACCGCCATGATCTGGCGGCCGGGGTAAGTCTTTCGCGGGTCGATGGGGCGGGTGAGACGGTGATGCTTTCGTCGGATGCGACCAGCCCGGCCAGCGAATTCGTTTTGCAGGGCGATGCCGCAATCTGGCGCGTTTCGTTTGACGGATTGTCCGCCACGGTGCTGCCCGCCGGGGCGACGCCATGACGCCGCGTCGCAGCCCCGATGCTGGCTTTACCCTGATCGAAACGCTGGTGGCACTGGCTGTTCTGGCCCTGTCTTCGGTGGCCTTGCTTGGTGCGACCGAGGCCCACATCGCCCGACTTTCGGCGCTGGAAGCGCGGGCTGCGGCGGCTTGGACGGCCGAAAACTATCTGACCGAAGTGGCGTTGGGTCTGCAACCCTCGGTGACACCTGTGCCGATGCTGGGGTTCGAGTTCAGTCTGTCGCAAGTGGCTGAACCAACCCGCGATCCCGATCTGCAAAAACTGGTGATCAGTGCGGTGGGCGCAACTGACGGGCGGCGCTATGCCCGTCTGACCGGTTTCGTGCTGACCGAATTTGCACAGGTGGGGCCATGACAGCCGCTTGGTTCTGGCTTGGCGCGGCTGTCATGTCCGTCAGCCTCGGGGTCGCGGCGGCCCCGGTGGTCTGGCATCTGTTGGGCGAGGTTGACACCGGCGGCGGAAGCGCGACCACGCCAGTCAAAGGGCCCCGGCAGTCCGGCCCGGCCGCTGTGGACATCACTCCCGTCCTGGCCTTTGCGGCCTTTGGCAATGCGGCCCCCGCAGCCCCGCCTGTGGCCGCCGAAGTGCCCGCCACGCAATTGGGGCTGACATTGCTTGGCTTGACCATTGCCGTGCCCGCCTCGGCGTCGCGGGCCATCATCGCGGGGGGTGATCTGGCAGTGTCCAGTTATGCACCAGGCCAGGCGATCACTGCGACAGTGATCCTTGCCGAGACCCGCCGTGATCATGTGATCCTGACAGTGAACGGGGCGCCTGAGGCGCTGTACTTTCCCAACGGCGCCAGCGATCTGGATCCGCAGGCCCAGATCCTGGTGCCGATCGCAAATGCCGGGCCACCCGATCCGACCAATCCCGATGCGGTCATCGCATTCTACCGGGCCGAAATCCTGCAAAACCCGCAAAGCGTGCTGGATCGGCTGGGCCTGCAGGCCACGGCGGCTGGCTATGTCATCGCGGAAACTGCGGCCGCTGACGTGCGCCGGGCCGGATTCCAGCCCGGCGATCTGGTGACGCGGGTGAACGGGCAGACGGTCGGAGATGTCGCCCAGGATCAGATATATTTTGACCAGATCGCCGCCAGTGGTCGTGCAACCGTCGAAGTGCAACGCAGCGGCCAGATCATCACCATGACCTTTCCCCTCAGATAGGCTGACTGAAATGAACTTGTACCGCGCCTTTCTGATGATCCTGATGCTGTGCCTGCCCGGCGGGCCGGTATTGGCCCAGATTGCGCCGACTGACGAAGGGCGATTCGTTATTAACCTGCGGGACGCCGATATCAGGACGCTGGCTGAGCAAGTGTCGGAAATCACCGACCGGACCTTAATCATCGATCCGAATGTTACTGGCATCGTGACGGTGATCTCGACCGAGGCGCTGGACAAGGATGGCGTTTGGGAGTTGTTTCAATCCGTGCTTGCCGGTCAGGGCTTTGCAGCCCTGCCATCTGGCAATCTGTGGCGGATCGTGCCGCAGCAGGCGATCCGCGAGGGCGGGGGTGTGATCGAAAGCGCAGATCAACCCGGCCGTCTTGATGTCATCACCCGTCTGGTCCCTTTGCGCAATTTTCCGGCGACGACGGCGGTTGCGGCGTTGCGCCCGCTGGTGGCAAGTTTCGGCTATATTGAGGCTGTGGTGGATACCAACACGCTGGTCATCACTGATACGGCAGAAAACGTGCGGCGGATCGAAAGCATTGCCCGGGCGCTTGACGCCGATGACGGGCAAGAGGTGTTCACAATTCCCATCCGCAATGCCGATGCCGCAGAGGTAGGGGCAGCGGTTCAGGGGGTGTTGGGCAGCAATCCGGCCACCGGCAACATAGCACCGCGCGTGACGGTGGACGTGCGATCGAACCTGCTGCTTCTGAGCGCGGACAAAGCGACCCATGACATGGTGCTGGGGATCGTCGCCGATCTGGACGTGCCGGGCAGGGCGATCCCGTCGACGGTGCCTGTCACGCAGGTTTATAATCTGAGTTTCGCTGATGCGGCCTCACTCGCCGAAGTGTTACGCGGTTTGGTGGGCGGGGGCGCGGGTGGTGCGGCCACAGCCACCAACCCGATTGCCGAAGCCCTTCCGGCGACCCTTGATCCGGCCACTGGCCAGCCGGTCACGGTGGCCAACGCAGCCCCCCCGGTTGCCTCCTTTTCAAACGAAGAGATCACCATTCAGCCCGTCCTCGAAAACAACTCGATCGTCGTGCGGGCGCGCGCCGAGGTGCAGGCCGATCTGGCCGGATTGATCGCCGAGCTTGACGTTCGCCGGCCTCAGGTCCTGATCGAGGCGGCAATTGTCGAAGTGTCGGGCGATATCTCGGAACAACTGGGTGTGCAGCTTGGTTTTGGTGCGGCAACCCCGCCGGGCGGCTTTGCTGCGACGTCGTTTTCGACCGCCGGGCCATCGCTGGACGGAATTCTGACATTGCTGGGTGCGCCTGCGTCGGTGGCAACGTCGGGGGGGCTTTCCATCGGGCTGTCGCGCGGTGACAAATTTGGGTTGCTGCTGCAGGCATTGGGCCAGTCCAGCAAAGCCAATCTTCTGTCTACCCCCAGCATTACCACCCTCGACAACAAGGCCGCCGAAATCATCGTGGGCCAGAATGTGCCGTTTCGCACCGGATCTTTCGATCGGGGCGGGGAGGGCAGAAATGCCTTTACCACTATTGAGCGTCAGGATGTCGGCATCACCATGCGGGTCGTCCCCCGCGTCAATCAGGGCAATGTGATCCAGTTGGATATCAGTCAGGAGGTTTCTTCGCTGATCAACACTGCCGTCGACGGGGCGGCTGATCTGATCACCAACCGCCGCAGCATCCAGACCACGGTGCTGGCCGACAATGGCGGTACCATTGTTCTGGGCGGGCTGATCACCGATGAACGCCAAAGCACGCGCAGCGAAGTGCCCGGTCTGGGCCGCGTGCCGCTGTTTGGCAACCTGTTCCGGTCGCGCGCCGAAAGCAACCGTCGTCAGACCCTGTTCGTCTTTCTGCGCGCAACCATCGTGCGGGATGGATCGGACGCCGCAAAAATCTCGTCCAACCGGTTTCAGCGTCTGCGCGCAATTGAGGCGTTGCCAACAGACAAGGGCAGTCTTCTGGCCGAACCCCAGCCGGTGCGGCGGTTGCCTGTCGAAATCGAAGGCTTGTACTGATGATCTGGCGAAGATCCCAGTGGGGGTTGGCGATTGGGGCCGCTGCCATCCTGGGTGCGGCGTTCCTGTCGGGGGGGCCGCAGACCGGCATTTCGCTGCGCCCGGATACGGTCGTGGCGGAACTGGGCGGCGGGTTGGCGGTGTCTGCGGCTTTGCGCGATGCAGTTCAGGCCCAGCGCATAGACCCGATGAATGTCGCGGCCGCCACTGCCGCCGCCCGGCTGATGATAGACGAAGGTCGCGCCAAGGGGGATTCGCGTCTGGTCGGAGCGGCCTTGGCGCTACTGGCGCCACATTTGCGCGACCAGGTGCCTGGGGCCCAATATCTTGCCGCGACCGCCCGGCAATATCAGCATGACTTTCCCGGCGCCTTGGTGTTGCTGGATGCTGTTCTGACCGCAGACCCGCTTGATGTGAACGCGCGGCTTAGCCGGGCCACGATCCGCACTGTGCAGGGCGACTATCCAGCGGCCCTTGAGGATTGCGCCAGGATATCGGCGTTGCGGGCGGACGTGGGCTTTTTATGTCAGGCAACGGCGCTGACCGCGACCCGCGATGCGCCTCGGGTCGCGGAACGCTTGACCGCCATCCTGGGACAAGCTGCCACGCTGGATACGGCATTGATCCTCTGGGCCAGATCGCTGCGGGCGGAAATAGCACTTTTGCAGGGCGATGCAGTCACCGCTGAGGCGCAGTTGCGCGCCGTGCTGGGCGATGATCCGATGGCACAGCGAGAACAATTGATGCTGGCCGATCTGCTGCTGGCGCGGGGCCGCGCGGACGAGGTAGCAGCGTTGCTGCGCGCTTCACCTGATACCGACGGTGTGCTGATCCGCCGCGTTCTGGCCGCGCGTGCGCAAGGTGCGGATGCACAGGACTTGGTCACAACTCTGGCCAGCCGTGCCCAGCGCAGCCTTGATATCGGTCTGGTCGCCCATGCGCGCGAAGAGGCGATTTTCTATCTGATGATCGCTGACGATCCCGAACAGGCGCTGGAGCGTGCGCTGGTAAACTGGGATCTGCAACACGAAGTTGATGACGCGCAGCTTCTGATCCTGGCTGCTGCGGCTGCAGGCAGGCCCGAAGCGGCAAGGCCGGTGCTGGACTGGATGCAGAAGAATGCGATCGAGATTCCGGCGCTTGTCATCCCGGCGTCTGTTGCAGATCTGCGGGGGCCCGCGAAACTTTAGCCCGGATGATCCGTAACTTCATCAGCACCAACGGCGCAGCATCGGGCTGCCCAAATGAAGGGTCAATTCCTTGACGTCGCACAATCAGATCGCGTCTCTGCCTTTGGTGAGGCTTGGTGCCGCATCGCCTGCTTTGGCGCATGGCATCGTGCCGGGCGGCGGCGGCTTTGCGTCGGGCATGTTGCCTCCGTTTCTGGCAAAGGATCAATTGCTGTTGTTGATCAGTATCGGTGTGCTGCTGGGTCGCGGTGGCTTGGCTGACCGGAATACCCCTGCGCGTGGCCGATCCTGGATCACTGCCGGGGCAAGTCTGCCGCTGGCCAGTCTAGCGCGCAGCGGTCTGGGGGTTATATGACGCGCGGGTTCTGGATCTTGCTGTTTCTTATGCTGCCCGTTGTGGCGTCCGCGCATGAAACCACCCGGTCTTACCTGACGCTAACGCGGGAGCAATCAAGCCTGACCGTTGATCTGCGGCTTGCGTTTCGTGATATCGAGGTTGCCGTCTGGCTGGACGAAGACCTCGATGGCCGGATAACCTGGGCCGAGGCCGAGGCCCGGCTACCCGCCGTTGCGGCCTATGTCGTGGCAAACCTGACGTTTGATGCGGGCGGCGCCTGCACCGTCACGCAAACCGACGCCGGTGCTGTGGAAACAGGTGGCGTGGCCTATCTTGAATTGGCGTTCGCGGGCAACTGTCCCGATGCCAGCGTGCCCTTGACCGTTGGATCGCGCCTGTTTGCGGATATTGACCCCGATCATCGCCTGTTCTTGACGGCAACCACGGCGGGCAGATCCAGCACCGATATTTTGGGCGCGCAGCACCCCCAGATCATCCTTGCGCCCGCTGCGGTGTGGGCATTGGCGACTTTTCTATCCTATCTGCGTGCCGGGGTCGAACATCTGGCGGGGGGGGCAGATCACATTGTCTTTCTGATCGTGCTGATGCTGCCTGCAGTCGCGACAAGGAGCAACC
>JANNSG010000148.1:0-9568 GCA_031402355.1 Pseudorhodobacter sp. | reverse complement strand
CCTCTCGAAACCAGTCGGCATCATAGCCCTTATCCGCCAAGAGGGCCTTCGCTGGGGGCAGCGTCGATAGCAAGGCCGCCGCTCCGGTATAGTCGCTGACCTGGCCTGCCGTCAGAAACAGAGTGCGGGGGCGGCCTTCGCTGTCGCAGACCGCATGCAGTTTCGAGTTCAACCCACCCTTTGTGCGTCCAATATACCGGGGAAGAGCCCCTTTTTGAGCAGGCTGGCTGCCGTCCGGTGCGCCTTGAGGTGGGTGGCGTCGATCATGATTTCCTCGGTATCGCCGCCGCCTTTGACAAGCTCGACGAAGATGCGCCCGAAGACGCCCATCTCGCTCCATCTGACGAAGCTATTGTAGATTGTCTTGTGAGGCCCGTAGCTTGGCGGAACATCTCGCCACCTCAAGCCATTGCGGATCACAAAGATAATGCCGCTGATCACCCGTCGATCATCGACACGCGGCATCCCGTGCGAGAGCGGAAAGAACGGCGATATACGCGCCATCTGGGCTTCGGACAGCAGCATCATCTCGGTCATGGCAGCACCCCCTTGGTGCCGCCACTGAATCAATGAGTTGTCCAGCCCGCAAGCAATTTAATGGGTCCAGAGCCCAAATGCTTCAGTCCAACTCCCGAAGCCCAAAGTTACCGATTTGCCGAAGGTTTTTGCACCCGTTGCACTCCAGCCCTTAGCGTCAAGCAGCGAAATGCCCGCGATGTTCATTGCCCCCGGCGATGTGGTCCGCGTGCTGGCTGCGGCCGGCGTGCCTCCAAATGAAGAAATGCCAGCTTATTGGTGGCGCACAGAGCACAAGGCCGATCTGGAAGCGCTCTGCCGGGGCTTAGGGATCACGGTGGACACCTGCATCGAGCGGATCGCTAATAGCGGCCGGGCAGTGCCGGATCTCCGCCAAATTGCCGATCTTGAACCGCTGGTCAGGGAGCACAGATGAGCGGACTACTACACACAAGCATTCAGGCGCCTCAAGGCGGCGCGCCACAGCGCATTGGCGCATTTCTGACTGTAGGTCAGTCAAAAACATTAATAGGCCTTCTACGGCCTCCCTCCGCGCTTTCTGTACCACACATTTTACAGTGGGCGACCCTAACGCGGTGGACAAAATTCAATGGTGCTTCGGCGTGCCGCGGCGGTCGTCCGGCGAGCTATGGCCTTTCTGTGGCGCCCTACTAAACCAGCTCACGTGCTGGCGCAGCGAGCCGAAAGACCATCGCCAGAAAGAGTCCGGCGATGCATAACTTGTTCGCACCCATCTCCGACGGTCGCTTGGCATGAACTCGGCCAAATCCAACCTCTGCAACACTACGACGCCTATGGTTCAGACGTCAAAATTGGTTGAGCCAATCTTCCACAGCCTCGTGATCGGGACTAAAGCGCACACTCCCTACGGGGGTTCAAAAAAGTTTTGCGCTGGCGCCAACCAAAAATGATTGGGACGATCAACCTGTTTCTTGTCAGGCGGACAATTGCCGCACAGTTGCTTGACCGTACAAACATTGTCGGCGAGCGTGTCAGGCAACTGAAAATCCAGATCCTGATGCCGCAACAATGGCTGTTTTAGCCCGAGGGGCTGCTCGTTCATGTGACTCAACGGTGTGCCCGGCCAGCCCGTGGTCGATCTCGAGCATTTTTGGGAAAGGATGCCCGTGCAGGCTGAAATCCCCGACGTCGGTATTCACGACCTGCGCCACACGTTCGAATCCCTTTTGGTTTCTGGCGGGGCCTCACTGGAAATGATCGGGCGTCTGCTGGGTCATACGCAGATCGGCACCACCCAGCGCTACGCCCACCTGATCGACTCACCCCTTCGCGCCGGGGTGAACGCTGTGGGGGAAATGCTAAAGCCGAGGTTGAAGGTGGTGGGTTCGTAAATGAGAATGTGCGAACCTGATCCTGTGCTTGGTGTCGTGAAGGGCGGAAAGCTGTTGTTCGCTGCAGGGCCATGCCTTGTTTCTGGCGAAAGCAGCTGGCTCGTATTGCCTCGTCAAAGCAGATGCCCGTGTGTTGCCATTCCGGATGTGCTCCTGCCGGTTCCCCAACCCTCTCCCGTAGCCTCGGCCCGCACAAGGCTGCGCCCGCTTGGGCCGTCGAAGACATGCAGCGCCGACGGCGGGAAGGCCAGACCGACCTCCTCGCCTTCTGTCAGGGCCAGCTTCAAGTCTGACACCACACCGACCGGGATATCTTCGATCTCAAGGTGATAAATGCGGGCGGAACCCATCTCTTCGAAGAACTGGAATTTTGCAGCGAGCAAGCCTTTACCCTTCGCCATGATCGACAGCTTTTCCGGCCGCAGCCCGATCTGGACAAGCTGCCCCGCCCGCGCCTTGAAGGATGACGGGATGTCCAGGGTTTGACCATCGCCAAGCAGCACGGACACGCCAGAGGCCGCGACCGTGCCGGGCAGGATGTTCATGGCAGGGCTGCCCACGAAACCCGCGACATAGAGCGAGGCGGGGTGTTCGTAGATCTCTTCCGGGGTGCCGATCTGTTCGATGGTGCCCTTGTTCATGATCACCAGACGGTCGGCCAGCGTCATGCCTTCGTGCTGGTCATGGGTCACGAATACACTGGTCGCCCCCACGGCGTTGTGGATGCGGCGGATCTCATGGCGCATCTGCACGCGCAGCTTGGCGTCAAGGTTCGACAGGGGTTCGTCGAACAAGAACACCTTCGGCTCGCGGATGATGGCACGGGCCATGGCGACGCGCTGGCGCTGGCCGCCGGACAGCTGGCCGGGCTTGCGGTCCAGAAACTCGTTCAGTCCCACGGATTTCGCGGTGGCCTCGATCCGTGCCAGCCGTTCGGCCTTGGGCACGCCCGCGACCTTCAGCGCATAGCCGATGTTTTCGGACACGGTCATGTGCGGGTAAAGCGCGTAGTTCTGGAACACCATGGCACAGCCCCGCTCGCGCGGTTCCAGCTTGTTGACCACCTCGCCCGCGATATAAATCTCGCCCGACGTGATCTCTTCCAGACCGGCGATCAGCCGCAGAAGGGTGGACTTGCCGCAGCCCGAGGGGCCAAGGATCACCACGAACTCGCCATTATAGATATCAAGGTTGACGCCTTCCATGATCGTGGTTTTGCCGTAGGTCTTGGCGACGTTGCGGATGCTGATTTCGGCCATGGGATGCCCTCATTTATCTGTGTTGATCAGGCCGCGCACAAACCAGCGCTGCATGAGAATGACGATAGCGATGGGCGGCAGCATGACGACCAGCGTGGCCGCCATCGCCAGATGCCAAGTCGGTGTGCCGCCACCTGTGGTTTGCTGATCGGGCACAAGGTCGGAAAGCTGCACAACAACCATGCCAAAATTCTCGCGGTCGGTGATCACCAGCAAGGGCCAGAGGTACTGGTTCCAGGCATAGACGAACATGATCGTCGCCAGCGCCGCGATATTGGTTTTCGACAAGGGGATCAGAACATCCCACAGAAAGCGCAGTGGGCCCGCCCCGTCCATCCGCGCGGCCTCGACCAGCTCATCCGGGATGGTCAAGAAGAACTGGCGGTAAAGGAAAGTGCCGGTCGCCGTGGCCACAAGGGGCAGGATCAGGCCGGTGTAGGAATTTAGCAGGTTCCATTCCAGCGCCACTTCGATCCCGGAGACGGTGTTGATAAGCCAGTTGATCCCGGTGACATCAAGGATGGTCTGGAAGGGCGACAATGCGTTGGCCGCAACCGCGTATGTCGGCACGATCCGCACCTCAAGGGGGAGCATGAGGGTGATGAAGATCATCCAGAAAATCAGCATCCGGCCACGAAAGTTGAAGAACACCAGCGCGAAGGCCGTGATGCAGGCCAGTGTGATCTTGCCGATAACAACGCCGGTTGCCACGATCAGCGTGTTGATGAACTTGGTGCCAAAATCCGACACCGTCCAGGCCTCGACTAGGTTTACCCAAAGCTGATCGCCCGGCCAAAGCTCGATCGGTGCGCTGTTGACCTGTTGCAAGGTCAGGGTGGCCGCGACAAAGGCCAGCCAGATCGGGATGATGATGATCACCAGTCCCGACAGCAGGATCATATGGGTCACGATGTTCAGGATCGGCGTGCGTTCTATCATGGCGCCCTCGTCAGGAATAATGCACGCGACGCTCGATGTAACGGAACTGAACGAAGGTCAGCGCCATGACAAGCAGCATTAGGATGATGGATTGTGCGGCCGCACCTGAATAATCAAGGCTGCGGAAACCGTCGGTATAGATCTTGTAGACCATGAGATCGGTTGATCGGAACGGCCCGCCGCCGGTCAGTGTGTCGACGATACCGAAGCTGTCGGTAAAGCTGTCGGTGATGTTGATGACCAGCAGGAAAAAGACGGTGGGCGTCAGAAGCGGCAGCTGCAGGTCGATCATCCGGCGCAAGGGACGGGCGCCATCCATGACGGCGGCCTCGCTCAGGCTGCGCGGAATGGACTGCAGGGCCGCCAGGAAGAAGATGAAACTGTAGGCAACATGCTTCCATGCGCCGGCAATCACGATCGTGGCGATTGCCTGTGATGGATAGATCGAAGGGTTCCAGATTCCGGGGGCCAGTGTGTTGAGATAGGAAAAGATGCCAGCGCCGGGATTGAAAACAAACTGAAACGCAAGACCGACAGCCGGGGCTGCAACCGCATAGGGCCAGATCAACCCGATACGGTAAGCCTTATAGCCGGCCAACTGGCGGTCAGCAAACATGGCCATGATCAGCGCCATCGACATCGCCAGCGCGGTTGTCGCAAGGGCATAAATTACAGACACCCGCACTGAGCTCCAGTAGTAAGGGTCCGAAAGTACATTGCGGAAATTTTGAAATCCAACCCAGGTATTGCCGCCGCCCCAGGGCTGTTCCAGTGTAAAGGCCCAGTACAGCGCCTGTACCGATGGCCAGTAGAAGAACACGAAGATAATCAGAAGTTGCGGCGCCAGAAGGGCTGCGGCGATCCAGCTGAACTTAAAATAGGCGCGGCGCATGGACATCCCCCGGAATAGGAAAGGGACGCGGCCTGAATGGCCGCGTCCCAAAGGTCGTGTCAGGGGAAGGACTTGCCGGCATAGGTCTGGGCAAAGCGCGCAAGGATATCATTGCCGCGCGATGTCGCCGTATCCAGTGCCTCTTTCATTGTCTTCTGGCCAGCTAGGGCGGCTTCGACCTCGGCCGTCCATTCGGCGCGGATCTGGATCATGCCACCCAGACGGATACCGCGCGTCAGTTCGGTTGGTTCCGTAAAGGTCAGAGACTTCATCGCGAGGTCGCGGTTGATAAAGGGCTCGGCCGCATAAAAGCCCTCTGCCAGCAACGCATCATAGGTCGATTTCGTCACGGGAATGTAGCCCGTGTTTTCCAGCAGGAACTGCTGCTCTTCCTTAGTGGCAAGGAAGGCCAGATAGTTGGCAGCAGCCTTGTATTCGTCATCGGTCTTGCCCGACAGCACCCAGAGCGAGGCCCCGCCGACGACCGAGTTTGTGCGCTCCACACCCTCGTAGGTCGGGATCATCTGCACGTCCCAGGCAAAAGCCGGGGTCAGCTTGTGGATCGTGTTGTGGTCTGCGATCGACGAAAAGAACACCGAGCATTCGCCCTCGATGAAGCTGTCGCGCGCGGTCTTGCCGGCAGCCTGCGTGCGGATCATCGCATAGCCTTCACTGATCCAGGCCTGGATGTTTTCCATGTGCTTGACGTGCAGCGTCGTGTTGTACAGCATTTCGGTATCAAGACCGTCATAGCCGTTGTTGTTTGACGCGACCGGCACGTTATGCACCATCGAGAACTGCTCCATGTCGATCCACGACGACGGTGCATAGGCAAGGCTGCAGGCCTGACCGCTTGCCTTCAGTGCCACAAACGCGGCTTCCATGCCTTCCCAGGTCAGCGGGGCCTCGGTCAGCCCTGCCTTGGCGAAGTGGTCCTTGTTGAAGTAGTACATCGGGGTCGATGAATTCCATGGCATCGAGAAGAACTCGCCCGACTTTGACGAATAGTAGTTGGCGATGCCGGGGAAGTAGTCGGCCCAGTCGATCGTCACGCCGGTGTCAGCCATCAACTGGGTGACAGGGTAGAATTCGCCCGACAGCATCAGATCGGCGGTGCCAGCGTCAAACGACTGCAAAAGCGCCGGGTGCTTGCCTGCGCGGAAAGCAGCGATGGTGTTCTGCACGGCCTTTTCATAACCGTCTTGCCCAACGCAGACGGCTTCGTACAGTTCCTGGCTCGCATTGAAGCGGTTGCAGGTTTCCAGCACGACGGCGCCAAGATCGCCGGTCAGGCCGTACCAGTATTCGAATTTCACTTTCTCTGCCGAGGCCATCTGGGCCGTCGCAAGAAGCAGCATGGCGGTGGTCGCAAGTTTGACTGTCATTGTCCCGGTCTCCGTGAAAAGGGGCCACAGGCAGCCTGCGGCACAGGCGACCCATGCCAGCGAAAGATGACAGGGATTTAAAGAGCATATGAAAGTTTTTAATTCAGAAACAATGGCTTGAGTGGTAAATGACAAGATGCGCGCAAGGCTGCCCCTGCGCGCTTGTTCTCGGGATCAGACAGCGTCAGCCTTCGGAGAAAAGGCCGGACGCAAGCTCCACATGCCGGGGAAGATAGTGTTGGAAGTGCACCGTCACCCCATCTGTGTCGGCCAGAACCACCGCCATTTCCGCCGGACCTTCCAGCCGCAATTGTTCGCCCGCCATGCCGGGCAGGTGCGCGTTCACCGAATAGTGGCTGCCCGCCAGCGTAGTCATCGGAACACCATGCCAGACGCCAGATGTGGTCAGATGCACATGCCCCGATATCACCATCCGCACATCCGGGTGCCGCTTCAGAAGCCGGGCAAAGCCTGCGCCGTCGGCCAGCGGAATCTCGTCTACCGGTAAGGACAGCACATTGGCATGGTGGTGCATCACTACAATCACCGGACGGTCAACCGCCTCATCAAGCGTTGCCGCCAGCCAGTCACGACGGCCCTCGCACAACGCGCCGCCATGGGTGCCGGGGGTGGTGGTGTCCAGCAAGATCACCCGGTAATCATCCAGATCGATCACCTTCGACACGCGCGCCTGAGGGTCGGAATGCTCTGCGCCAAAAACTGACAGATAGGCCTCTGGCCGGTCATGGTTGCCAAGCGTGATGTGGCACGGGACGGTCAGGGGTGCCAGCGTGTCGCGCAACACCTCATAGGCTGCCACTTCGCCCAGATCGGCAAGGTCGCCCGCGATGGTGACAAAGTCGGCGTTGGCGTGATCACGATTGATCGCCTGAACTGCAGCCGCCAGCCGTGCCGCAGGGTCAAGACCGTTGACCGCCGAACCCGGCGGGCCAAGGTGCAAGTCGGACAGCACAACAAACTTCATTCCGCCAACCCCAGGTCCGCCAGATAGCGCGCTGAAGGGATAACCCCCGCCTTGTCCCGCAATTCCAGAATCAGGCGCGGGTTGGCCCCGGTTTCTGCGATCGCCGCAAAGACTGAAGGCCACAGGATCGTGCCATGCCCGATCTGCCAGTGCCGGTCGGCAAAGCCGTCGGCGTCTTGCAGATGCACATGGCCAAGCCGCGTCCCCGCCGCGCGGATGTAGAAATCGACCGGCGGCCCGCCGGTGGATTTATGCGCATACTGTGCGTGCCCTGTATCGACCGACAGCGCAAGCGCCTGCCAGCCCAGCGCCTCGCACAACTGCGCGCGGTCTGCCGGTTCGACATCCTCGATGTTTTCCAGCATGAACGTCACGCCCATATCCGCCGCCCGCGCCAGCACAGGCACCAGCGTCTCGCGTGCAGCCTCGACCATGCGCGCGGCGTCCTTTGGATACAGCCCGCGATGGTTGTATCCCCAAGTAGTGAAGGGCGAGTGGATCACCACATGCGTTCCCTTGACCGCAGCGCACACGTCCAGCGCCTGCTGGAACCGTTTCGTCACGATCTTGCGCACCTCTGGCTCGAAGGACGCAATGGTAAAGCCCCAGAACGGCCCGTGGATGCCAAGCCGGCCCTGATGCCCATCCAGCAGCTTTACCGTCTTGGCCGCCATACCGGACCAGTCGCCGTCAAGAAGCTCGCCATCGACATAGGCCTGCAATTCAAGATCGCGCGGCGCTTCCAGCAGCCAGTCGCGGTGGGATGCAAGATCGTCATGGCCAAGTGCTGCGCCTAGGATAGGACGTGATGTCATCTTCAAGTTTCCCCGACATTTATAAGTGTAGGCAAGATGACTGGCGATTGTAACGCCAAGCCTGTTGAATCGCGTTCTTTCTGTAACAGTCACCTGCCGCCCATCGGCATCCCACGCCTGCGTAAGTGAAGGATTGCGCCCATCGGTCTCGTTCCGCCTTGGCCACGGTCAACTCTTTTGACGACCTCCGCGCCGCATTGCATTTCTCTGACCGTCCGGAATGGGCCGGGTGCGTCGCGCACGCAAACTGAACTCCTGCGCCATACACCTAGCTGTACAAAGGTGACGCGGACGGAGAAGTTTCAAAGTGGGTCAACAATAGGTCAACCTGTCTAACTACCTCGTTCCCCGTTTGGACCCGTCCGCTGCGGTTGGTTGCGGCGCAATGCGGCTAGAAAGCGGCGACAGTTCAAGGGGTTATCGCGTAACCTGTTGAAATCAAAGGGCATCCGTCTTCCCGACAGAAGCGGCTCATAACCTGAAGGTCACAGGTTCAAATCCTGTCCCCGCAACCAAAATTACTGAACTTTACAATACGTTACAGGCCGCCCTCCGGGCGGCTTTTTGCGTTGCCGCAATCCAGGTCAACAATAGGTCAACAAAAGCGCCAATACCGCAGCGATTCCAGTTGGATAGTAGCCGCGCAGGATGCCAGCCGCGCCAAAACCGCAGCCGACGTAGGCCAACGGGTAACCCTCCGGCCTGACTGCATTGCGGCAGGACAAGGGGTCGGGATAGTGTCCACCAGCGATAGTGGACACTAAGGTGATGGTGTTGCTCTGCGGGCGAAGGCGACCCTAATCAAGAAACCCCACCATCAGTTGGCCGAGCGTCGGGCGCACGGATTTGCCGTTGCAAAAGCCGACATCCATCTGGACGACGCTGGGGCAGATGATCAGCTGCTCTTCGGAGACGACGCCATCGATCTGGTATTCAAAACGCTGTTGCGAACCGTGGCGCGGGTGGTTTAAATTTCATCGAAGGTCATTTCGTTGCCGTCGTTTCGTTTCCCGCGTGATCAGAATGAGGTTCAGGCGTCCGGAGGGCGTCGAAGAGGCGCCGTTCTGAAGAGATTTCAGGTCGGGCTTGTGCTTCCCATGGTTATATGAAAATATGGAATTATGAAGGATAGGAGATTCGCATGCCGACGATTGAAATCACCGACCACGATTTTGCCCGCCTCCAAAAGGTGGCTGTGCCGTTTGTCGACACACCCGCAACCGCCTTCACAAAGGTGATGGACACCTTTGAACGCATCAATGCGGCCGCAAGCACAGCGCCTGACGCCCCGGCGGCCGTCGCCAATTTGCCTGTCTACCATCATGACAACCTTCCCCCGCTTACCCATACAAAGCTGCTTGAGGCCACTTTTGGCGGCACGCAGCCCGAGAAAATGGCCTGGGA
>JANNSG010000147.1:0-3042 GCA_031402355.1 Pseudorhodobacter sp. | reverse complement strand
GCTTTCTTGATCACGCCAAGCGCGCGGACGATGGCGATGGGTTGCTTTTCCCAACCGATGGGAAAGTTGATGATCGACCGTTGGGTTTGTGCGCCCCAATACTTGCTGGCAGGCACGTCAAGGGGGCCAAAACTGTCGGTTTCAATGCGAAACTCGGGGCGAATGTCAGTCATGGCCAAACTCCTGCAAATGATGCGCATCTGATGGGGCAGGTGGGGGCGAAAATCAAGCCAGTAACGACCGGTGATTTAACCCAGATCAGCACGCCTGCGAAAGGCGTAGACGGTTGCTGGTGGCAGGTTCAGCCAGATTTTGGTTTTGCGTTCATGCGTCAGGCCAAGCGCTTCGAACGATTCCGGGTCCAACGGCGGTTTGGGCCCATAGGTGAATTGCACCATCGCACCACCTTTGCGCAGAACATTGAAGGCACCGCCAACAATGGCACGGCGCAACTCGGTCGGCATGGAAAGTAATGGCAAGCCGGAAACCACAGTTCCCACGCCGTCAGGGCAATGCTTGGCCACATCTTGTGCGCCAGCTACATGCACCGTTACGCCGGGAAAAGACTGGCGCAGATGACTGGCAAAATCGGGGTTCATTTCAAACAAAACAAGGTCTTGAGGGCGCACTCCGGTTTTCAGGATGGCGCGGGTAAAGACGCCTGTGCCGGGGCCAAATTCCACCACGCGCCCGCTGTTCGCGCCAAGACCGATGACCATTGCGCGCGCCAATGCCGCAGACGACGGCACCATGGCCGAGGTCTGTACCGGGTTGCGGGCAAGTTGGCGCAAAAACAGCACGAGGTCGGACGACATTGGGTCAGCATATCCCTTTGGACGACAGATATCTGGCGTGGCACAGGGGCCAGACCAGAGGCGGTGCGGGTCGTTGAGCCGGGTTACTTGCGGAATTTGTCGAGGCTGACCACCTCGGCATCGCGGTGCTGGGCGGGGGCATCATCTGCCGGGTCATCCGCACCCTCTTCGTCATCATCATCATCGGAATGGGTTTCAAACCGCAGGCCGAATTCGACGGACGGGTCAACAAACGTGCGCACGGCATCAAACGGAATTTGCAGCGGTTCTGGCTGGTTGCCAAAATTCAGGGTGATGGCAAAGCCGTCATCGGAAACCGCCAGATTTTCAAACCAATGCTGAATGACCACTGTCATTTCTGCAGGATAGCGGGAATGCAGCCAATCGGCGATCTTCACATCCGGATGCGTGGTGTCGAAGGTGATGAAGAAATGATGCGCGCCGGGAAGGCCGTTTTCGGACACATCCGTCAGCACGGTCTGGATCAGGCCACGCATGGCGCGGTGCATCAGGTTTCCGTAATCGATGGAACGTGCCATTCGGGGTGCCCTATTGGTGATGACCCCAACATAAGGGATTCGTCCCTAAAGGGAAGGGGGGCGACGCGGATCAGCGGCATCGTTCAGATCAAGGCCGCCGCCGACGAGGCAAGCGCGCTTAGCCCCAGGACCAGAGGCAAGGACCAATGCCGCCCCAGCAAAAGCCAGCCCGCAAGACAGCCGATTGCCAAGGCTACCGGATCAACGGACGACCAAAGCGGTGACACAACCCGGATCGGGCCAAATTCTGCCGTGCCGACGGTTTTGAAGATGACATGGGTGGCAAACCACAGCGAAAGGTTGGCGATCACGCCGACCACAGCGGCGGTGATGGCGGCCAGCGCACCCGCAAGTCTGGGGGCTGAGGTAATGCGCGCGATATAGGGGGCGAAGGTGAAAATCCACAGAAAGCAGGGCACGAATGTCATCCACAGCGTGACGACAGCCCCGGCGATGCCGTAAGCCCAACCGCCGGCTTTATGTGCGGCAAGGTAGCCTACGAATTCTGTCACCAGGATCAGTGGACCGGGCGTTGTTTCAGCCAGGCCGAGGCCATCCATCATTTGTGGCAGGGTCAGCCAACCATTGTCTTGCACCACGGCCTGGGTCATCCATGCCAGCACAGCATAAGCACCGCCAAAGGTGACGACGGCAAGTTTGGAAAAGAAAAAACCAATTTCGAACAGAAGGCCCTGCTCGAACATCCAAAGGGCGGCAAGCGGGATCAGCCACAGGGCGCCCCAGAGGCAAAGGGTGCTTATGGTGCCTGCGGCGGGGTGCTTGACAGGGGCGGGCTGCGCGGTGATGCCGGGCTTGGCGGTGAAGGCCCCGAACACGGCGGCGGCGATGATGATCACCGGAAAAGGGATGTTCAGGGCAAACAAGCCAAGGAAGGCCACCCCGGCGATAAACCAGTGAATGCGGCCCTTCAACGCGCGTTTTGAGACCCGCAGCAAGGCCTCTATCACGATGGCGACGACGGCGGCCTGCACGCCGGTAAACAATGCGGCCACCAATGGCAAAGCGCCAAAGGCCGCGTAAATCATCGACAGGGCAAGAACCACGGCCGCACCGGGCAGCACGAACAACAGGCCCGCGATCAACCCGCCTTTGGTGCCATGCAGGCGCCAGCCGGTCCATGTGGCAAGTTGCATGGCCTCTGGCCCCGGCAAAAGCATGCAAAACGACAAGGCGGACAGATAGTCTTTTTCGGTCACCCAAGGCCGGGTTTCCACCAGTTCGCGGTGCATCAGCGCAATCTGGGCTGCCGGGCCGCCAAAAGACAAAAGCCCGATGCGGGCGAACACGCGGGTCATCTCGGGCAGGGTTGGGGTCATGTCAGGCACGCCCTGCAGGCCAGTCGTGGCCTTCGTCAAAGCCATCGCGGGCCCAGCGATAGAGGGCGTCGTAAAGCGTCATGCCGGCATCAAGCTGCGCCAGATCATCCTTGAACATACGCGACAGGCCAACGGAAATGGCCAGCAAACCAGCGGCTTGCGGCGCGATATCGTGGCGGTCGGTGTCCGCGCCGCGCACGACGGTTGCCAAGCGGTCGAGCGCAAGGGTGGACAAGCCGAATTCCGTGATCAGGGTATCGAAGGTGCAGGTATCGCCACGGTGTGACCAGAACACGCCGTCAATGTCGAACGGGGTGGCATCAAAGCGTGCGGCGACATCGGCTACTTCGG
>JANNSG010000146.1:0-49929 GCA_031402355.1 Pseudorhodobacter sp. | reverse complement strand
GCCCGTGGCTTCAGCGACCAGCGCTCCGCAGGCGGAACACGCCAACGGGGTCTCCAGTTTCGCCTGGCAGCGCGGACAGACGTTCACGCCGGAATCAGACGCTGAACGACTCGCCGCAACCGCAGGTCTTCGAGGAGCATGATCGCGGCCGCCCACGCGCCGCTTGCAACCCGGCCCGGCCCCACCATGCCCGCCCCCGGCCCGATGCTGGATGCCGCCCGCGTGGCAATCGCCCACGCCAAACGCCCCCTGATGATCGTCGGTCTTGATGCGATGAATGACAGCGCCGGCCCGGCGCTGACCGCATTTGCCGAGAAATTCGGGTTTGGCGTGATCACCACGTACAAGGCCAAGGGGCTGATTGATGAAAACCACCCGCTTTCGCTTGGTGGTGCGGGCCTGTCACCGCTGGCAGACAAACACCTGTTGCCGCTTGTTGCGAAGGCCGATCTGATCCTGTGCCTTGGCTATGACCCGATCGAAATGCGCCCCGGCTGGCGCAATCTCTGGGATCTCGCCGATGTGTCCGTGATCGACATCACGGCAGAGCCGAACCGCCACTACATGCATCAGGCCAGCTTTCCGTTCGTTGCGGATTGCGTGGCCAGCCTGAACGCGCTTTCAGATGGCATCGACCCGCAACCAACCTGGGTCAATGGCGAAATTGCGGCAACCCGCACCGCCCTTGCCCGGTCTTTCCCCATCACCGACCCTTGGGGCCCCGCCGCAGTCATTGCCGAATGCCGCGCCGCCCTTCCCGTCACAACTTTGGCCACCGCCGATTCCGGTGCGCACCGCATTTTGTTGTCACAGATGTGGGCCTGCACCCAGCCCCGCGACCTGATCCAGTCCTCGGGCCTTTGCACCATGGGCTGCGCGCTTCCCATGGCGATGGGGCTGTCTTTGGTGGAACCCACCCGCACGGTGGTGTCCTTCAGCGGTGACGCAGGGTTCCTGATGGTGGCAGGCGAACTTGCCACGGCACAGGAACTTGGTTTGCGCACGATATTCGTGGTCTTTGTCGATGCCAGCCTCGCCTTGATCGAACTGAAACAACGCCAACGCCAGATGCCCAATACGGGTGTCGATTTCGGCCTGCATGACATCGCAGCCATTGGTCGGGCTTTTGGCGGGGCAGGGGTCACGGTAAAAACCCGCGCCGAATTGCGCGCCGCCCTCGGTGCTGCACAAACAGCGGGCACCTTCACCGTCATCGCCGCCGTCATTGAAAAGGGGGCTTATGATGGCCGCATCTGACACACCGATGGCGCTTGACGGGGTGGTCATTCTGGACCTGACCCGCATTCTGGCGGGCCCCTACGCGACGCAGCTTTTGGGCGATCTGGGCGCCACCATCCTGAAAATCGAAAACCCCGAGGGCGGCGATGACACCCGCACTTGGGGCCCCCCCTATGCGCCCGGGGCCGAAGGCGATCTGAGCGCCTATTTCATGGCTGCAAATCGCAACAAACAGTCGATCACCGTTGATATGGCAACACCAGACGGCCAAGCAACGTTGCGCAAACTGGCCGCCCGCGCCGATATTGTGGTTGAGAACTTCAAGCCCGGCGGATTGGTCAAATACGGACTTGACCATGCCACGCTCTGTGCCGCCCACCCCGGTCTGGTCTATTGCTCCATTTCCGGCTACGGCCAGACCGGTCCGAACCGTGAAAAGCCGGGCTATGATCTGATGGCGCAGGGCTTTGGCGGCATCATGTCGCTGACCGGCGAAGCGCAGGGTGTGCCGTCCAAAGTCGGTGTCGGCATCGCCGATGTGATGTGCGGCATGTATGCGACCGTCGGCATTCTGGCCGCTTTGCGCCACCGTGAACGTACAGGCGAAGGTCAGCATATCGATATATCCTTGGTGGATAGCCAACTCGCCTGGTTGATCAACGAAGGCACCAATTACCTTGCATCCGGCAAAGATCCGATCCGGCGCGGCAATGGTCACCCCAATATCGTGCCCTATGACGTGGTCGAAGTGTCTGATGGCCATGTCATTCTGGCGGTCGGCAATGACGCGCAATTTGCCCGGTTCTGCGATGTGCTGGGCCTGCCCTCGCTGTCTGCAAATCCTGATTTCGCCACCAATCCCGCCCGATTGCAAAACCGCGCAGCCCTGTACCTGCATTTGACCCCCGCTTTGGCCAGACAAACCGTAGCCGGACTTGTGACCGCACTCGAGGCGGTGAAAGTTCCTGTCGGGCCGATTCAGACCGTCGGGCAGGCGCTGAACTCGTCCCAGGCCCGCGCGCGCGGGTCAGTCATCGAAATGGCAGCAGCAGGGGTTACCGGCGGCTCTGTGCAATTGCTTGGCAACCCCTTGAAATTGTCGCGCACACCGGTGCAATACCGCCTGGCCCCGCCGCGCTTGGGGGCTGATACCCAAGCCCTGTTGCGCAGCCTTTAGGATTATGACAAAGCGGCAAGTTCTGGCTCAAATCGCTGCTCGAACGATATCAATTGTCACAAGCTCTGTATGCAAAGCTATAATTTTGATCACTCGACTTCACAAAACCGTGCCTCACCCAAATGTCGGTTGATGCTAAGGCAACAAACACGTCCTTAGAACCAACTCAACCCGTCAGAAGACCAGGAGCTACCCGTATGCAGGACGTTTGTTATGGCGACACGTCGTTACAAGATGCCGCCAGCCTGAACGACTGGAACGCCACGATCCGGGCTTTTCTGGCGCATGGGTCCACCACACCTACGCATTTGGGCGCGGTCTTGGCGGCAAATCCCGATTTTGCCATGGCGCAGGCAGTGCGCGGCCTGTTTTGCATGTTGCTTGGCCGCCGCGAAATGGTGGCCACCGCGACCGAAGCTTTGGCACTGGCGATGAACGGGCGGGCAAACCATCCCCGGGAACAGGCGTTTGTTCAGGCCCTGCGGGTCTGGCTGAACGGCCATCCGACGCAGGCAATCGCCGCACTTGAAAGCATTCTTGCCGTCAACCCTGCTGACACTCTGGCGATGAAGCTGTCACAGGCCATCCGCTTTGTGATGGGCGATGCCAAAGGCATGCGCGCCTCGGTTGAACGCGTGCTGGCTGCCCATGGCCCGGACCACGCCTTGCGCGGCTTCGCGCATGGATGTCATGCTTTCACTCTGGAAGAAACCGGCGATTATGCCGGGGCTGAGGCGGCAGGCCTGTTCGGTCTGGAAGCCGCACCGGATGACGCATGGGGCCTGCATGCAGTCACTCATGTCTATGACATGACGGCCCAGTCGCAGCGCGGCATTGATCTGATCACCGCGCGTGACGGGTCTTGGCTGCATTGCAACAACTTTCGTTATCATGTGTGGTGGCACAAGGCTTTGATGCATCTGGATCAGGGGCAGATTGACGCTGTGCTTGACATTTATGACAGCAAGATGCGGGCCGACAAAACCGATGACTACCGCGATATCGCCAATGCGTCGTCTCTGCTGATGCGCTTGCAGCTTGAAGGCATCTGCGTCGGTACCCGCTGGGACGAACTGGCAGACCTGTCCGAAAGCCGAATCGACGATGGTTGCCTGGCCTTTGCAGACCTGCACTACATGCTGGCCCTGATGGGCGGTGAGCGGGATCTTGCCATCCAGAAATTGTTGTCGCGCCTCGGCCAAACCGCCAAATCCATGCCGGATGCCGAGTTCGACAAGATCCTCGCCCATCCCGGCTTGGCCTGTGCGAAGGGTCTGGCCGCTTTTGCAGAAGGCAATTTCGAGGCGTCTTTTGTTGCCCTTTCCGGCGCCCGCCCGGTGATGCAATCCATCGGCGGCAGCCACGCGCAGCGCGACGTCTTCGAACGGCTGACCATCGACGCGGGAATTCGCGCGGGTCAGGCTGACAAGGCTGAAGCGTTGTTATTGCAGCGGATTTCCCTGAGGGCGGGTGCAGAAGATCACTTTACTGCGCTGCGGCGTGACGCTATTGCTGCGATGCGGCGTAATACTTTTGTTCACGCCGCGCAATAAAGGCACGGCCATGACCAGCATGCTGATCGATGATTTGAACAGGCCGGGCAAAGCCCATGCGGCGGCGTTCGCAACAACGCGGCAGCGTGATCTGCGCCTGGATTTTTTTCGTGGCATTGCGATGTTCATCATTCTCGTGGCCCATATCCAACGTGATTGGCTGGCCTTGTGGATCCCCGCACGCTTTGGCTTTTCCGATGCGACCGAAATGTTCGTTTTCTGCTCGGGTATGGCGTCGGCCATTGCCTTTGGCCGGGTATTTCGCGAACAGGGCCTGGTCATCGGCACCTCGCGCGTCATTTTCCGCATCTGGCAGGTCTACTGGGCGCATATCGGCCTTTTCTTCGTCATCGCGGCCACTACGGTCTGGCTGACATCGCTACAGGCAACCGATGTTGACTATACCAGAATGCTCAATCTCTACCGCTTCTTCGGGGCGCCTTTGGTGCATGTGCCGGCATTGCTGACGCTCAGCTATGTGCCGAATTATTTTGACATCCTGCCAATGTACATCGTGGTTCTGGCGATGATGCCCATCGTGGTTGCGCTGTCGCGCATCCATCTGGCCCTCGCTGCGGTTTTTGTCGTGGGTCTTTGGCTGGTCGCCAATGTCAGCGGATTTAATCTGCCTGCCGAACCGAACTCTGCCCGGCCTTGGTTTTTCAACCCCTTTGGCTGGCAGCTGGTGTTCTTTACCGGTTTTGCTTTCATGATGGGCTGGCTCAAGGCCCCGCCGATCGACCGTCGCCTGGTCTGGTTGGCCGCGACAATCGTTCTCGTGTCTGTGCCTTTCGCCTATTTCCGGATCATCGGCCAGTTCCCCGAAATTCAGGCTTGGCGCAAAGCCAATGATGTTCTGATTAACAAAAGCAACTTCGGCATCCTGCGCTACATGCATTTTCTGGCGCTGGCCTACCTGGCGGTTGCTTTTGTCGGCCCCAAGGGTGCGCGCATCAGCGCCGGGCCCGCAAATCCTGTCTTGGCGCGTCTGTGGTCCAAGGTGCTACCGGTGATCGTGACGGTCGGCCAGCAGTCGCTTGCCGTGTTCGTGTTCTCGATGTTTTACGCGGTTCTGCTTACGGCACTCTTTGATGCTGTCGGCCGCGATGGCTTGTCGATGGTCTGGGTCAATCTACTGGGGGCTGCGGGAATTGCGCTGGTTGCCTATATTGCACAATGGTTCAAGGCCAAGCCTTGGACAAAAAAGGAAGTCAAAGCATGATCCGTCGTGAATTTCTGGTCTCTTTGATGGCACTGGCGGCGGCTGCCCCGTTGAATGCACAGGAATTGCCGGTTACCCCACTGGCCCCAAAGGGCGAAGCCACACCGTTTTCCTTTGATGTGGTGCGCGCACGGGCTGCCGACCTTGCGGGCAAACCCTATGCCATGCGCCCGATGATCCCGCAGGCTTGGCGCGATCTCAGCTTTGATGAATTCAGCCATATCTGGTTCGCCGAACGCAACGCTCTGTGGAACGACACTGACGCTGCCCTGCGGCTGGATACCTTTACCGCAGGTCTCTATATTCCCCGCGCGGTTGAAATTAACGTGGTTGAGGGCGGGTTGTCGCAGCCGCTGCCCTATGACATCAAGGTTTTCGACAAGACCGACAGTTTCCCTGACCTGCCGATTGATGAAACCATGGGCTATTCCGGTTTCCGTCTGCGGTCTGAATTGGTAACACCCGGGATCTTCACAGAATTCATGGTGATGCAGGGGGCCAGCTATTTCCGCGCCATCGGCACCGGGCAGATCTACGGGCTGTCGGCGCGGGGTCTTGCCATTGATACCGCCGAACCTACCGGCGAAGAATTCCCCGATTTCACTGCGTACTGGATTGAACGGCCCGGCCCCGGCAAGCGCAGCTTCATCATTCATGCGTTGATGGACAGCCCCGGTGTCAGCGGCGCCTACAAATTCACCGTCCGCCCCGGCCTGACTTTGGAAATGGATGTCGAGGCCGAGCTTTACGCACGCCGCGATCTCGCCCATGTCGGCGTGGCACCCCTGACCTCGATGTTCCTGTTCGATGAAACCAACCGCAATCGGTTCAGCGATTTCCGCACCGCAGTACATGACAACGATGGCCTGCTGATCTGGAATGGCGCTGGCGAAGTTTTGTGGCGCGCGCTTGCAAACCCGGTGAACACTCAGGTCAGCAGCTTTGGCGACAAAGACCCGCGGGGCTTTGGCCTGATGCAGCGCGCCAGAAAGTTCGATGATTTTGCCGATCTTGTGGCGCAGTATCACCGCCGTCCGGGGCTTTGGGTTGAACCGGGCGAAGGCTGGGGCGAAGGTGCCATCACGCTTGTCGAACTTCCAACCGACAAAGAGATCAACGACAATATCGTCGCTTATTGGCGGCCGAAAGACCCGTTCAAGGCCGGCACGTCGCGCCGGATGACCTACCGTCTCAACTGGGGTGGTGAGCCCGAATTGCCGGGTGCTCTGGCCCCGATCACCAACACAAGGTTGGGGGCTGCCTATGAACACGGGCTGATCGCCACGGTTGATTTCGCCAGAACCGACGCTTTGCCTGACGATCTTTCACTGCTAACCGCCACGGTTGCCAACAGCCATGGCAAGATGTTGTCGAACCCGCTGATCCAGATCAACCCGGCCACAGGGGGCCCGCGTCTGGCCTTGTCGTTTGATCCCGGGACAGAACCCTTTATCGAATTTCGCGCCCAACTTTCCGTGCCGACGGGTGCTTATAGCGAGGTCTGGTTGTACCGATGGACGGCCTGATCCGATCCTACGCAGACCCCTGCGAGGCGATGCCCGCGCCCGCGCCGCTGGCGATGCCGGTGCAGGATTTTGCGGTGGCACCGCAACCTCGCCGTATCCTGGTGGCCGAGAACGGCCGGATCTGGCTGTGGCGGGCTGCGGCCTTCCTGCCTGCGCTGATGATCACCACAGCGTTCATCTGGGCGCAGGCCGATGCCCTTGCGCGTGGCGGGCTGACATGGGTCGAACATCTGCACCTTTACTTGTCCGGATTTGCCTTTCTGTGGATTGCGATTTCAGTGGGCACCGCCCTTGTGGGCCTGACCGCGGGCATCTTTCAGCGACCAGACATCCGTCTCAGTCGTGCCGCCCCCGATCTCAGCGTCGCCTTGCTGATCCCGATCCACAATGAAGACCCGTCCGACGTTTTTGGCAATGCGGCGGCACTGCTTGCCAGTCTGCGCACCAGACCCGAGGCTGGCCGGTTCAGTTTGTTCATCCTTTCCGACACGCGCGATGCCGACATTGCCGCCCTGGAGTGGCGCGCCTTTGAGGCGCTGCGCCAGGAACAGGGCGACGTGTTCGACATTTTTTACCGTCTGCGCGCCCGCAACACGGATCGCAAGACCGGCAATATTGCAGATTGGGTTACCCGCTGGGGCGCGCGCTATGATGCCATGCTGGTGCTCGACGCCGACAGCCTGATGAGTGCGCAAGCCGTGCTGACCCTGCGCCGCGAACTTGCCAATGATCCCGATACCGGGCTGGTTCAATCCTGGCCAAAGCTTATACACTCCACCTCGCTTTTCGCACGGGTGCAGGAATTTGCCACCGGGGCGCATGGTTGGCTGCTGGCCAACGGCCTTGCCACATGGACCAAGGGCGAGGCGAATTACTGGGGCCACAACGCCATCATCCGCACCCGCGCCTTTGCCGCATCTGCCGGGCTGCCGCATCTGGGTGGCAAGACCCTGATCATGTCGCATGATTTTGTCGAGGCGGCGATGATGCGGCGGGCCGGCTGGCGCGTGCGCTTCGTGCCGCAGATCGAAGGCAGTTTTGAGCAGACCCCGAATTCCCTGATCGGCTATGTCCAGCGGGATCGTCGCTGGTGCCGGGGCAATCTGCAGCATCTGCATGTTCTGGGCGCGCGCGGCTTGCACCCGCTGTCGCGGTTCCACATGCTGCAAGGGGCTGTCAGCTATCTGTTGGCCCCGGTCTGGCTGGTCTTGCTGGCGATCTGGGCGACACCCGAAATGACGTCTCCAACGCTGGGCATCGAAGGTGCACCACCGGTTGCCGGACTGATCGAAGGGTTCGGCAACAGCGGCGGGGTCCTGCTGGCTTGCGTGCTGATCATGCTGCTGGGGCCAAAATTGCTGTCCGCGATCAGCATTCTTTGCAGTCGGCCCAAGCGCGTGGCATTTGGCGGAACGCTGTCTTTCCTTGGCGCATTGCTGGTCGAAATTGCGGTAACCTTCATCTACGCGCCGATCTTGATGGTTCAGCAGGTGGTGTCGGTCCTGTTCAGCATGCTGTCCAAACGCGATATCTGGGCCCCGCAAAGCCGGAACGGGGCGCATCACGGATTGCGCGCCCTTGTGCTGTTTCACGGCATTGAAAGCTTGCTTGGCATAGCGATTGCGATCGGCATTGCAACCGGTGCCATCACCTTCTGGTTGCTGCCGGTTGGCCTGTGCCTGATGTTGGCCGTGCCCTTGTCGGCGCTAAGCGAACGGTCAGTGATCGGGGCGCGGTTCGGCGCCATGCGTCTGGCAACCGCCGAAAGCCGCACACCGCCCGCCATCGTGCTGGCTGCAGTCAAAGCGCGCGCGCGCTATGCTAACCTGTTGGTGCAACCCGCAGCATTGGGCCTCGCGGCAGAATAGCGCCTCTCCGTGGTCTTCGCCGCGCAGACGGGCAGAGGCCTTGCTGCAATCGGACGGCCTTACAAACCCTCAAACCAGTCAAGCGCCATGTCGGCCCACCCCCTTGGCACCGCATGCGATCCGGGCCACAGCGCAAATTCGAGGGCTGAGCCGGGCGTACACCGACGCCAGGACCGATGCCAGAATTCGCCCTGCATCGCAAACCTGTCCGCCGCCATCTTGGTGCATCCGTTGGTCGCCCGCCAAAGCTCCATCGACGCGAACACATCCCCCTGCCGAACCTGCGTCGCGGCCCCGTCGCCCGCCCCAAGGATCCGCCCCTCCAACGGCATGGTGCTGTCGCTCCAGCCATGTGTATGCAGCAATCGTACCGGACCGGCACAGGTCTGCGGGTAGGGCCGCCAGAAGTTGCCGGCAACCGGGGCATAGGCTGCGGCAAGCGTGGGGTCCTCGCAGGCGGCATATGCCACCATTGAGCCGCCAATAGAAAACCCCGCCAGCAATATTCGGTCGCGGTCTATGCCATGGTTTGCGGCGGCATCCTCCAGCACAGCGCGCAAGAAAACGGTTTCATCGCGGGCTTCGTGGAAATCGGGATGAAACGACCAATCGCGGCCCTCATTTCCCAGTTCGTCCCGCCCCGACGGCGCGATCACCCCATAGCCCCGCGCCAGAATCGCATTGACCATGCCGGTGTTCTTCAGGGTCTGCCCGCCATTGCCACCATAACCGTGCAGAAACATCACGGCGGGCAACGCGCCCTCCGCACCCGCGGGTCGCGCGATGTGATACTCGCCCAAGGCAATCTTGCAGGCACCGTCGCGATCAAGGCAGCCCGCCAGAGCCGGCAAAGCCAACCCGGGCAAAACAAGCATGGCGAAACTGATCGTCTGACCAACCCTGCGCGTAAAACTCATTCATCACTCTCCGGGCAGGTAAGGTATCACCGGCAATCCTCGGGCAATCCAGCCGGGCCCTGCGGCAGACCCCAACATGCCCTCCGAAACATCCAGAACCGAAGCAAACCCCGCCTTCGTCAACTTGGCGGCGGTTCGCCGCGACCGCACGCCCTTGGCGCAGATCAGGGCAATCGGCGCCGCCCGGTTGCCGCCCGTCAACCGGTCAAGCGTTTTTACGAAATCCTCATCGCGCATGTCAATCAGGGCAGCGCCTCGGGCAACACCCGTCAACGCCCATTCGTCAGGCCTGCGGATATCGACCAGGATCAAAGACCTGTCTTGCATCCGGGCAAGGGCCACTTCGGGCGCGATGGGATCAGATCTTGCCGGATCCCCAAACAGGTAAAGACCGGCGGCAAGACTGCCACCGGCCATCAAAGCCAACAGGCCGCGCCGAGATACGCGCAGTGAAGCACCTGTCATCATGGTTTCAGTTTGCTATTGGTGCAGCCGATGTAAACTTGGGAATGCGGCTGTTTGATGCGGCTTGCGGCTCCAGCCCGCCTTTCCAGTTCTTTCCTGCGACGGAAATATTTCCCGGAATGTCGCCTTCCCAAAAGCCGACAACACTTTTGTTAATGTTCAGATACAGTTTGCCATCAACAATCCGCCACAGGTTCGGGTTGCCCGGAACCTTGCCGCCCTGTGCCACGCCATAGGCACAATGCCCGTCGAATTGCGGGGCATAAGCTGCCGGGTCGGCTTTGAACTTGTCCAGATTGGCCTGCGACGCGAATGCGAATTTTGCGCCATTATACTCTGCCGAAAATTCGGCCCGGCCCGGAATGGCTTCCGGCTGCGATTGACCAACCTTCGATTGCTGCAGATCGAAATAGGCCACAACATCATACCCCGAAGCCGCGTAGCCGGTCTTGTCAACATATTGATCGCCCGCAAATGCGGCCGTAGAAATCAGCCCGGCAAAAGCCGCGGCAAGCACAGTCTTGATTAACATTGAATGCTCCTTTTCGCTCCTGAGACGACAATCGCTACACAAGGTGGCATATAAAATCCCCAACCGAATAGCCCTCTCGCGAAGAGGTGACAGAGTGCGAGATTTCCGTGAACAATCTGCCTGTCGCAGCCCCGCCACCTCGGCCCGGAATCTTTGGTCTTTTCGTGACCCGCAACATAGGTCAATCTGTCGCAACACTCTGGCTGTGCCAGCGGTTTGCAAGACTTTCGCCCTGTCGGCCGCCACACAATTGGTCCCCGGCTGCCAGATGAGGCAGCCTGATGAAAGGGAATTCAACGTGACGTTGCGCGACCCAGTCCTTTCGCCGATCGCTGAACTGCGCGCCAATGTCAGCGTGCCGTTCAATCAAGCCCGCGCCATGCCAAAATCGGTCTATACCTCGCCCGAATTTGCCGAGACGGAACTGAAGCACATCTTCGCCCGTGACTGGCTCTGTGCGGGCCGCGCCGACGCTCTGCCAAATCCCGGCGATTATCTCACCATGCACATCTCGGGCGAGCCGATCATTATCCTGCGCGATAAAGAGGGCACCCTTCGCGGCATGTCCAACGTCTGCCGCCACCGCATGTCCACCCTTCTGCAAGGGCGCGGCAATACCAAACTGATCATCTGCCCCTACCATGCCTGGACCTATAACCTTGACGGCACCCTGCGCGGCGCCCCCGCCATGACGCAGAATGAGGCGTTCTGCAAAGATCAGATTGCGCTGCCGAAGGTGCACGTTGAAAACTGGCTGGGCTGGATCATGGTCACCCTGAACCCCGATGCGCCAGACCCGCAGGTGCAACTCAAAGACGTCGAAAACCTTGTCGGCTACCTCGATATGTCCATCTACCGCGAGACGTTTCGCGAAGAATTTCGTTGGGCCACCAACTGGAAAGTGCTGGCCGAGAATTTCATGGAAAGTTACCATCTGCCGGTCTGCCATTCCGGCACCATCGGCGGCTCGGTTGACCTGCTGAAAATGACCTGCCCCGAAGGGTTTGCGTCCTTCAACTACCACTACATCATGAAAAACGACACTATCCCGCTGTCGCTGGCCCATCCGTCCAACACCAGCCTGCAAGGCGATCAGCGGCGAATTACGTGGCTTCTGTCGATTTACCCCGCGCTGCTGATCACCCTGACGCCGGGCTATTTTTGGTATCTTTGCCTGACGCCAGACGGCCCTGGCCATGTCAATGTGCTCTATGGCGGCGGGATGAGCGCGGATTGGTGCGCCGACTCCGATGCACCCGCCCACCTTGCAACTATCAAAGCCCTGCTGGACGATGTGAATATCGAAGACAAGGGTTGCGTTGAGCGGGTTTATCAAGGCCTCAGCGCGCAAATGTCCGCGCCCGGCACTCTTAGCCATTTGGAACGCCCCAATTTCGAATTCGCGCAGTACATCGCGGGCCGTATCGCGCCACAGGATTAGAATCATGCAAGCCGAAAACGTGGAAGTGCTGGTTATCGGCGCAGGGCAGGCCGGGGTCGCGATGAGCGAACATCTCACCCGCCACGGTATTCCGCATCTGGTGGTAGAGCGCGCCCGCATTGCAGAACGTTGGCGCACCCGGCGTTGGGATGGTCTGGTTGCCAACGGCCCCGCGTGGCATGACCGCTTTCCAGGGATGGAATTTGCGGGTGATCCCGAAGCCTTTCCCGGCAAGGAAGAGGTTGCCGATTACTTTGTGGCCTATGCCGCAAAAATCGCTGCTCCCATCCGCTGCGGGGTAGAGGTTAAAGAGGTGCGCCGCAATAAAGGCGGGCCGGGGTTCCATGTTGAAACCACCGCAGGCCCAATAACGGCGCGCTACATTGTGGCCGCAACCGGCCCTTTCCAGCGCCCGGTTATCCCAGAAATGGTGCCGCGAAGGGCTGGCATCACGCAGCTACACTCCGCCGATTATCGCAACCCAGCGCAGCTTCCCCCCGGTGCAGTGCTTGTCGTTGGCGCCGGGTCTTCCGGCGCTCAAATCGCCGATGAACTGCGTAAGTCTGGCCGCAGCGTCACCCTATCAGTAAGCCCCCATGGCCGCCCGCCGCGCAGCTACCGGGGCCGTGATTTTGTCTGGTGGCTGGGTGTCTTGAACAAATGGGATGTCGAGGCACCCCCCAACACCAGACATGTCACCATCGCCGTCAGCGGCGCAAACGGTGGCCGCACCGTCGATTTCCGCCGCCTCGCCGCTGAGGGCATAACACTCATGGGTCGCGCAAATGGCTTTCAAGATGGCACCATGACTTTCGCGCCCGACCTTGCCGCCAATCTGGCCCGCGGCGATGTCGATTACCTTTCAGTGCTGGAACAGGCCGATGCTTGGGCCCTGCGCAACGCGGTTGATCTGCCGCCAGAACCTGAGGCACACCTGATCCCGCCTGATCCTGACTGCGTGACCAACCCCGTGCTGTCTTTGAATATGTTCCAACACAACATCACCTCGATCGTCTGGGCCACCGGCTACGCCCCCGATTTCGGCTGGCTCAAAGTTGCAGCACTCGACGAAAAAGGCCGCCCCCGCCACCAACGCGGTGTGTCCACCGAGCCCGGCATCTACTTTGTTGGCCTGCCATGGCAATCGCGACGCGGATCGGCGTTCATCTGGGGTGTGTGGCATGATGCAAAACATGTGACCGAACACATCGCCACTCAGCGCGCCTATCTTGCCTATGCTGCTGACCACCAAAACGCCTGACCCGACATAAGGACGCCCGCCATGGCCCATACCCGCATCCGCCCTTTCAACACGCGTGATACTTACCCCGAACAAAACCTCGACAATGATCTGGCCCAAGCGGTCGTGGCGCGCGGCACGATGATCTTTCTGCGTGGTCAATGCCCACAAGACATTGAAACCTCGAAAAATATCAATAGCCATGACCCGGTCGAGCAAACCCACAAAGTCATGCAGAACATCCGCCAATTGATCGAAGAATCCGGCGGCAAAATGGAACACCTTTGCAAAGTCGTCGTCTACCTTACCGATGTGCGCCACCGCGAGGCGGTGTACCGTACCATGGGCGAATACATCAAAGGCGTGCATCCGGTGTCCACCGGGATTGTCGTCACCGCCCTTGCCCGCCCCGATTGGCTGGTCGAAATAGACGCCACCGCCGTTATCCCCGTTTGACGAACGCCCAATGGTCAGTTCTCGGTTTTTCTTCGCTAAAATACTCCGCAGGGTCCGGGGGCGCGCAGCCCCCGGCGTCTGCCAAAGGAGACATCTGATGACATTATCTTTGCTCGCCCGTTGCCCCGACACGCATCAATTCGGCATGGTCATCGCGTCCTCATCGCCTGCGGTCGCCGCCCGTTGCAGCCATGCAAAAGCGGGCGTCGGTGTGGCCGCCTCGCAAAACATCACCGATCCGGCCCTTGGCCCCGCCCTGCTTGACAGTCTCGCCAGGGGCCAAACAGCGGGCCAGGCGATGCAGGCGGTTGTGGCCGCGTCCCCCCACATCAGTCATCGCCAGTTGCTGCTTGTTGACGCCACAGGCGACACGGACTTTCATTGCGGATCAGGCATGCTTGGCATTTTCGCAGTGGCGAAGGCGCAAAATGTCATCGCGGGTGGCAACCTTCTGGCCAGTGACCGCGTGCCCGGGGCCATGCTTGCGGCCTTTGCCGCAGCGACTGGCCCTTTCGGGGATCGCCTGATTGCAGCCCTGCGTGCAGGACGCGACGCAGGCGGCGAAGCGGGTGATCTGCATTCCGCCGGGCTCTTGATTGTTGACAAACTGTCCTGGCCTGCCGCTGATCTGCGCTGCGACTGGACCGACGCCTGCCCTATCGACTTGCTTGCCGCCGCCTGGTCGGTCTATCAGCCCCAGATGGCGGCCTATGTGCAGCGTGCCCTGAACCCGAACCTAGCCCCCAGTTACGGTGTACCAGGCGATCCATAGGGATGTGCTTGCTGCTTGCACTTTCAGACCTAGCTTCAAGCAATCTCTGTTCAACCAGGTCCTTCGCGTGGCACATCATCCTCTTCAGCACGCCCTGATCGTGGCCCATGGCCAACCGTCCGATCCCGCCCCGGCCGAGGCAGAGCTTGCCCTGCTTGCTACCGCAGTCGCCACCCACCTTCCCGGGTGGCAAGTCACCTCCGCCACTCTGGCGGATCCTGATGCTTTGGCCCGCGCGGTCCAAAGCCGCATGGGCCTTGTCTACCCGATGTTCATGTCCGGGGGATGGTTCACCACCACGCACCTTCCCGACCGGCTTGCATCTGCGGGTGCAGCCAACTGGCAGTGCCTTTCCCCGTTCGGGCTTGATCCTGCAGTTCAGGCGCTGGCCGTGAAAATCGCGCAAGACGCCATGGAAAAATCTGCGCTGAAACCGATCGGGGTGCTGCTTGCCGCACACGGATCGTTTCGCAGCACCGCCCCCGCAGACGTCGCCTATGCCATGGTTCGTCAGTTGCAGGCCGCAGGCTTCGCACAGGTCGAGGCAGGCTTTATCGACCAATCCCCCAGGATTTCCGATGTCGCAGGCCATTTTGGGCCGAATGCCGTTTGTCTGCCGTTTTTTGCGGCCAGAGGTGGGCATGTGACAGATGATTTGCCGCAGGCCCTGGCCGAGGCAGGGTTTACCGGACAGGTACTGCCGCCTCTGGGTCTTGATCCTCGCGTGCCCGGGTTGATGGCGCGGGCCCTGCGGTTGGCGGCCGGTCAGGCCCCCGCCGCAACTTTGGGCTGATCAGCTTGCAAAAGCGCGACCTCTTGCAAGAATGCCTTGCGTGTTTCGTGCCAAAGCTCCGAAATGCCAACGGAAAACAGGGCGGCACTGGCACTGTCATCTGCTGCGCAGGCATCATGAAGCATCGCCAGTCGCAGTTGCAACGCCCGTGCCCCGAATGTCCCCGCCGATCCGGCAAGCGCGTGCAAGCGCGATTTGCCGGACACATCCGCCAGCCACGCTGTATCGGTTTCTGCAGCGTCGCCCTCTGCGATCACGCGCAGGATCAGGGCGACGGTGGCGGTGCTGCCAAGGCTGGTGTTCAGGTCGGCGATTTGGCTTTTGTCCAGGATCGGCGCATCCCTCAAGGGCGGCTCGGGCGCGGTCGCGCCACCCAAGGCCGCGGCCAGGCCCAGCCGCGTGATGGGTTTTGTCAAGCAATCATCAATACCTGCCGCACGAAATCGCTGCAGATCGGCGGTCATGGCATGGGCTGTCACTGCGATCACTCTGGCACGTTGCGATGGCCCGTCAAGCGCCCGGATCTGGCGGGCCACTTCGACCCCGTCCAGACCGGGCATTGAGATATCGGTCATGATGACGTCAAAGCCCTCGGCGATCGCGGCCTTCACCCCGTCGACGCCATTGTTGGCTTCGGTCACGCTATGTCCGGTTTCTTCCAGCAAACGGCGCAACACAAATCGGTTCACCGGATTGTCTTCGATCACCAGAACCCGGAATTGTGCTGCGGTAGGGAAGGCTGCAAGTTTTACGGGCGCGGGCGCGTGGTCTTCTACCTGCGGCAACGGCAGGCGCAACCAGAACAGACTGCCATCGCCCAGCACGCTTTCCACACCGATCTCTCCTCCCATCGCCAATACAATCCGCCGCGCGATGCCAAGCCCCAGACCAGAGCCTTCCGCCGGCCGGTCATAGCGCGTATCAAGGGTGAAGAAATCGTCAAACACCCGGTCCAGATCGAATTCGGAAATGCCGCTTCCGGTGTCAATCACTCTGATTTCGACAGGTTGCTCCGGGCCCAGCCGCTCGGCCTCGACAAAGACACGCCCCTTGGCGGTAAACTTCACAGCGTTGCCGATCAGGTTCAGCAGTATCTGCTGAACCCGCACCGGGTCACCTTTGACCTTGCCGATCGGCCCTCCGGGCGCTTGTGCGCTCAGCATCAGCCCCTTGGTCACCGCAAGGCCTGCCTGATTTGCAATGCAGTCCGCGATCAACTGGTCAAAGTCGAATTCAATCTGCAGCTCAGGTCCCCGGTCCGCCTCCGCTTTTGAGATATCGAGAACAGAGTTGACGTGGTGCAACAAGATCTGACCCGACGCCCCGATGACATTGACCAGATCCTTTTGCTTTGCGTGCATGTCTGTCGCACCCAGCAGTTCCAAAGACCCGAGCAGGCCGTTCAGAGGCGTGCGCATCTCGTGGCTCATCACCGCGATGAAATCGGCCTTCGCCCTGTCGCCCGCCTGTGCCAGCAGCAGCGCGTCCGTCAACGCGGTTTGCGCCATCTGCCGGTCCGAGATGTCACGCACCAGCGCCACGATTACCCCCCCCGATTCAACTTGCATCGCACCGACAGACACCTCCACCGGCAGCCTTGCGCCATCCGCCCGTTTTCCGACCAGCTCGATGCGCAACGGTCCCTTTTCCATGCCCTTGGCGCGCGCAGCAGATGCGTCCAGCGTTGTCGTGATGACCTTGCTTTGCGCGTCGACAAGTTCGGGCGGCACCAGAAGGGCCAGGGCGTGAACGCCCAACGCGGCTTCGCGGGAATGGCCGAACATGGCTTCGGCTGCGGGGTTGATGTCCACGATCCAGCCGCCACGATTGGTCACGATAATGGCGTCTGCCGAGGTCGCAAAGATGGTCTGCAACCGGGCAGATGTCAGCGCACCGGTTTTTGTTTGCAGACGGCCAAGCCGCATGATCCGTAGCAAGAACAAGGTCAAACCGCTCGGGATGATCAACAGCACCGCAGTCAGCAAAGCCAGCTTCAATAGCGTCCATTTCACCTCTTGCTGCCGCGCGCCAGTAGCGGTTGCAGCCTCGGATCGTGCCCTTAGCGCCATTTTGCGCGCACCTTGGCGAATGTCAGGCAACATCCCGGCCAAAGTCGAAAGCGACGCCCGCAGCTCGCTGTCGGGCCCGTCAATCAACGGGACTGTGCGGTCCAGAAAAGATCGCAACCTGGCGGCGTCAGCGGAATATTCGGGAAGGCGCAGCTTCTCGGCATAGGCTTCGCTTTGCTCAAGCAATGCGGCGCGGGCGTAAACGACGTCAAACCAGCTGCGCAATTCGGCCAGATCGGCAGGCTCGTCTTCACCTGCGGCTTCGGTGACGGATAATTCCAACCTCAGCAATTCGACTTCTGTCTGCATCAGCGCCCATTGCGTGTTGTCAGATTTCATCTGATCAAAGGTCACCAGTTCGCGCCACACACTCGCGGCCATGATCACAAGGGCCAGCACGCATAGCGCAAGCAGACAGGCCACACCGTAAAGGCGGGCCGACTTTGCGGCCCAGTGCGGCGCCGGACTCTGTGCCATTTGCAGATCTTTCCTGCCTTTGGATCGGTTTCAGGTTAATGGACGGGACCGGGCAGTGCCAGCAAAAACAATTTCCCGAAAAATGCCAGTCATGGCCAAACCGACAGGTTTCTAATTTGGCGTAAGGTGCTATAGTAGCGATCTTAGCAAATTGGGTGCCCTCACGCCCAGCTATTTACGAGACAGATCTTGAACGCATTACACATCCTTCTCGCCGATGATCATGATCTGGTGCGAGAAACCATAGCCGCATTCCTGTTGGCAGAAGGCTTCGCGACGGTCACAACCGCCGCATCGCTTCCTGATGTGCTGGATTTGCTTCGCCGCGCGAAGTTTGACCTTGTGATGCTCGATTACAACATGCCCGGGATGGGCGGGGTTGATGGTCTGAGGCAAGCCCGCGCTTTGGCCGGGGCCTGTCCTGTTGCGATCATCTCGGGCACATCGTCGCGCGATCTGGCCGAAACGGCCATCGCCGCCGGGGCGATCGGCTTTGTTCCCAAGACGCTCAGCTCGCAGGCCATGGTTGCAGCAATTCGACGGATGGCATCGGGCGAGGTCTTCAACCCGATCAGCATCCTGCAGTTCGACACCGGAACCCGCGTCGGCGCTGCCACGCTGACCAAACGCGAAGCTGATGTCTTGCGCGGCCTTTGCCGGGGTCTGGCAAACAAGGAAATCGCGCGTGAGCTTGACCTGCAGGAAGTCACCGTGAAACTGCATGTCAAAACCCTAAGCCGGAAACTTAGCGCCAAGAACCGCACGCATGCCGCGATGATTGCCCGCGATGCAGGGTATTGCTGACACGCCGGGTTCTGGCAAAAGACGCGTGAAAATCCTGCAAGCCCGTTCTTAGACCGTATGCAGGTAAAGGTCGAAATCCACCTCTGACACGGTGCGCGCCACGCGGGCGTATTCCGCCTCCTTGATCGCGGTAAACGTGCGGTGCATTTCGACACCAAGTGCGGCTTTCAGAAAGTCCGACGCCTTTGCCGCCTCGATCGCCGACCGCCAGTCAACCGGAATTGCGGGCGCATCCTGACCATCGGCATAGCCGTTGCCTGTGGTCTCGGGCCCCGGGTCGATCTTGCTTGCGAAACCGTGGCCGATCCCCGCCAGCACGGTCGCCGCGACAAGATAGGGGTTGGCATCAACTCCCGCAGGCCGGTGCTCGATCCGCCGTGCCCTGATGTCTCCCGCCGGAATGCGCAGGGCGACAGAGCGGTTGTTGACCCCCCAGGTCGGCGAGACCGGCGCATAGGACTGGCTGGCAAAGCGCCGCCAAGAATTGCCATGCGGTGCAAACACCAACATGCTTTCGCCCATCGTCGCCCGCAGCCCCCCCATTGCGTGCAAGATCGTCTCTGACCATTGGCCCTCGACCGCCTCGACAAAGATGTTCTTGCCCGCAGCATCCATCATCGACACATGAAAATGCATCCCCGATCCGGCATAGGATTCCACCGGTTTGGCCATGAAACATGCGGTAACCCCGTGCCTGCGCGCCTGTGCCCGCACAATCCGCTTCAGCCGCATCAGATCGTCCGCCGCCTTCATCACATCGGCCCGGTACTGCAGCGTCAGCTCGTACTGGCCCGGCGCATATTCCGATATCATGGTTTCTGCCGTGATCCCGGCCAGCGCCGCCCCGGCATAGATATCGCTGAACAACGGCAACATGCCGTGCAGATGATCCACCGAATAGACTTCGGTCTTGCGGCTGGCCCGCCCGTCCAGCACATCGCGCGCCGGCTGTACCTTGCCATCCGGTCCCCGCTCATTGGCCAGCAAAAAGAACTCCAGCTCAAACGCCGCTGACGGGAACAATCCCTTGTCCGCAAAGGCATCTGCCTGCGCCTGCAAGACATGCCGGGGGTCGGACATCATCTTGCCCCCCGCCAGATCATACATCGACATGAAGACTTCGCCGCGCGCCGGGCTGGTGCCATTCAGCGCCACCAGCGACCCCGGAATGGGCCAGGCCCGCAGATCACCATCGCCCTGATCCCAGATCAACCCGGTCTCATGCACATCCTCGCCGCAGATATCGAGCCCCAAGATCGAAATCGGCAAATGCCGTCCGCCCTTGTAAAACGACAACAATTCATGCCGCCGGATGATCTTTCCGCGGCCTATGCCGTTGCAATCATGCAAGACGATGTCAAAGGCTTCAATCTCGGGATGCGCCGCCAGAAACGCCTCCGCTTCGGCAATGGTAGAACCAGAGGGGCTCATGATATCGGTCATGTCATCTTCTCAAGCAAATAATTCGGAAAGCACTTCGTCAAAGGCCGCAGTCAAACGGTCCACCTGACGGGTCTTTGTGGCGGGGCTGATCAACATCATGTTGTGGAACGGCGCAATCAGACAGCCTCGGTTCAACACGGCCAGATGCACGGCACTTTCCACCTCAGGCTGGTGTGCAAGCGCGGCATCGCGCCCGTTGCGCAACGGCCCCGGCGCACAGATAAATTCCACCCGCGCCCCCACCCGCACCACATGCCACGGCGCGCCCTTGGCCTTGATGATGGCGGCCAAAGCCCCGGCCAGCCGTTTTGCCAGCTTTTCCATATGGGCATAGGCCGCAGGCGTCATCACCTCGGCCAAAGTCGCCTTCAGACAGGCAAACTGCATCGGATTGGCCGACAGCGTCGTCCCCATGCCGGAATGCCCAGACGCACGTCGCGCGTTTGCGTGTGTGTACCGCGCCGCCACGGCGCCCGTCATGCCCCAGACGGCCGTCGGCATCCCCCCTGCCACGCATTTACCCACCACAAACATGTCAGGCTGCAACCCATGCGCGCGGCTATAGCCGCCAAGACCCGATGAAATCGTGTGTGTCTCGTCAATGATCAACAGCGCATCTGCAGCCGTGGCCAAATCGCGCAAGGCATCATGAAAGCCCGTATCCGGCAGCACCATGCAGGAATTGGTCATCACCGGCTCGGTCAAAATCGCGGCCACATCACCCTCCGCAAGCGCCGCCTCAATCCCCGCCAGATCGTTGAATTCGCAACACACCGCCGACAAAGACAAATCCGCAAACTGCCCCAGTAGCCCCGGTCTGGTGACGGTCTTCCCATCCTCCAGCGTGACCATCGCCTCGTCCACCGTGCCGTGGTAGCAGCCATTGAACACAAGGATTTTGGGACGCCCGGTCACTGCCCGCGCCACCCGGATGGCAAAGCGGTTGGCATCGGTCGCGGTCGTGGCAATTTGCCAGCGATAATCGCCAAACCGCTGGCACAGCAATGCGCCGACGTCCAGAGCGTCAACTGTTGGCAGCATATAGGTCAACCCCCGCGCTGCTTGGCCGGCGATCGCGCGCGCAACGGGCTTTGGCGAATGACCAAACATACTGCCAGTGTCGCCCAGACAAAAATCATCCACGCCGTAGCCGTCGATGCAGGTCAGCCTCGCGCCGTGCGCCTTTGCCACCAGCATTGGGAATGGCATTGGCCAATCCTTCATCCAATGCATCGGCACCCCGTCAAGATAGCTCGCTGCTCCAGCCGCCAGTGCAGCCTCGGATTTGGGCCGGGATCTTGCATAGCGCGCCACCTCGCGGGCCCGCAGCGCTTTCAGCCGATCAACCGGCACACCCGCTATATTTCCGCTCGCCATGATATTCCCTTAAGTCCCGCAGCCCTTATGCCCGGTCATTTGATCAAAAGAAAGGCTCATCGACCCCTTTCATCTGTTTGCAAATATCCCCGCCGGAGGCACCCGTCCTATCTGCTCAGTGCCTCCAGCGGGAGTATTTTGCCGAAAAGGAATTCTCAGTCAGCGCGCACTTCGATCATTCGTGGCCCCGATGATGGCATGGCCAACACTGCCTGCAAAGCATCTGGATCACAGGCCACGCTGACAAAGGGCAGATCACACGCGGCAGCGAACGGCGCCATCTTCAAAGGCGACGGGTCGCAGCCGATTACCTTTGCCCCGACACTTGCCATGGCTTCGGCAATTTCGCGAAAGCCTGCGTTGTTCCAGACGACAAAGCTGATCGGCAGATGTTCGTCTACCGCCGTGCGCAATTCGCCGGGTGAAAACTGCAAACCGCCATCGCCGATCAGACACACCACCTGAACGCCGGGCGCCGCCAGCGCCGCCCCCACAGCAGCCCCCGGGCCATAGCCAAGCGCGCCGTAACCGGTCGCGGCATTGAACCAGCCACCGGACCGACCCGGTTCGTAATACATGTTGCCCGCATAGACCGGCTGGGTGCTGTCGCCGACAATGATGGCCCCTGGCAGTGCATCCCGGATCGCTTCAACCATCGCCAATTGCGCGGGCATATGGGGATCCAGGGCCGCCCGCGCTGCGCGTCTGGTCTGTGCCGCGCGCGCAGCACCGTCACAGTCACTGATGCCCTCCCCAAGGCCCGCCAGAAGCGCTGTCAAGGCGGCGCCCGCATCGGCATGTATCGCCAGCGCCGCCCCATGCCGCGCCAGCTGCGCCGGGCTGATGTCGATCCGGATCATGCCCGCAAGATCGGGAAAACCGCCCCGCGCATACATGTCGTAATCGGTCTGCCCAAACTCGGTTCCTACGGCAAGACACTGGTCCGCGTCTCGGATCAGATCGCGCACTTGCTCCAGACTGGGCGAGGCGGGCACCGACAGCGGGTGGCCAAAAGGCAATATCCCGCGGGCATTGACCGTTTGCACAACCGGCGCGTCCAACCGCTCGGCCAGGGCCTGCAACCCGGTTTGCGCGCCGCGCACCCCACCACCCGCCAGAATGACCGGCCGCCGCGCCCGCGACAGCAGTGCAATCGCCGTCTTCACCTTGGCTGGATCCGGCAAGGGCAGATCCCGTACCGGCACGTGCGCTTGCGCAGGCATGGCGGGCAAGCCCATCACATCGGTCGGCACTTCCAGATGCACCGGGCCCACCCGACCATCATACATCGCGGCAAAGGCCAGGTTCAGGCAGCGCTCCAGCGCCTCAGGCCCGGTCACCTGAAAACTGGGGCACAACGCGCGGATCATCGCGGCCTGTTCGGGCAATTCATGCAACAGGCCCAATCCCTGGCCCAGACTGGCCCGCTGGTTGACGCCGGAAATCACCAGCATCGGCACCGAATCCGCCCGCGCCTGCGCCATCGCGGTCAGCGCATTGGTCAGCCCCGGCCCGGTGATCACAAGTGCCACGCCCGGCTTGCCCGATACCCGCGCATAGCCATCCGCCATGAACGCGGCCCCCTGTTCGTGCCGTGCTGTCACATGGCGCACGCCCGATCCGGCCAGACCCCGGTAAACCTCGATCGTATGAACCCCCGGAATGCCGAATATCACGTCCACGCCGCGCACCTTCAGGCCCGCCAGCAATGCTTCACCAACCGATGTCATGCGGCTTTCTCCTGCAGGTCCCGGGCATGGCTCAGGATCCGTTTGCTGGCTTCCACAATTCCGGCATCGCTCTGCGTCAGGCTAAGCCTGATCCACCCTGCCAAGGCCTGCCCGAAGCTTTCACCCGGCATCACCGCCACGTGTCTGGACTGCAGTAGCCCCAACGCGAACGCTTCGCCCGACAGACCGGTCGCTGAGATATCGACCAGCGCGAACATGCCCGCTTCGGGCCGGTTGACCCGCAGGCCAGCCTTGCCGTCCAGCAGATCCCGCAACATCGCGGCCCGGCGTTCAAAGCGGCCCGCCATGCCTGCCGCCACCGGCGACGGGGCAGCAACCGCAGCCGCCGTCATATCTGCAATGAAAGGCTGATTGCCAAACAGCATGGTTTCCGACAACGGCAACAGCCGCGCGCAAAACTCTGCCGGGCCCACGCACCATCCCGATCGAAACCCCGGCGCTGCATGCGATTTTGAAATCGACGAGGTCACGATCACCCGCTCAGAAAGACTTGCATCATCCAGCGGTGAGATAAATTCAGTCCCACTGAAGACCATTTCCTCATAAACCTCATCGCAGAGTATCCACAGATCATGCGCCACCGCGATTTCGGCCAAGGCGGCGATACCCGCCCGTGTCAGAACCGCCCCGGTCGGATTGTGTGGTGAATTCAGGAACAGAACCCGCGTTCTTGGGGTGACCCGCGCCGCCACATCCGCCGCCTGCATCCGAAAGCCGTGCTCGGCGTGCAGCGGCACCGGCACCATCTTAGCCCCGGTCGCTGCAATCAGCCCGGCATAGGTGGCATACATCGGATCGCCCACCAGCACTTCGTCACCCAGACCAAGAAGCGCTGTCAGCACCGCAAAAAGCGTGGTCTGTGTGCCGGGAAAACACATCACCTGATCCGCCCCGATGGCGCGTCCGCGCCGGGCCGAATACCGCGCAGCCAAGGCATTTGTCAAAGCAGGCTCGCCGCGGCCGTTCGAATAGCCGGTTCGCCCCGCAGACATTGCCGCGGCGGCAATCTTGATCAGGCTTTCGGGGGTTGGCACATCGGGTTCGCCGATGGTCAGTTCGATAATGTCATGCCCTTCGGCGGCCATCTGGCGGCCCAGCGCGTGGACCGCCCATTTGGCCCCGCCCAGGCCGTCAAGCCGGTCGGTAATTGCTGCGTATCTCATGTCTTGGTTTCAACTTCCGTCAATAAATCCATACCCAGAATGGCACCCACCGATCGCAATCCGATTTCTGCCAATTCGTCTTTCACAAAGGCCTCGGGCAACGCGCAGGCCTCCAGCCAAAGCCCGTCAATCACCCCGTTGCAGGCGATCGCTTCGGCCCGCAACCGCGCTGCATCTGCTTGCCGGGGCAGCGCGGCGATCAGGTCCTGCAACAGATCGCGGTAGCCAAGATAGGTTGCGCGGTGAACCTCGCGTATCAGCGGGTCTTGCTGCACCTGATGGATGAAACCGGCCCAAAGCCCCATCGCCGACGGATCAACAACCGGCGGGCGCAGCGATGCCGCAACAAAGGCAGCAAGCCGCGCGGCCGGGGCCGCAGGGGCCGTGTCCAGCACCCGGCCGTTGGCCGTGGTCATCTTGTCCATCAGCGACTGATATGCTGCCCGGGTCAGGTCTTCCTTGGTTTTGAAGTAATGCCGGATCAACCCCGGCGTGACATCTGCCTTTTCGGCAATTGCCCGCACGGTCGCGGCCGCGATGCCGCCCTCAGATATCAGGTCTAGGGTCGCCGCGATCATTGCCTCGCGCCGCACCTCCTGCCCTTCACGCCGATAGCTTTTCCGTTCACCGGTCATCATTTAGCCACTCAATTATACGCTTGCATAATTGTAGGTCGCCAGTCTTAATTGCAAACAGAATCTTGCCGGAGGCAGAATGGCGCAGCAAACTCCGCTCAGCAGAACCGCCCAAAACCCAGAGCCCCGCTCTGAGGCGATAAGGATAGACGGGCTTCGCAAGTCTTTTGGCGCGCTCGAGGTCCTGAAGGGCGTGTCGATGACGGCCTATGAAGGCGATGTGGTCGCCATCATCGGTGGGTCGGGCTCAGGCAAGTCGACCATGCTGCGCTGCATCAATTTTCTGGAAACCCCGACTTCGGGCCGCATTATCATCGGCGGTGAAGAAGTGGCCTTGCGCGCCGACGGCACACCCGCGAACCGCCGCCAGATCGAAGGCCTGCGCCAGCATCTTGGCATGGTGTTTCAGCAGTTCAACCTGTGGACCCATAAAACCATTCTCGAAAACCTGATTGAGGTTCCGGTGCATGTTCTTGGCGTGCCAAAGGCCGAAGCCATCGCCCGCGCCGAAAAACTGCTGCTGCGCGTCGGGCTTGAGGCCAAGGCAGGCAGCTACCCCGCGTTCCTGTCGGGTGGCCAGCAGCAACGCGCCGCCATCGCCCGCGCTCTGGCCATCGAACCCCGTGCCATGCTGTTTGATGAACCGACCTCGGCACTCGATCCCGAATTGGTGGGCGAGGTGCTCAACGTGATCCGTGGCTTGGCGGCAGAAGGCCGCACCATGATCCTGGTTACGCATGAAATGAAATTCGCCCGCGAAGTTGCCAGTCATGTGATCTATCTTCATAACGGTATCGTGGAAGAAGAAGGCCCGCCCGACGTTCTGTTCGGCGCGCCGAAATCGGAACGGCTCAAGCAGTTCCTTAAATCCGTGGGCTAACCACGGACAAACCAAATACGGGGGACAATCCCGTAATCGTCCAACCAGAGGTAACAACAATGAAAAAGACCATCCTGACATTCGCTGCAGCACTCGCTTTCGGCACTGCAGCTTTCGCCGAGCCCTTGAAAATCGGCATCGCCGCAGAACCCTATCCACCCTTTGCATCCCCTGACGCTGCTGGCGCATGGGTCGGCTGGGAAGTGGACTTCATCAATGCCGTTTGTGCCGCTGGCCAGATGGAATGTGTGATCACCCCTGTTGCATGGGAAGGCATCATCCCGTCGCTGACCGGTGGCCAGATTGACGCGATCATGGCCTCGATGTCGATCACCGAAGAGCGTATGCAAACCATCGACTTCTCTGACAAATACTACAACACACCGACTGTCGTCGTAACGGCCAAAGGCTCGGGCATCACGCCAGACGGCGCTGGCATGGCGGGCAAGATCATCGGCGTTCAGGTGGCCACCATTCACGAAGCCTATGCGCAAAAGTATTTCCCCGATGCGGCGGAAATCAAGACTTACCAGACCACCGACGAAGGCTTCCAGGATTTGGCCGCAGGCCGCATTGATGCAAGCCAGGCCGACAGCATTGCGATTGATGCTTTCCTTGCGTCCGATGTTGGCAAGGCCTGCTGCGAAGCCGTCGGTGCTGTAGACGATGATCCGGCAATCCTTGGTCTTGGCGTCGGCGTCGGCCTGCGCAAGGGCGAAGACGCGCTGAAAGCACAGTTCAACGCCGCCATCGCCAAGGTCATCGCAGATGGCACTTACGACACCATCTCCAAGCCTTACTTCCCATCGTCGATCTACGGCGGCTAAGCCCCGGTGCTTGGCATGTTTGCCCCGACAGCAGCAGCTTCCGCAATGGATCTGCTGGCATGGTCGCCCCCCGGTTGGGGGGCGACGCTTGTTGCTGGCCTTTGGAACACCATCCTGATTGCCTTTGGCGCGTATGGCCTTGGCCTGCTGATCGGCGTGCTAGGGGCATTCGGCAAACTTTACGGCGGCCCGGTGGTGAAAGATCTGCTCGGCGTCTACACCACCCTCGTGCGCGCCGTGCCCGAACTTGTGCTGATCCTGATCCTGTATTTCGCAGTCACCGATGCGGTGAACAAACTGATCGGCGCTTATGGCTATGATCCCATCCAACTGTCCGGTGTCGCCGCTGGCATTGCCGTGCTTGGCATCGTCCAAGGCGCCTATTCCACCGAGGTTCTGCGCGGCGCCATCCAATCCGTCCCCGCAGGCCAGATCGAGGCCGCCCGCGCCATGGGCATGCCCCCCTTGCTGCTCGCCCGCCGCGTCACCCTGCCACTGATGACAGCCGCCGCCGTGCCGGGCTTGGCCAACCTCTGGCTCACCTGCACCAAAGACACTGCCCTTCTGGCCGTCGTGGGCTTTATCGAGCTGACCAAAGCCACATCCCTCGCCGCAGGCACCACCAAGGCCTTTCTCACCTTCTACCTCGCCGCCGGGGTGCTTTACCTCATCCTCTCCCTCCTCTCCGGCGTCGTCTTTGGCCGGATTGAACGTTGGGCGCGCAAAGGCCACCGCCCGATGGCAGGGGGTGGCATGTGACCAAAGCCTTCTGGAAACCGCACCGCATTGTCATGCTGCTTGTCGCCGCCGCCATCGTGCTGTGGTGCGCCTTCAACATGAACTGGACATGGCTGCCCGACTACATCGACAAAATCCCCCTCGCCATCTGGCGAACCATCTGGCTGACAGCTCTCAGCATGGCGCTGGGCATGATGCTGGCCATCCCACTCGGCCTCGCCCAGGCCGCGGGCCCCTGGTATCTGTCCACCCCCGCCCGCATCTATTGCAGCATCATCCGTGGCACGCCGCTGCTGCTGCAACTTTGGCTCCTTTACTACGGCTTAGGCTCCCTGTTTCCCCAATTCCCGTGGATCCGAGAAAGCTGGCTCTGGCCCATCCTGCGCCAAGCCTGGCCCTATGCCCTGCTGGCACTCACCCTTAGCGTTGCAGGCTACGAAGGCGAGGTCATGCGCGGTGCCTTCAAAGGCGTCCCCGGTGGCCAACTAGAGGCCGCCCGCGCCATGGGCATGCCCCGCTATAAATCCTTCTTCCGCATCTGGCTGCCCCAAGCCCTGCACCGCGCCCTGCCAACGATTGGTGGCGAGACGGTTCTGCAAATGAAATCCACGCCGCTTGTCGCCACCATCACCGTGGTTGACATCTATTCCCTATCGAAACGCGTGACGCAGGATACCTTCATCGTCTACGAGCCGCTGCTGCTGCTGGCCGTGGTCTACATGATCATGGCAGGGATGATCGTGCTGCTGTTCAAATGGCTGGAGAGTAGGGTGCCATCGCGGACGGCGTGAGGAGGGCGGGGCTCGACTTGCGGGTCACTAAGGCCAAAACTCTGATCCAACTAGCGAAAACGGGCTTTTGCTGACTTCGCTAGTTACAAAACAAACCTGTGTTTTAATCCCTAACGCTTCGTAGATTGCGTAGGCGAGTTTGGCGCATCGTTTGTCTGCTGTCAGAAATAGGTCGCATGAAGCCGCCGCTCCAATATGATAAGCGTCTGAAAATTGCGACTTTGAGCCAGCAATACTCTTCTTTTCATCGTCTTTAGCTAATCGCTTTTCGCGTGCAAAGCCCATCGAAATCAAAGTCAAGCAAAGTGTCTGAATCCGTTCCTTGATATTTTCGTCTTTCGCAAATGGTTGTGTAAGCTCTTTCAAGAATTCGGCGTCATTAAGCATTGGTAGCAAAGTGATTTGGTTTACGATTCCGGGGGGTTTCAGATTTCCAACTACTTTTGAAAAGTCACTCAGCAAGCTGAGCTCAGTATTTATAGAAACTGGGCTTGGGAGACTGCGCAGCTCCAATATCGAGGTGGATACTTTTTCATTTGATGCAGCCCAAGCCGCGAGAACGCGAGGATCAGCTTCATCCATCATATCAGTCTTAAGATAATCCAGTATCGTCTCCGCGCTATTTATTAATAGTGACGCTAGGTCTGGAACACTTGCGCTTCCAGATACACTTCTGACAAATTTGTGAAGAAAATCATCAAGACAATTTGATATCTCCGTGGTGTCATTTTCGATTGGATTTGTGTAAAAAGTCACACGACCATCAAGAAAAAGGGCTTCGTGCGCTGATGCAAAGACGAAGTCATACTGATTGATCAGTTCTAGTTCCCCACAGGGCGAACCAGCGCGCAGTTCTTGAATAACGACCTCTGATACAACTGGTATTCCGCCATGCTCGACAATCTTAGGAATGGGATTTTCTACATGTCCATGCGCGATGTAACTAATGACATTTGAATCGAAATAAAAAAGCCCATTTGGATCGTTAGAAACATGTTTGACTTCCTCTGACACTATTCCCCTCACCCCCACCCATAATTAAAACTCACCGAAATCCGGTCTTCCTCCGCCATATGCAGCGGCACCTCGTGGCGTAGCCAGCTTTCCCACAACAACACCTCGCCCGCCGCAGGCTCCACATACACAAAACTCCGCAACTCCTCGCGCGCTTTGCCCTTGCGCCCCGGTGCCGCCATCATCATCGGCAACCTTGGGTCTTCAAACTTGATCGCACTCGCGCCCTTTGGCATCGTCACGTAAGTGGTGCCGGAAATCACCGAATGCGGGTGGATATGCGACGTATGCACGCCGCCATAAGGCAGGATGTTCAGCCAGATCGAATCCAGCTTGATCGCCTTCCCCCCCAGATCAAATTCCAGATCCTTGGCAAAGGCCGCTACGTGCTTGTCGAGGCACTTCACCAGCGCCTTGAACACCGGAAACCGCCACGGCAGATCGGCCAGCGAGGCGTAACTTGTATAACCCGGATAGCCGTGCTTGACGCACCACTTCTGCCCCGCCTCGTCATCCTCGGCGATGGAAAAACACGCGCCTTCCAACTCGTGCAAGTCAGGCGCTTTGCCCTGATCCGACAAGGCAGCACGGTAAAGGCGGGTCACGAACAGTGAGGATATGGTTGTCATGGGCCTGTCATAGCAAACCACGCAGGGCAGGGCGAGAGTTGCTTTTGAACGTCTGACCGAACCACGCCGTTCGGGGCAATTCAGCGCACTCCCCCTCCCCCGGTGGGAGGGGTTAGGGGAGGGGGCAGGCCGCAATCTATGGCTTACGCCGCCCATAACCTTGTCGAACAGTCCGCCGTATCAAACCGCGCACACCGCCCGCAGCCTTTGGAGAAGTAATCTTCAATGTCAGTGATCATGGTGTCACCTTTTTGGTGGCCGGATCAAAATCCTAGCGCGGCATCGGTTACCCGGCAAACGAAACGGGTTTGCCGCAGACTTACATCCGCACGATCGAGTCGTAGCGCTGGCCATATTGCGTTCTGGGCCCGGTGATCCGCAACCTATCTCCCGGCACCAACGTCTCCCACACATCACGCGGCATATCGCATAGGGTTTGCAAATAACCCTCTGCCCCCGGCCACGTGACGTCGGCGGTGTAGCTGCACTGCTTGCTGCGATAACCGTGGCCCCTTTTGACGACAGTAACGTCCTGCTCTATACGCGGGGCGGTCACGAACAAAGAATGCAATGCGGGCAATCCAACTGTTGCGTCGATGGGTACCGCGAAGCCACTCGCACCGCACAAGATCAGGTAAACAGGCAAGCGCACTGCCCTATGTTTCAATATTCCACGGCCCGGCCTTTTAGCTGCGATAACGCCCAAGAGACAAAAGATCGAAATAAAGACCGCCAGTATTTTTGGCTTAAGGCCTGCGATTTGGTCAACATGGTCCGGCAGTGGCAAAAAATCTGCGTTAATTGTGTACATAAAGACTACCATCACAATAAACCAAAGCCAGACCGCAACCAGTGCGAATGCCTTTTGCCAACGCGGAAGACTTGGGTCGTTAATAAACGCAGGCTCGTTAAGTGATTGGGATCTATCGGTAGCTTCGTGTGGATCGCTTACTTCCCGTAATTCAGGAAACGCATAGCCGGGCGCAATAAACGCTGCCATCATCAGCAGGGCATACACCCCGAACCCCACAAAAAGATATATCTCTGGCAACACGCCAAACACCAGTTTGCTTTCAGTCTTAAACACTATGGCCATGCCAAGCCCGGTTACAAACAACAGGCTTACAGCCAAACTGCGCACCAAATTGCGGCGGTCGGTTGTGTCAATCTTTGCCATAAATTCTGACCTGGCCGTGGGCATCGCGGACAACGACATAATGAAGAAGGCCAGAAGCGCCATCAGTATGGGCAACGTCGCAAAAAGCAGATTTCCGTTTTGAAGGTGAATGATGCTCGCGGTGACCGACCGATATAAAAGTAGCGAAAACGCAATTGCATTTGCCGTGAATGCGAACGGGGTAAGTAGGCGGGCCATCAAATCGTCCGTTCAGCATCAAACGCAACTAAGTGATCGATTGGCCTATAACTATGACCAAAGTTTGACGCTGCCGCGCCCCGCGCTTCCCCCCTACCGCGCCACATCCTTGTGAATAATGACATCCGTCTGCGGATAGGCGGCCAGTATCGCCCGTCGCAAGGCCGCTCCAATATCATGCGCCTGCCGCAAACTCTGATCCCCGTCCAATTCAATATGCAAATTCACAAACACACGGGCGCCGGCCGTCCGGGTTTTCAGGTCGTGATAGCCATGCACACCGGGCCAGCTTGCGGCGATTGCCGCAATCCCCGCCACCAGTGTCGGGTCCGCCCGCCGGTCCATCAGCGCGTCCCAGGCACCCCGGCCGATCCGCACCGCCCCCAGCGCCAGCAACCCCGCAGCACCCAATGCCACCACACTGTCAATCTGCCCCATCCCGAACTGCCGTGAAGCCCACAGGGATGCAATCGCCCCGATATTGGGCAGTGCGTCCCCCAGATAATGCAATCGGTCCGCCTGCACCACACGGCTGCCTGTCCGCCGCGCCACCCGGCCCTGCCACAGGACCAACGCACAGGTCAGCACCAACGACACCGCCATCACCACCATCCCGCGCCCTTCGGCCTGCAACGTCCCCGCCACCGGGTTCATCAACCGCGCCACCGCCGCCCAAGCGATCACCCCGGCCGATATCAGAATGAACAACGCCTGGCCCAAAGCCGCCAGATCCTCCGCCGACGTATGCCCAAAAGCGTGATCCTCATCCGCCGGTTTTGCGGCATACAATATCGCCGCTGCAGCACCCAGCGACACCATCAGATCCATCGCTGAATCAGCAAGCGACGCCGCCACTGACAGCGCCCCTGTCGCCCCAAGCGCCCACAGCTTCAGCGCCACCAGCACGCATGCCACAGCGACTGACGCCGTTGCCGCCAACAGGTTCAGACGCAGCTCCGGGGTCATCATGCGCGCCTGTTACTGCACCAGCTCATCCGGCTCTACCCCCCAAAGATCAGATTTCAGCGCCCAGCCCTTGTTGCCCTCGACAGCAACCCGGCACCAATCGACCGAACATTCCAAGAGCCGCCCGATCACGCCACGTTCCGCCTGAAAGGTGACGTCAAGGGCCGGATCCGCCGCGCCCCGAAATTCCGCCATATCCGTCTTGACCAGAACCGACCGTGCCCCTGACAGCATCGCATATTGCACCCAGCCGCCCTCGCCGGTGGCATCTTCCACCCGCCGCCAATGTTCATATTCCGCCGTTATCCGAAGTGGCATTCCGGCCTGCTGGAACACCCAGTCAATCCGGTGCGTCAACCCAGGCCCGCGCCGCACATTCACTTTCGCCTTTTTCAGCGACACAAATCGCGGCAAAGGCAGATTGGTCACAGTCCCCTTGCCCGGGACAGTCGCAGTATCGGCCACCGCCGCGCTGGCCAGCGCAATCAAAATCGCCGCAATCCACATGGTTTTCATCATCGCGCACAGGCCCCACCAACCCGGGGCTTGTATCGCGCCCCGCTTCCCTTAACCTTGCCACCACTGACCGAGATTTGGAAGTGGACGGAGAAAGATCATGCCTGCAAACCGCCTGACTGTGGTTGTCACGCGACGCCTGCCGCCCGCCGTCGAAACCCGCATGAAAGAACTGTTCGATGTCGAATTGCGTGATCCCGACACCCGCATGACGCGCGATGAACTGGCCAGCGCCATGACCCGCTGCGATGTTCTGGTCCCCACCCTGACCGATCAGATAGATACCGCCATGCTGGCCCAATCGGGCGCGCGGCTAAAACTCATCGCCAATTACGGCGCGGGGGTGGATCATATCGATGTGGCTTCCGCCCGCCAGCGCGGCATCCTTGTGTCCAATACCCCGGGCGTGGTCACCGAAGACACCGCCGATATGACCCTCGCGCTGATCCTGTCCGTCACCCGCCGTATCCCCGAAGGCCTGACCGAGATGCAAACAGGCGAATGGCAGGGCTGGTCCCCCATGGCCCATTTGGGTGGCCGCATCGGTGGCCGCCGCTTGGGTATCCTAGGCATGGGCCGCATTGGCCAGGCCGTGGCACGGCGCGCCCGCGCCTTTGGTATGCAAATCCACTATCACAACCGCAAACGCCTGCGCCCCGAGCTTGAGGCAGACCTTGAGGCCACCTATTGGGAGAGCCTCGACCAAATGGTCGCCCGCATGGATATTCTGTCGGTCAACTGCCCACACACCCCCAGCACGTTCCATCTGATGAACGCCCGCCGCCTGAAACTGATGAAACCCACCGCCGTTATCGTGAACACGTCCCGAGGCGAAGTCATTGATGAAAACGCCCTAACCCGCGGCCTCCGAGCCGGTGAAATCGCCGGTGCAGGGCTGGATGTCTACGAACGCGGCCATGAGCTAAACCCCCGCCTGCGCGATCTGCCCAACGTGGTGCTACTGCCCCATATGGGATCAGCCACGCTGGAGGGCCGGGTGGAAATGGGCGAGAAAGTCATCATCAACATCAAGACCTTCGCAGATGGCCACAGGCCCCCAGATCAAGTGGTGCCGGGTATGTTGTAGGATTGGGCCAGACGCAGAGCCGCGCCCGAACCGAGGGGTGGGTGCAAAGCGCCCGCCCCGTGGGGGCGGTTCGGGCGCTGCCCGGTCGAAGGGACCGGGCGGTTGCCCTTCTATCCCCAACTCTGACAATTACTCCAAAATCGACACAAATCCAATTTGAGGACCAACGCAAATGTTCAAATTCCCTCTCATAGTTGCTGCAGTCCTCACCTTAACTATTTCAATCGCTAACGCTGAAATCAACGCAGGTCGCCCGGCAGGTTGTCTTCTGGTGGTCAGAGGCAAGGAAGCAATTCGTGGCGAATGCACCTTTACGCCGACGGACAAAGACGGGTCGTTCACTATCTCTGCTTACAACGGCAAATACTTCGCTTACGTGACTATGATCAAAAAAGGTCTTGCGGCGGGCTATTGGAATGAAGACCCCTATGCGACGCACGCCCATTCACCGCTGGGGGAATTGCGTCAAGAAAAGGCGTGTTGGGTAAACGACTTGGCGTCTGTTTGCGCATATTGAAAAATATACCTCAGCGATTTACCTCCACCTCCCCAAAGGCCCCCACCCATGCAAACCCTCCCCCTCCACAACGCCCACACAATCCCACAACTCGGCTTCGGCCTGTGGCAAATATCCGACGCCGCCCGAACCACCGCTGACGCCCTGCAAATGGGCTACCGCCTTGTCGACGGCGCCGCGATTTATGGAAACGAGGTCGGCATGGGCCAAGGTATCGCCGCCTCCGGCATCCAGCGCGAAGAGAAGTTCGTGACCACCAAAGTCTGGAACGACCGCCAAGGATACGAGCTCACCCTGAAAGCCGTCTCCGAAAGCCTGAAACGCCTGAACCTGGACCGCCTCGATCTCTGCCTCATCCACTGGCCCTGCGCCGCCCGCGACCAATACGTAGGCAGCTGGCGCGCCCTGATCAAACTGCGCGACGATGGCACCATCACCTCCATCGGCACCTCTAACTTCAACGCCACCGAACTCGACCGCCTGACAAACGAAACCGGCGTCACCCCCGTCCTCAACCAGATCGAACTCCACCCCCAACTCCAACAACCCGCCCTCCGCGCCGCCCACGCAGCACGTGGCATCATCACCCAAAGCTGGACACCTTTGGGAGGCGGCAAGAGCTTCACCACCCCCACCATCGGGTCCATCGCCAAACGCCTGAACCGCACCCCCGCGCAGGTGGTTTTGCGCTGGCACCTCGACCTTGGGCTGTCGGTAATCCCAAGGTCGAGCCGCAAGGCGGGGCTGGCCGAAAACTTGGCGGCGCAGGATTTTTCGCTGACGGCAGAGGATATGAAGGCCATCGCGGCACTGGACCAAGGCGCGAGGATCGGCCCTGATCCGGCGGTGTTTGGGTGAGAGTGGAGTGGGAGCAAGTAGGGTGGGAGAAACCGACGCGGATACACGACCATTGCGGCTTTCAAAGAAAGACGTGGGTTTCACCCACCCGACGCTTGCTATGAGGGAATGAGTCATGAACGGCTACGTAGGACAAATCTGGGTCTCTGATAAGGATGCAGATACACTTTTCACAGAATTGCGCTCCGCTAAACACTCAGAGAAAATTGAGCGACTTCAGTTTGTTGCCGATTGGTTGAACGGAGCACAAGAATATAGCCTTTTCGAATATGACACTGATTTAAATCATGCGTTGTATCTTTTAGGATTTTCCCACGAGGCTGAGGGTCGTCTTCTGGAAGCGTCACTATATTTTCGGCATGCAATCGAAATATGGCCACAGGATATTGAGGCTTATATTGCGTTTTCAAATGTTTCTGATGATTTGAATCAGCAAATAGAGGTGTAAGAAAATGGTTTGAAGATTTTTGATGATCCAAGGGTCAGATTAAACTTGGCCCATGCTTATGCTGATCACGGAAATCCAACTATGGCTTTGAAACACCTCACTGCGATTCCGAAAGATTGGCCTGAATACAGTATAGTTGGCGAGGACATAGAAACTATGAAGGGTCGACTATCTTAACTGCAACTGTCGATCATCTATCCTACCGCTGGTCTAATGGGGCTCCCGCCGCTATGATCGAAGCAAGCCCTAGATTGAGTGAAACCTACGTCTTTTCGATAGAATAGTTCCCCTTTGCTTTCGTGTGGTTTGCGCTCGGCTTACTCCACCCAGCGGCAATTGAGGACATCGCAATCCGTACACTCCACACCAATAACGCCTGCGTCACGGCACTCCCCCTCCCCTCGTGGGAAGGGTTAGGGGAGGGGGCTGCACCTAAACCCAAAGCCCCCCACCCCAACCCTCCCCCACTTTGGGGGGAGGGAGCCGCCCGTAGCCCCACATTCAGCCCAACAAACCCACATCCAAACCCCCCGTTACCCAGTTAACAACCCATGAACAAAACCCACACACCCAAACGATATCAACCCCTTACCACCCATAACACGCGTGTTACCCCCCCAGTAACACAGTCAAAACCGCCCCGCAGAATAGGCCCGGATATCAACCTCCGGCTCCCTCCCCGCGATCAAATCCCCCACAATCCGCGCCGTAATCGGGGCCAGAGTCAGCCCGATATGCCCGTGCCCGAAGGCGTGAATAATCTCCCGCCCAGCCCCCGAATATCCGATCACTGGCAAACTATCCGGCATCGAGGGCCGAAACCCCATCCACTCCCGATCAGGTGCGCCCAGATCCGGAAACACCCCCCGCGCGCCCTCCAACAACCGGTCCAGCCGATGCAGTGATGGCCCCGCTTCCAGCCCCCCCAACTCCACCGTCCCCGCCACCCGAAGCCGCCCCTCCATCGGGCAAAGATAGAACCCGGCGGCGGTCGGGCAGGCGGGCCGGGAAAGCCGCGGCACCTGCATATCCCATTCCAGATGATACCCACGCTCCGTATCCAGCGGCACGAGGTCCCCCGCCATCCTTGCCAGAACCTTAGAATGCGCCCCCGCCGCAATCACGACCTGCCGGGCCTGTATTTGCAGCCTGTCGCCCGCTAAAAACACGCCGCCATCCCGCCGTCCCAACCAATCCACCCGCGCCCGAATAAGGGGGACGCCCGCTGCAAGCAGCCCCATCACCCGCCCCGGATCGTTCAAAAACACAGCTCCCGGAAAGAACGCAGCTCCACCTTCCACCGGGGGCAGGCCCGGTTCCAGCTTTGCTATTTCGGCAAGCGAGATCAGATCAACCTTGATCCCAAACCCGCGCCTGTAGGCCATATCCGCGCCAGCGGCCTGAAACGCCGCCTTCGTCTGATACAGATACAGGCAGCCCCGGTTCTGCAAGATCGCCGCGCCGCCGATTTCATCCGCCAGCCGCCTCCAGCTTTCAGAAGCATCCGCCAAAAGCTCCGCCAATGCCGCCGAATTCCGCTTTGCTGCCACAGGTAAAGATTGCCGCGCGAACCTTAAAAGCCAGGGTGCAAGGCTGGGAAGTGCCGCCCGCCGGATAGAAAGCGGCGAGTTCCGGTCAAACAGCAGCGACGGCAGATTTCTTAACACATATGGCGTGCCTACCGGCAAAACCGCGTAATCCGCGATGGTGCCCGCGTTGCCATAAGATGCGCCTGATCCGGGGTCGGCGGGGTCTATCACTACGACCTCGCGTCCTTCCGCCCGCAACCTTTGCGCCACGGCCAACCCGATGACGCCCGCGCCGATGACCGCTATTTCGGTTTGCATCGGCGCGGTCATTCCTAGTCCCTACATGCAGGTTTCAAACAAGGCGCGGGTGTTTTCCGTCGTCATCAGTACCGGGTTGCCGCCACAGCTTGGGTCTTCCATCGCCATTTCGGTCAACTCATCCAACCTTGCGGGATCAACGCCCATTGCGGTCAGGTTTGCGGGGATGTTCAGTTCCGCCCGAAGTGCGACGATCCGCGCGCGAAAGCCGTCAAACCCGCCGGGAATGCCGATATAGGCGGCGGCCCGTTCGATCAGTGCCTCGATTGCGGGGCGGTTGAAATCCAGCACCATCGGCATCACAACGCCGTTGGTGGTGCCGTGATGGGTGTTGTAAACCGCCCCAATCGGATGGCTTAGCGAATGGATCGCGCCCAGGCCTTTCTGAAATGCTGTAGCCCCCATTGCAGCGGCCGACATCATATGCGCGCGGGCATCCAGATCATTGGGGCTGCCGAAAACGCGAGGCAGATTTTCGAAGGCCAGCCGCATGCCTTCAAGTGCAATTCCTTGCGCCAAGGGGTGGTAATGCGGGCTGCAATACGCCTCCAGACAATGCGCCAGCGCGTCCATGCCCGTGCCAGCGGTGATAAATTTCGGCATCCCCACGGTCAGCGCCGGATCGCAGATCACCACGGCGGGCATCAGTTTGGGGTGCCAGATGATCTTTTTCTTGTGGGTGGCAGAATTGGTCAGAACGCCAGCTGCACCAACTTCGGACCCAGTGCCAGCAGTTGTTGGCACGGCAATGGTGCGGATGATTTTGCCGGCATCGGCGCGGGTCCACCAATCACCGATATCTTCCATTTCCCATACGGTTAGACCGGGTTTTTGATGCGCCATCAGAGCAATCATTTTGCCCAGATCAAGGGCTGATCCACCGCCAAAACCGATGATGCCGTCATGGCCACCGCTCAGGTAAGCGGCAGTGCCAGCGGCCAGATTCGCCTCGGTCGGGTTGGCGTCAACCTGGCTGAACACGGCGCGGCCAAGGCCTGCCGTTTCAAGCCCGTCAAGTGCTGCGGCGGTGATTGGCAGCGTAGCAAGTGCCTTGTCGGTCACAAGCAAAGGTTTGGTCATGCCAACCGCTTTGCAGTGATCGGCCAATTCCGAAATCCGGCCCACGCCGAATTTGATGGCGGTCGGGTAGGACCAGTTCCGGTTGGGAACAGAATGGGTCATTTTGTGGCTTTCTTCAGGTGATAGGATTTGACGCGGGTGACCGAATGGAACCCAAGATAAGACAGCGACCCGCCGCGCCCCGTGTCTTTGCAGCCAGTCCAGCAGAGGGCGGGATCAAGGTAATCGCAGCGGTTCATGAACACGGTACCGGTTTCAATTTCGCGACCGATGTCAGCGGCGGCGGACGCATCTTTTGTCCAGATTGAACATGTCAAACCGTAAGGGCTGTCGTTCATAAGGAAAATCGCCTGCTCGTCACCGGACACTTTCATAATGCCAACAACCGGGCCGAAACTTTCTTCCATCATCACCCGCATGGAATGGTTCACGTTGACCAGAATTTGCGGGGCAAGATATGCGCCGCCATCGTCGGCGGGGAACAGGGCAGGGTCGATCAGGGCCTTGGCACCCGCTGCAATCGCCTCTGCCGTCTGCGCGCGCACCACTGCGGCGAAGCGTTTGTTGGCCATCGGGCCAAGGGTGGATGTGGCATCAAACGGGTTGCCCAGTTTCAAGCCCTTTACCCACGCGACGGATTTTTCGACGAAAGCATCATACAGGCTTTCGTGGACATAAATCCGTTCAATCCCGCAGCAACATTGACCCGCGTTGTACAAAGCTCCGTCCATCAGGCTGTCAACCGCAGCCTCCAGATCTGCATCTGCGCGCACATAGCCCGGGTCTTTACCGCCCAGTTCCAGCCCCAGCGGGGTGAAGGTGCCAGCGGCGGCTTTTTCCATGGCAACACCGCCGCCAACCGAGCCTGTGAAGTTCACGAAACCAAAGGACCGCGCGGCAATCAGGGCCTCGGTTGTGGCATGATCCAGTACCACGTTCTGGAATACGTCGGCGGGGATGCCTGCAGCATGGAACGCTTCGGCCAGACGTTCACCCACCAGCATGGTTTGGCTGGCATGTTTCAGCACCACCGAATTGCCCGCGATCAGGGCCGGGGCAAGAGTGTTGATGGTGGTCAGGTAGGGGTAATTCCACGGGGCCACGATGAACACGACGCCCACGGGTTCACGGGCGAGATAGCGGGTAAACGTGGCGCTGTCTTCGACCATATCTGGCGCAAGTGTTGCCTCGGCGATGTCTGACATGTAGTTCGTTCTGTCATTCACGCCGCCGAATTCACCGCCATACCGGGTCGGGCGACCCATCTGATGCGCCAGTTCCTCGACCAGAATGTCTTTCTTTTCCATCAGCTTGGCGACACCCGCCTTGACCAGTGCGATGCGTTCGGCCAGCGGGCGTTTGGCCCACGCTTTTTGCGCGGTTTTAGCACGGGCGACAGCGGCAATCGCCGCTTCATGTGTCAATGGCATACGTTCGGCATAGACCGAGCCGTCAACGGGGGAGATCAGTTGGATAGGTTTCATGGTATCCTCGTGGGGCGGGGTTCACCCGGCCAGTGTGTTGGAAAGGCGAAGCGAACCCCGCCCTACATTAAGCGCGCTCTAGCAGGTGGCGGATTTCAAAATCGGTTACAACACGGTCGGTTTCCGAAATTTCCCACTGGGCGGCGTGGTGATAGTGATCAACAACATCATCGCCAAAGGCGGCGCGCAGCATGGTGGATTTACTCAGCAAATCCGCCGCATCGCGCAGGTTCTTGGGAATCTCGCGCACGCCGCCTGCGGCATACATATCGCCCTTCATCTCGGGCTCCAGCGCCATTTTTTCCTCGATGCCTGTAAGGCCTGCCGCCAGCAGTGCCGCGCAAACCAGATAGGGGTTCACGTCAGACCCCGGAATGCGGCATTCCACCCGAATGGCTTTGGATTGCACGCCGCAGACGCGGAAGCCCGCTGTGCGGTTGTCGGCAGACCAGACGGCTTTGGTGGGCGCGAACATGCCGATGGAAAAGCGTTTGTAGCTGTTGACGTAAGGCGCCAGAAACACCGTCATATCACGGGCATAGGCAAGCTGGCCTGCCATGTAATGCTTCATGGTTTGCGACATGCCGTGCGGATCGGATGCATCCGCAAAGGCGGGCTTGCCGTCCAGCGTCCAAAGCGATTGGTGGCAATGGGCGGATGATCCAGCCTTGCGGTGATCATACTTCGCCATGAAAGTCACCGATTTGCCTTTGGTCCAAGCGATTTCCTTGATGCCGTGTTTGACGATGGAATGGTTGTCAGCGGTATCCAGTGCGTCGGAATAACGGTAGTTTACCTCTTCCTGGCCTGCATCCGCCTCTCCCTTGGAATTTTCAATCGGGATGCCCGCGCCGTACAGACCATTGCGGATGGCACGCATCACGCCTTCTTCCTTGGTGGTCTGGAAGATATGGTAATCCTCGTTATAGGCGCTGACAGGCTTTAACCCAGTGAAATTGCTGTCGCGCAGCGCCTCATAGCTGTTGTCGAACAGGTAAAACTCCAGCTCGGTCGCCATCATCGCGTCAAAACCCATGGCGCGGGCGCGGTCTACCTGTTTGCGCAAAATGGCGCGGGGGGAATGGGGGACGGGGTGGTGATGGTGATCCAGCAGATCACCAAGGACGAGGGCGGTGCCATCCAGCCACGGAACACGGCGCAGGGTGGCCATATCGGGCTTGAGCACATAATCGCCATAACCGGATTCCCAGTTCGATGACCGGTAACCCTGCACGGTGGTCATATCCATATCGACGGCCAGCAGGTAATTGCAGCAGTGGGTTTCCTCATGGCCGCTTTCCAAAAAGAACGCGGCGTGAAACCGCTTGCCCATCAGGCGGCCCTGCATGTCGATGCCAGCGACCAGTACCGTGTCAATCTCGCCGCGCGCGACGGCCTCTTTCAGCGCGTCAAATGTCAAATTTCCGGCCATATCCGGGTGCTCCATTCAGGTTTCCCCATCGCTAAGGTGGGGTGTTTGGCTGTTGGAAGGGCGCTTGCCCTTCAAGAAATTTCAGGCGCTATAGCGCTGTCATCCGGCCTTGGCTTGCTTTTGAATTTCCACCAATCCCATGTTCAGAACCGGTGTCAACAGATCGGCCATCCGCTGTTCCGCATCGGGAGAGGCTATCAGGTCGTTGCGTATCTCCAGCATGGCACTCGGCAGGCCGTAAGGGGTGGCCTGAAGGCGCAGGGTATGGGTGACATCATCAGCGGCGGAATAGGGTTCGTTCAGGCCGACACGAAGCGTCGTAACATCTTGTGCCGCCGAAAAAACAGCCTGTGCCAGACGATCATCTGCGTCGTGAATGACGCCGAATTCCACCGCGCGCGGCTTGCCGTGGTAGGTCTTGGTAAAAGAATGCACAGTGACGATCACGGGTGCCAAGCCAAGAGCAATACGATCCGCGATCAAACCCCGCAGGTCATTGTGAAACGGCACATAGATTGCCAAAGTGCGCGCCGCCCGTTCGATGGCCGAGATCAACTTGTTGCCGGGAACATCATAGAGTTCAGACTTTGCAAGCATTGCGCCGGGCATGTCCGGTGCGCGGTTACAATCATAGATCAGGCGGCTGACGGGGGCGTAGACCAGAACCGCATCAAGACGCGTCGACAGTGCGCGCGATAGCCCCAAAGCACCCAAATCCCAGGCGATATGGGCGTTCTGCAGATCGCGCGACAAGCCCAAATCACCCCATGGCGCAGGAAAAACGTTAGAGGCGTGTTCGCAAACCAACACTACACGTCCGCGTGCTGCGGCATTTTCTATCACGGCTGGATAGGTGGTTTTGGCGCTGGCACGACGTGGCGCTGGCATGAACGGCGGTTCCCCCTCAGGTGAAGACAGGGTTCCCTGTTGTCACCCGTACTGTCAAGATAGTTTCTGCCGTGTGCAGTCTGTTACGATAGTTTCTAACGGGTTCGCAGGGCGACGAGTCTTTGGCGTAAGGTGCTGCCAGTTCTTGCTGCGATCCTGGGGACTATGGACAAAAGATCACTGATCGAAAAGCAGATGCGACCCGATGAGACGCTGTTGCGCGGTCAATCTCCGGCCTGGTCACCGGCATTGCTGCAGATGACGGCGGGCGAGGTGGTTCTGGTTTTCGACATTCTCCGTCAAGAATATTCGGTGCCGCGAGTGGTGGGAACGGCAATGGAACACGGCGCAGAGGTGATCGCGGTCACAGATCGCTGGTTATCACTTGCTGCCAGCCATGCGCGAGATGCGATGTCTTGCCAAATCGAGGCACTGACGGCCTGGCAAGCAACCCCTGTCGATAGCGCTGTTGGTCGAAACCTTGCAGGGGTCGGTCGGCGATTCAGTTGGTCAGTAACCGCGCGTTCGGTCAACAAGGTGAAGAAACGGCAGGCCTCTTTCGCCCCTGATAATGTTTGCCGCGATGACCCGGGCAGAGCTTTCAGGCTGGGTGTCTGCGGCGATATGGGGTGTCACGGTAACCCGGGGGTTGGTCCAGAACGGGTGGTCAGCAGGCAACGGCTCTTGGCGAAACACATCCAGTGTTGCATGCAACAACCGCCCGGAATTCAGCTCTGCCAAAAGGGCGTCATCATCAATCAACGCGCCGCGACCGGGGTTTACGATCACGGCACCATCAGGCAGCAAAGCCAGCCGGTCCGCGTTCAGCAGGTTTTCGGTGTCAGGCGTCTTTGGCAAAAGCGTCACGACGATCTGTGCATTTCGCAAAATATGGCGCAGCCCCGCATCGCCGTGGTGGCAGTCCATGCCGGTCACGGTTTTTTGGGTTCTGGCCCAGCCCGAGACCGGGAAGTTGAGCGCCAGCAACGCCCGGGCGCAAGCCGTGCCAAGCGCGCCGATCCCCAGCATCGCGACAGGGCGTTGCCGCGCCAATGGTGTGGGCGCGCCAGGTTCCCAGACATGGGCGGGATTGAGAATATGGCGGTCTATCCCCAAGTGATGACGCAAGACATGGCCGACAACCCATTCCACCATCCCTTCGGTCAGGGCTGGATCGACCATCCTGCAAAGGGGCTGGGTCAGGGTAGAGTTGCCAACGATGCGCTCTACCCCAGCCCAAAGGCTGAGCACGGCCTTGCAGCGTTTGTAGGGGGTGAAGTCCTGCAATAGGCTTGAGGGGGCATAGATGATGTAATCCACTGCCGCAGGATCCGCGCTTTGGACGAGGTTGGCGGCAATTCCAGCCTCGGCAAACGCGGCAGACAGGGAGGGCTGGTATTCATCCCAAATGGCGGCTGCGGCGAAAAGAACGGTCAGGGACAAGAGCTGGCTCCGATCAGGGGATGACACTGTCCCGAGGGTTGATCAACAGCAAGGCCGCGTCAAGCCGGACCTGTCATGATCCGGCCTTGCAGACGGATCCTGATCTGCTTGCGGTGGGCGGCTTCGCTGGATATAGGGAAGTCAGCGCGGGCGTTGTGTAATGGTAAGACCTTAGCCTTCCAAGCTAAAGACGCGGGTTCGATTCCCGCCGCCCGCTCCAGACTTTCACGGCATTTCTGATGGAAATTCAATCGGTAACACGCGTGTTACACATTGTAAGTGTTTGCTGTGTATACATCTTTCTGGTTTCATTAACCGTCTCGCAACTATTGGCTTTGTACCGCGGCGGGGTCCATCCATAGGGGTTCAAACACATTGCCATCTGGGTCTTCGAAGGTGCGGGTCTGCATGACTCCGTGGTCGGATGCAGGTTAGGGTTCGCCGCTGCCGGCTTTTAGGGCGGCTTGGGTCGTTGTATCGACCCCTGCGCGGCTGTCGCGGTTGAGCGCGATCAGGGCCGAACTGGTTTTGGGGTATCGGCAAGGGGTTTTATGAGGAAACCGTCAAACTTTGGGCGAGTCAGGATCATCAGAAAAATGGTTCCTGAAATCACCACACAGGCGGCGGTATCATCGCTGAACTGTGGGTATATGGAGACTCTTGGCGTCGTGTAGATGATCTTGGATTTTTCAAAGTTGGACACGGGAAGATTGATGAAGATCATCTGTGGCGTGTTGGCTATCCTATTGATGGAGGGGGCGGATAAAGTCTGTCGCTGGGCACTGGCGATACAAAGTGCTTGGCGCCGCAAGACCGAGGGGGCCAGCCCCCGCCGCCTTTGGCGGCCCCCCGGGATATTTAATAACAGAAAAAGCCGTCAAGAAGGCAAGTTGTTGATTTTAGAGGTTGTCCTGCTGGGGCATGCCCAGCACGTGATAACCGCCGTCCACGCGGACGATTTCACCTGTCGTGCATACGCCATAATCTGACGCGAGCCAGACGGCAGTGCCGCCGATGGCGCCTAGCGTGGCATTGGCGCGCAGGGGGGCGTTCGCCTCGGTATGCCGGAAAGTGGCGCGGGCACCACCGATTGCTGCCCCGGCAAGGGTTTTCATCGGGCCGGGAGAGACCGCGTTGACGCGGATGCCTTGCGGGCCGAGATCATTGGCAAGGTAGCGCACGGAGGATTCAAGCGCGGCTTTGGCGACGCCCATCACATTATAATTCGGGGTGACGCGGTTGGAGCCACCATAGGTAAGCGTCAGCAGGGTACCGCCATCGGGCATGAGGTCCGCGGCGCGGCGCGACACATCGATGAAGCTGAAACAGGAAATCGCCAGCGAATTGGTAAAATTCGGCAGGCTGGTGTTGATGAAGCGGCCGGTCAACTCTGCCTTATCGGAAAACGCGATGGCGTGGACGACGAAATCGATCGTGCCCCAATGATCTTTGAGCTTGGCAAAGCAGGCATCCATCGAGGCCACGTTCATGACATCGACATCGACCATAAAGGTTGATCCCAGCGAGGCTGCGAGAGGCTCTACCCGTTTACCGAACGCTTCACCCTGATAGGAAAACGCAAGCTCTGCGCCCTCAGCCGCCATGGCCTGTGCGATGCCCCACGCAATCGAGCGTTCATTCGCGACGCCCATTATAAGGCCGCGCTTGCCCTTCATCAGATCGGCCATTCAGGCAGTCCCCCAAGATTAGTATCGTTAACTTTTATACTTGCTCATCAACAGTGTGGCATTTGTTCCACCAAAACCAAAGCTGTTTGACAGCACGGAATCCAGGTCCACGTTGTCGCGCAATTTTGTGACGATTTCATCAGGGTCAAGCGCCGGATCAAGGGTGGTGACGTTGGCTGAGGCGGCGATGAAGCCTTTGTTCATCATGATCAGCGAATAGATCGCTTCATGCACGCCAGTGGCCCCGAGCGAGTGACCGGTGAGGGATTTGGTCGAGGCAACCGGGGGGGTGGAGCCTTTGCCAAAGACGCGGCGGATCGCCTCCATCTCGGTCACGTCGCCGACGACGGTCGAGGTGCCGTGGCTGTTGATGTAATCGACAGTGCGGCCTTTCGGCAGGGTGGAAATGGCAAGCTTCATCGACCGCTCGCCGCCTTCGCCGGACGGGGCAACCATATCATAGCCGTCAGAGGTGGCGCCGTAGCCGGTCACCTCGCCATAGATCTTGGCACCACGGGCAAGGGCGTGGCTGAGTTCTTCCAGCACCACAACGCCGCCGCCGCCAGCGATGACAAAGCCATCACGGGTCGCATCATAGGTGCGGGATGCTGTTGATGGGGTATCGTTGTATTTGCTGCTCATCGCACCCATGGCGTCGAACAGGCACGACAGCGTCCAATCGAGTTCCTCGCCGCCGCCTGCGAACACGATGTCCTGTTTGCCAAGCTGGATCAGTTCAACCCCGTTGCCGATGCAATGGGCGGAAGTGGAGCAAGCCGAGGTGATGGAATAGTTGACGCCCTTGATCTTGAAAGGGGTCGCAAGACAGGCGGAATTGGTCGATGACATGCAGCGGGTCACCATGAAGGGGCCCATCTTTTTGGGAGCGCCCTTTTCGATGACGGCCTCAAAGGCCTTGAAGAAGTTTGAAGTGGACGGCCCGCCGGAGCCCATGATCAGGCCGGAGCGTTCGTTGGAGACGTCTGAAGGCTCCAGCCCGGAATCGGCGATGGCCTGTTCCATTGCGAGAAAGTTATACGCCGCCCCCGGCCCCATGAAGCGCATATCGCGTTTGTCGATATGGTCTTCCAGCACGATCTGCGGCTGGCCTTTGACCTGACTGCGAAAGCCGTGTTCGGCGTAATCTTCGGCAAAGACGATACCGGATTTGCCGGCACGAAGGCTTGCCTCAACCTCGGCGGCGGAATTGCCGATGGGCGAGATGATACCAATTCCGGTGATGACGACGCGGCGCATGGGGGCCTCCTTGCAAGGACTTCCCGCTTGTTTAAGGCAGAGCCGCCGGGGGGGCAAGGTGGAAGGGAAGCACGACTGATGCGGCACCAGCCAACATGCCTTTCTTTACCCGGAATCAAGGGCGAAGCCCGCCGGGCAGCGCCCGACCGCCCCCCTCGGGCGGGCGCTTTTGGGTCATCTCCAGTCGAACGGCGCTCGGGGAATTTGCACCATAAAGTGCCTAGAACTTGCGTTGCAGCGCCCGCCCGGCGGTCAGGCGTTGCCCTAGGTCAGGTCGAGAATGTGTCAATTCGCTGACAGGGCAACCTTCATATCCTTGACGTGGTAGATCACCTCACCGTCGGCCTCTAGCCGCCCGTCGGCCACACCCATGGTCAGGCGGCGGGTTTGGATGGCTTTGGTGAAATCAACGAAATAGGTCAGGCGTTTGCGGTCCGGGCGGACCATGCCCGTCAGTTTCACTTCGCCCACGCCAAGCGCGTAGCCGCGCCCCTGCCAGCCGCGCCAGCCGAGGTTGAAGCCGGTAAGCTGCCATAGGCCGTCAAGGCCCAAGCAGCCGGGCATGATGGGGTTGCCGGGAAAGTGGCAGGCGAAGAACCACAGGTCAGGGTGGATGTCGAATTCGGCGACGACATGGCCATGGCCGTGCGCGCCGCCATCCGACGAGATATCGGTGATGCGGTCCATCATCAGCATCGGCGGTTCGGGCAATTGGGCATTGCCGGGGCCAAACAATTCACCTCGCGCGCATTTCAGAAGATCGTCTTTGTCAAAGCGCGTTGGATAGAGCGTCATATGGATGGTTCCCCCTATTTCCCGTTTGTTCCTTATCATTCGCAGGGAAGGCGTTGCAAGTGTGGGGAATGGGGGGGCTTATGCCGAAAGCGCGTCTGGTCGCCCAATAAGTCGCCCGGACAAATCGGTTCTGCCTATAGGAGGGGCGTAGCAGCGGTGCTTTGCTTTTACCATGCGCTTGTCGTTCCAGAATATGACGCAGCGCGCACCGCATCAGAGCGTGCTTTTTGGTTTCGGAATTTGCTGGACTTGCGCGTATCGGCGCGGGCAGGGTGAAGGGGTATTTTCATGCGGCATTGAGATGGGGCTATTCGGCGATGAAAACGGATTATCTTGTTATCGGCTGCGGTGCGTCTGCCATGGCTTTTGTGGATGTCATGCTGGCGGAAACGGACGCCAATTTCATCATTGTTGACAAACGCGATGCGCCGGGGGGGCATTGGAACGATGCCTATCCCTTTGTGCGCCTGCACCAGCCTTCGATGTATTATGGCGTTGCATCACGCCGCCTTGGCCGTGACCGGATCAGCGACAGCGGCCCGAATGCCGGACTATACGAGCTTGCTTCGGGGACCGAGGTTCTGGCCTATTATCATGCGCTTATGGACGAGGTGTTCCTGCCGTCTGGCCGGGTGATATGGCTTCCCATAAGCGAATGGCGCGACGGCGACCGGGTGATTGTGAATACGGTCAGTGGCGCAGAGACGAAGGTTACGGTTGGCAAGGCGATCGTTGATGGGCGCCGCATCGGCACCGAAATTCCGCTGACATACAAGCGGCGGTTTGAGGTTGCCGAAGGTATTGCCTGCATCCCCCCGAATGATCTGCCACGCCGGGCGGCGGACATTCGGTCTATGTGGTGATCGGAGCAGGCAAGACGGCGATGGATTCGGTGCTTTGGCTGCTGCGCAGCGGGGTTCACCCGGATCATATATCCTGGGTGCGCCCGCGCGATGCGTGGATGCTGAACCGCCTTAAAGTGCAACCGGGCATCGCATTCTTCAACGAAACGATCGGCGGGGCTGTGCGCCAGATGGAAATACTTGCTGCGGCCGCGGACCTTGACGCCTTGGCCGCGACCATGGAGGCCGAAGGGTTCTGGCTGCGCATCGACAAGGCGCGCGCACCCACCATGATGCATATGGCTGTTGCCTCAGAAGCGGAGATTGAGGCGTTGGCGCGGGTCAAAAACGTCATTCGCATGGGGCACGTGCAGCGCATCGAGGCTGGCCGAATGATCCTTCAGTCCGGTGAGGTGGTAATTCCGCAAGGTGCCCTGATCATAGATTGTGCGGCAAGTGCGGCTGCGGCCAATGTCGATGACCGCGCGCCGGTGTTTTCTGAGGGGCGGATCAATCTGCAGATGATCCGGATCACGCAGCCGACGTTCAGTGCAGCTGTCATCGCCCATCTGGAGGCAACCGTGCAGGACGAGGCCGTGAAGCGTGCGGCCACAAACGTTGTGCCGATGGTCGACACTGTCGCCCACTGGGTCGACCGGCGACGGACGACTGCCCTGAACGAGGCCGCCTGGAACAAGATCGACGGCATGCCGGCCTGGCTTATGGGGTGCAGGCTTAACGCCCCGTCGCATGCGCTTGCTGTGCTGGACCGATCCGATGCTGCAAAGATGGCTGTGCTGGCGCGCTTGGGTGCGGCCATCCCCAAGGCGCTGGAAAACATGCCAAGGCTGGTCGGGTAGCTGTGGAACAGGCGTTGTTGGCCTTTCCAGAATTCGTATGGCCGACCATGGGAAATGCTAAATGACGCCATTTCAGAGATTTGTAGCGGCCAGCGGGATGACCAATCTGGCAGACGGGATTGCGGTAGTAGCATGGGGGTGGGCGGCTTCGCTTTTGACGCGGGATGCGCTGTTGGTGGCGCTGGTGCCGGTGGCGTTGCGCAGCCCGTGGTTTTTGTTCGCGCTGCCTGCAGGGATTGTGACCGACAGGGTGGACAGGCGGCGCTTGATCATCGCAATGGACGGGGTAAAGACTGCTGCATTTGTGGCAGTGGCATTGGCCATTTGGGCGGCTTTGCCGTTGGCGGCGGCACCTATGCGGGGGGTGTCGGACGCGGGGCTTTACGGGGTGATCCTGATTGCGGGGCTGGTGGTGGGCGGGGCGGAGGTGTTTCGCGACAACGCAGCGCAGACAGTGTTGCCTGCACTGGTTCCCGGTGCGGATTTGGAGCGCGCAAATGGGCGATTGTGGAGCGTGGAGTTACTGGCCAATTCGCTGATCGGGCCGGCGCTGGGGGCGTTCCTGATCGCATTCTGGTTGCCCTTTCCGTTTGCAATGAACGCGCTGGCATACGGGGTGGCGATGATTTTGGTGTTGCGGGTGACGGGCAATTTCCGGCCTGTTCAAACGGTATCGCGTGATTGGCGGCGCGAGTTGGGGGAAGGCTTTGCGTTTCTGCGCGCGTCGCCATTGTTGCGCACGCTGGC
>JANNSG010000145.1:0-1749 GCA_031402355.1 Pseudorhodobacter sp. | reverse complement strand
CAGGGCAAGGTTCGTGCGAATTTCGGCGGCCCCAAGGCGGATTGAGGCATCATTTTCTACCTGACCCGGGATCAGGATACGGTGGCCTTTTGGCAGGTCGGGCAAAGGTTGGCCGCCCAGATTGTATTTGGTGACACCGGTTTTAACCAAAGCCGCCACCAAATGTTCGGCGCGCTTGGCCCCGCCGGGGGGCAGGGGGGCGGCAATCATGCTCTCCAGCCTGCTGGGCCCGGTGGGATCATAGTAAATGCCCAGATCATCGGTGACGAGGCTGAGCGGCGGGACAAGGTTTGCCCCAAGCCCGCGTGAGCGCAAAAAGCCGTCTTCGACACGCAACATCGGCTTCGGGGTTTGCAGGTCAGCGGCTTTTCCAGCCCAGACCAGCAAGCCTGCGCGGGTGGATTGCGCCTGTTGCAGGGCGCGCGACGGTGTCTTGGCAAACCTCAGGGCTTGGTGCCGACCGTAGAACTGCTGCAGATGACCGCGCTTCCACACCCGCATGCCGTAGGCCACATGACCGTGGCGATCTTCGCGGTAAGCGCGGGTTTCCGCCTCCAGCTGATCGAGCATGTCTTCAAAGCTGCAAAGCCTATCACGGCAGGGGTCGTAATAGGTGGGGGCCATGATCATCGCGGCCGCGAACAACTGCTGCAGGGTAACCGTCCGGGTGCGGCGCGGGATGGCGATCGCATCGTGCGACAGCCCCCAGCCTGCGTAGAACGGGGTGCCGAAGACATGCGGTTTGTGGCCCGCAAGAATGGCTTCAAACCCCAGTTGCGAGGATACGGAATAAACATCGATAGCGCCTTGCAGCAACTTGTGTGGTGAGGCGGCAATGGTCAGCAGGGTGACGTTGGCCTGCGCATCTTGCGGGCCAAAATGGCCGGGTCGCAGACCAAGCCGTGTTTCGGGGTGGGACTTTATCACAATCGGCGTACCCGGATGATCTGCCTTGGCGCGCATCAACATCGCATCGAAGGTTGCCTGATTAGCCCCGCTTGCTAGCAGAGATGCGTCGCCCCGGGTTTGATCAATGACCAGCACATAGCCGGGCTTTGGCAGTGGCAAAGACGGATCATGGATGTTGTATTTTGATAAATCCAAGTGCCGGATACGGCTGATACCGGCATCAGCGCGGGCCAGAATGTTCGGATCAGTCAAGGTGCCGGAAATCAGGATGCGTTCGATCAGGCTGGGTGCGGTTGCGTCGAAATGCAAGCCGATCGGATCTATCAGCAGACCCAATGCGGCGTCGCCCGCGCGTCCGGGACGCAGCGAGCGAAGAAAGGCATCCTCGATCCGGATCAGAGGCACGCCGTAATGCAGCGCTAGCGCGTGGCCCCGCCGCGCGGTGGGGCTTTGGCCCCAGACCACCACTCCGTCCGACGGACCGGGGCGTCCAAGGCAAATTTGATGGCCCGACAGATGCAAGATGCGACGCAGGCGCTTTTGGGTCAGGAACCCGCCCGAGACTGCAAAAAGCCGCCGGGGGCACTGTCCGGCGGCTTTTTCAAGAGGGGCTGACTCGCCATGCATGCGGGCCGTTATGTGCCGCCGGCCACATTGCCGATCTGATTGGCAGCGCCCGCCGTTCCGGTAATGGCTGAAAGGCTCTTTTGCCATTGCACATAGGGTGCCTCGGTCACATAAACGGTATCGCCATCGCGGATCACGAAATCGCGCGCTTCGAACATGCCGGTGGGCTGGGTCAGATCCAGCACATAGGCCATGCGCTGATCGCCCACCAGA
>JANNSG010000144.1:0-59628 GCA_031402355.1 Pseudorhodobacter sp. | reverse complement strand
CGCCTCGTCAGGCCGCTGGTCCTCGCGATGCGAACTGCATCCCGCTTGAACTCGCGGCTCGTGTATCGCTGCCATATCCGGTCTCCTTGATGGCGAGTATTGCTCTCAAAAAAACGGAACAGAACCGCGACAGGTCCAGACGCGGCCGCCACCGCAGCACCGAACGGATCACCCTCATCGTTGGCTGCAACCGAGGCTGGGGTCAGCGCATCCAGCATCGTCTTGTCACCCAGCTTGGCTTGCCCGATCTGGCCGACCTTCTGCGCGGCTGCAGACAATGCGCCAGCAAGGTTTGCGCCCGCTTCCGCCGCCAGCATAGTCTCGATGACCTGCGCGAAAAGCGAGCCCGACGCCCCCCCTGTCGCGCTGCGAAATGACTTGACCGGGTCAGCGGCATCCTCCGCTGCAGCCCGAAGGCCACGCAAGATAGTGCTGCCATGGTCGCCATCGCCCGTGGCGGCATCCAGCGCGTTCAAGTCGTCCTCGATCTCGGCGAACCGGGCGACGAAAGCGGGCAAAAGCTTGCTCATCTTGCGCCCCTGAACGTTCTGCGCATGAACTCCAGCACTTGCGCTGCCGCTTTGGTGGTATCGGGTTCGACGTCGCGCCAGATGTTCAGGTCATTGCCCGCAGGCGTGCCGGTTTTCACGAACATCTCGGCCACGACCCACCGGTCATAGGCGGCGTCTTGCAGCCCCGCCACGACCTCGGCCCATGGCACATGGCCCGACCCCGGCACGCCGCGGTCATTGTCCGAGACATGGAAGTGCACAAGGTGGTTGGCACAAGCGGCAATCGCGCCTCCCACATCCTTTTCCTCGATATTCAGATGAAAGGTATCAAGCAGGACGCCAATCCGGTCCGATCCCGTACTCTGCGCAAGGGCGCGGGCCTCGGCTGCCGAATTGACCAGATCCGTCTCGAACCGGTTGATCGCCTCGATGCCCAAGATCACGTCGTGGCGGACCAGATCGTCGTGCAACTGTCCCAACGTTTCGGCAGAACGTCGGCTTCGGGCAGCTTTGTTGTCCGGATCGAAGACGCCCCACGGCGCATAGACCACGCCCGCCAATCCGTGACCGCCGAGTGCTGCGACAGTACGGATCGCCCATTGAGATGCGCCAATCCCGCTGCCCGAACCGCAGGGTCAGCGGATGTGATGTCGGCGGCTTTTGACAACCCGCCCGAGCAGGTCACCTCCAACCCATGGTCGCGGATCAAATCGGCCAGCGCCGCGGCTTTTTCATCCGTCATCCCCAGCAGGGAAATCTCGACCCCGTCAAGTCCCAGATCGGCCACGATGCGCAGGATCGGTACGATCTCATCGGTCCAACGCGCCATCCAGAGACCGGCATGAATTCCGAACTTCATGTCATCACCCACAGGCATTGCGGCGGCAAGTTGATCTGGATCGTCTGCCCTGCGGCTATCCCTTCGACCAGGTCGGGGCTGAAGACAGCTTCCAGCTCGGTCTCGCCGACCCTCAGCCTCAGTCGGGTCTGGGTCCCCATGTAGAGCCGGTCCGTGACCACGGCGGAAAGCACATTCACGGGTGCCGCGCCGATGCGAATGGCCTCAGGGCGGAAAGTCAGCGTCCCATCGCCATGGGCGACCCCGTCGGGCAGGGTCAAAGCCCCGAGAATGGATTGGAACTTGCCGTCCTCGGACCGGCCGCGCACGAAATTCTGCCCGCCAAAGAACCGCGCCACCGCCTCGCTCACCGGGCGTTTGTAGAAGTGATCGGCGGGGTCGTACTGGCGTAACTGGCCGTCCAAGATCAACGCCACGCGGTCGGCCAGCACGACGGCTTCCTCCTGATCATGGGTCACGAAGATCGTGGTGATACCCAGCTGTTTCTGCAAACCCCGGATCAGGTCGCGCATTTCCAGCCGCAGATGAGCGTCCAGATTGGAAAGCGGCTCATCCAGAAGCAGTACCTTCGGCTCGACGATCAGTGCCCGTGCCAGGGCCACGCGCTGTTGCTGGCCGCCGGACAGTTCCGAGGGCTTTCGGGCACCCAGATCGGGCAATCTGACCAGCGCAAGCATGCGGGCGACCCGTTCGGCAATCTGGGCCTTGGGGACTTTGCGCATGCGCAGGCCGAAACCGACATTCTCAGCCACAGACATGTAAGGAAACAGCAAGTAGTTCTGGAACACCATGACGACGCCCCGGTTTTCAGGCTTGTAGCGCAGAATAGAGCGGCCATCGAATGTCACATCTCCACTCGACGGCTCCAAAAGGCCAGCGATCATCTTCATGGTCGTGGTCTTGCCGCAACCGGACGGGCCAAGAAGGGCGGTCAGCTCGCCGCTGGGGATTTCCAGAGACAGTTTGTCCAGCGAAGGCGCTACAGCCCCCGGATAAGTCTTACTGAGGTTGGTGATAGAGACATGTGTCATACGCGACCAAAACCCCCGACGGCGCCGCTTCTGCCTGATAGTTGTTTGGCGGTCAGGATAAGGATCAGGATGCCCGGCAGGATGTAGATCATCGCGATGGCCCCGGTAATGTCATTGCGCCCCGATGAGACGAAGTTGAACAAAAGCAGCGGCAAGGTCACCACCCGCCCGCCGCCGATCAGCAGCGTCAGGACATACTGGCTCCAGGATACCAGGAATGCGAACAGACCGCCGACGATGATCCCGGGCATGATGGCAGGAAGGGTCACATGCCAGAAGGTCCGCAACGGCGAGGCCCCCAGGCTTCGCGCCTGCTGCTCGAACGCCGGGTCGTAATTGGCAAAGATTCCGGCCATCACCAGCGTCATATAGGGCAGCGTCGGGATCAGATGCACCAGAACGACGCCCGTCACCGTGTTGGTCAGGCCCATGCCGATGAACACCGAATGAATGCCAAGCGCCACCGCGATCCCCGGCACGATCACGGGGGCGAGGATGATCAGCTCCACCAATCCCTTGCCGCGAAACTTGTACAAGCCCAGGGCGCGCCCCGCTGGCACCCCGATCAGGATCGACAGCACTGTCGCACAAACTGCAATCCAGATCGTCAGCCAAAGACTGTCCAGCACGCCCGCGGTATCCGACAGCGTGTAGTCCCATGCCGTCAGCGACCAGGCTTGTGGAAGCAGCGCTGGAAACCGCCAGCCGCGTGCGAAGGACCATATGGCAAGCGGTATCAGCGGCAGGACCAGCCAGACAATCAGGACGATCCCGCTGATCATCTGGATGGACCTGATGGCCAGAGGTTCACGTTGCATGGCCCTAACCCCTGATGCCGCGCCGCGTGGCACGAATATAGATCGCGATCATGATGGCCGAAAGGATGGCGATCACAACCGCCATGGCCATCGCCTCGGGGCGCGCAGCAAGATCGACGTCGGTGTAGCTGCGATAGGCAAGCACGGGAAGTGTTGCTGGGTAATTAGCCCCAAGAACAGCCGGTATCTCATAGGCGCCAAAGGTGAAGGCAAAGACCATCACAGACGCCGACAGCACGCCGGGAAAGATCAGCGGCAGCAGGACATAACGGAAGGCCTGCCAGCGGCTTGCCCCTAGCGAGCGCCCGACCGCCTCATAATCCTGACCGATGGATTGCATGTTGGCCAGCACGATGACGCCGATGAACGGCACTTCTTTCCAGATGTATTGCAGAATGATCCCAATGGCATAGGGATCAAAAACCATAGCCGGAAAGTCGGCTGGCTTGGTGATCAGGTTCAGCTCGGCTGCCAACCGGGCAAAAGTGCCGGACTGCGAAAAAAGATACAGAATGCCGATGGCCCCGACGAGATGTGGCACGGTCAAGTTCAGCTGAAAGAGAAAGTTGATCAGCCCGCGGCCAAAGAAGGTGCGGCGCAGCAAGAGAGCCGCTGCAATTGCAATCACTGCCGAGATGACGGTCGAGGTGAAGGCGATGTGAAAGGTCAACAGAAACGACCAGTAGAACTCCGGATCGGCAAACACAGCCCGGTAGGCGTCAAGATTCGGCTTGGTCAAGCCAATCACCGGCATGTAGTTGAATGACCGCATCACCCCAATGATCAGCCCGCCAAAGAACAGGGTTCCGATCACCAGCAGGGCCGGAAGCAGCAGCAACACGATTCTGGTTCGATCCGACATGGCGGCTCGTTGCCTCCGGGTTTGGCTTTGGCGGATGCCGATGACGCAGGCGAACCCGCGCCACCGGCAAAGTCAGCCGTTACTTTTCGGCGACGTTGGCGATCCAGCCCTGTTCGATGGCCGATATCCAGTCCGCCTGCAATTCTGGCAGGGCATTCGTGGCCAGCTCTTCCGCCGAGACGACCGAGGGGTGGCGTTCGATTGCAGCAAAGGCCGCTTGAACCTCGGCGCTGGTGCGGTCCATCTCGATGCCGGGGCTGGTGCCCCAGACATCTGGCTGGGCTTTTTCCAGTTGCACTTCACCCGACAGAAGCACGTTTTGCAGCACCATCGCCGCGGCCTTGTTGGGCGAGTTGAACGGGATGATCGTATAGTTGGTGTTGCCGATCGTGCCATCGGTCAACCCATAGGACATGACCGATTCGGGATAGGTCCCGGCCTGCACCGCCAGCCCGAACTGCGCTGGCTCATAGTTGAAGTTCAGCGCCACTTCCCCGTTCGCGAAAAGCTCGTTCAACTGGTTGATCGAGTTCGGGTAGGTCTTGCCCTCGCGCCAAAGCATCGGCTCGATCTCGTTCAGGATCGCCCAGGTTTTCGCGGCAGCATCATCGAATTTTGCCTGATCGAAGGGCCCCATCAGGTTCTGCGACCCGCCTGCCGCATAGTAGAACACATGGCGGACAAAGACCGCGCCCGTGAAATCGGGCGGAGCGGGGTAGGTGAACTGGCCGGGATTGGCTTTGATCCAGTCCAGAAGCTCGGCGATGGATTTTGGCGGGGTCGGCGTCACTGCACTGTCATAGGCAAAGGCGAACTGCGCGCGCGACCACGGCACTTCGCAACCCTCGACCGGAACACCAAAATCGTTGGCAATGGCAGGATTGTCCCAATTTATCAGCGCGTTGTTGGGTAGACTGTCGGTATAACCGCACCAGGCCAGGCCGCCTTGCTTCATCGTGCGGAAGTTTTCGCCGTTGATCCAGATCATGTCGACGGACCCCTTGTCCATCACACCGGACTCTTTCTCGCCCAGCACGATGTTCACTGCCTCGACCGTATCGGTGATACCAACGCGGTTCAGCGTGATGCCATACTGATCTTTGAGGATGCCACCGACATAGTCGGAGACATATTGGTTGATGTTGTCGGCGCCCCCCCACATGAACCAGTTCACTGTGCCGCCCTTGGCCATTTCGACCACAGCGTCCCAGTCCTTGCCGATCAGCATCGTCCCGTCCGCCGTATCCGCCCAAGCCATGGGCGCCGACAGAGCGGTCGTGGCCAACAGCGCGATCTTCAGAAACTTCTTCATCTTTTCCTCCCTAAGAACGCTCACATTGCTTTTGCGACGGGCGTCTTGGTACCAGCGCAACTTCCGGTTTCCTGCTCAGTGATCACTTCAGTACTCATCCGTAACGCAATCTCAAAAACGGCCTCGTTGCTGCGCGACAGTGCCATCGCGTCGGCGTTATCCAAGGGATCGAGGAACGTCTTACCATCCGGCAAAGCATCCCAAACTGACAAAAGTGCGATGGCCGCGGCACCGAACTTCTTGGCAACCGCTACTACTGCGGACACTTCCATGTCGACGGACTGAAACCCCTCGCGCGTCCAAGCGTCGCACATCGAGTCCGATTGCGCAAAGAGACTGGGCCAAGTCAGATGCCGCCCGCCACGCGTGTCAAAGCCCATTTCTCCCGCGATATACCGGGCCCGATTTGACCAGCCTGCATCAAGTGACAAATCGCCTTTCGCGCCATAAAGGTGTGACAGGCCGTCGCGGGGCGCCACCTGATCGGGAACCATGATCATGCCTGCCCGCAAGTCCCGGCTGAGCGCGCCGCACGTGCCTATTTGTACGATCAAGGGCGTGCCCATCTGGGCAAAGACATGAGCCGGCTCGACCGCACGCGCCGCCCCATAAGCGCAGCAATATGCAACCTTTGCGCCATTGTACGTGCCGGTGAAGATGTCGGGAAAGGCCGTTTCCGCCACGTCGGTCAACTGCGCAGGGCGATCTTGCGTCGCGCGCTCCCGCCACCACGTGCCTTCCAGCACAAGAACATCGGGGCGCTGCGCTGGTGGCATGCTCAGGGCCGCAGACCAGATGTCAGCAGAAAGATCCAGAACCGCCATCTGCCCCCCCTGCAAGTAGCTTGGCACCCGATGCGCTCGAATATTTGTTGCTACAAATTGTTTACGATGAATTATGTTGCGCTTCAACATGTTTTTCGAGGATCGGCTTGCAAGTAGGTGACCGTCTTGGCGCAGAACACCAACAAACAAGACTGTTGATTTACACCCAGAAGTGACCCGGGTTTTTCATTGAGAATTGACCCGCCTGAAGGTCATGTTCTGCGGGTTATGCTTGGGTCAAGACATGCGTGGCCCCCCTTTTCATTTTGGCTACTGCTGAGCTTGCCTTGAAGCGGAAGCTATCGTTTCCGGTCTCAAGGATGTGGCAGCGGTGGGTAAGGTGGTCGAACAAGGCGGTGGTCATCTTGGCGTCACCGAACACCGTGGCCCATTCGCTGAAGCTGAGGTTGGTTGTGATGACGATGCTGGTGCGCTCGTAAAGCTTGCTCAGCAGTTGGAACAGCAGCGCTCCGCCCGAGGCGCTGAACGGCAGGTATCCCAATTCATCCAGGATCACGAGGTCAAGCTTGGTCAAGCCTTTGGCAATCTGCCCGGCCTTGCCCTTGGCCTTTTCCTGCTCAAGGACGTTGACCAGCTCGCTGGTGGAGAAGAAGCGGACTTTGCGGCGATGGTGCTCGATGGCTTAAACGCCGATGGCCTTTGCAAAGTGAGTCTTGCCGGTGGCCGGGCCACCGATCAGAACGACGTTCTGGGCACCATCCATGAACTCGCAGCGGTGCAGGGTCCTTACAATGGCTTCGTTGATCTCGCTGGCGGCGAAGTCGAAGCTGCGAGGTCTTTGTAGGCCGGGAAGCGGGCCGACTTCATGTGATAGGCGATCGAGCGCACCTCGCGCTCGGCCAGTTCGGCCTTCAGCAGTTACGACAGGATCGGGATGGCGGCTTCAAAGGCCGGTGCGCCCCTCGCCAGTGTCCTCGGACCAATGGCGGACAATGGCTCGATCGATCAGGTCGGTGACAGCTTGTCTCATGCCATGCATCTTCAGGCTGCGCGAGCCATGATGACGATGGCCGCACTTGCAGGATCATGACGCATGGCGGCCTCCGGCAATGATCCCTATGAACTCTCCGTCCAGTCCGTCAGTGGCACATTTTTCCCGACAAGCTATGAAAATCCGCGGTAGGTCTTAGCGTCCCACCCCCATCTAACGGTCTGCCTCATCATCCTTGTCGTCGCCCATACGGAGGGCTCCTCACCGACGGGTTTTCCGTTGCCATCGACGCCAGTCCTCGGGAATTAGGGGTTTATATGAGGGTATCTTTCGGCTGCGTTTTCAGTATCGCGTAAGCTCACAATGGGTTGTGAGCGGTTTGCGGTTCCCTTCACCGCTCCATCCCTTTTGTTTTTGGTCAGGCTGCGGTAGCAAGCGTCAGACAATCGAAAGGGACGTTCATGAACAACGATATCACGCGCCTCGGCACCGGCAAACGGATGAGCGAGGGGGTTTGCTATAACGGGATCATCTGGGTTGCGGGTCAGGTTGGAAATCCGGGGGATTCGGTAACTGATCAGACGCGGACCTGTCTGGCAGAGGTGGACCGGATTCTGTCGGCTGCGGGCACTGATAAGACCCGGATATTGTCGGCGCAGATCTGGCTGGCGGATATGGTGGCGTTTCCGGAAATGAACGCGGTTTGGGATAGTTGGGTTCCGCAGGGTCATACCCCGGCGCGGGCTACGGGGGAGGCGAAGTTGGCGGCCCCGGATTATCTGGTGGAGATTATTGTCACGGCGGCGCTGAAGTAACACGCGTGTTATATGGTGTAAGCCATTGTTATATATGTAGTATGGTTTCTTTTTTCATCTATTGTTAACGGGTTGCCGCGTCAACAATAGGTGGAAGAAGAGTTTTCTGAAAACTCTTCTGAAAATCCTTTTGAAGGATTTTACCTGCGCGGACCATCAGCCGCGCAGGTAGGCAACTAAGGCTTGCGTAGAGCCGTCTTTGCCATTGGTATCCTGCTTGCCTTCCAAAATTGGTTGCAATGCAAGCGCCAATTCCTTGCCCAATTCCACACCCCATTGATCGTAGGAATTGATCCCCAGAATAACGCCTTCGACAAACACGCGATGTTCGTACAAAGCGACAATCTGGCCGAAAGTGAATGGGGTCAGTTGGTGGTAGGCCAATGTCGTTGACGGACGGTTACCGGGGAAGACGCGGTGCCTTGCTTGTCGGTCAAGTTCAGCCCCGGTCAAGCCTTTCTTGGCCATGATCGCGGTCGCCTCGGCCAAGGTGCGGCCTTTCATCAAGGCTTCGGATTGGGCCAAGCAGTTGGAGACGAGCAGCAAATGTTGATGTGCAAGGTCAAGCTCATGACCCTGTTTTGCCACCAAGAATTCGCACGGGACAACGCGGGTGCCCTGGTGGATCAGTTGGTAGAAGGCGTGCTGGCCATTGGTTCCGGGCTCCCCCCAGACAACAGGCCCGGAATTGCGGGGCAAATCGCTGCCATCCATGCCTACGCGTTTGCCGTTTGATTCCATTTCCAACTGTTGTAGGTAGGCAGGCAAGCGCAGCAAGCGTTGGTCATAGGGCAGCACGGCGCGGGTGGCATAGCCGCAGATTTGGTTGTGCCAGATGCCGACAAGGGCCAGCAAGACGGGTAGATTTTGCCCAAAGGGTGCATCGCGGAAATGGCGATCCATGGATGCCGCCCCGGCGAGGAAATCGTTGAACCCCTTGGGGCCAATGGCGAGCATCAGGGAAATGCCAATCGGGCCCCACATCGAATAGCGGCCGCCGACCCAATCCTCGAACCCGAAAACGCGGGTGGCGTCGATTCCGAAAGCGGCCGTTTTTTCGGCAGATGTGGATACGGCGGCAAATTGCGCGCCGGGGTTGGTGACGGATTTTGACATCCATGTGCGGACGGTTTCGGCGTTGGTGATGGTTTCGATGGTGGTGAAGGTTTTCGAGGCGACGATGACCAAAGTGGTAGTTGCATCAAGAGTGCGCAGAACATCGTGGGCATTGGCCCCATCGACGTTGGAGATGAAATGACAGCGCGGGCCGCTATGGAAAGGGGCCAAGGCCAGCACGGCCATCGCAGGCCCGAGGTCTGACCCGCCGATACCAATGTTGACCACATCGGTGATCTTGCCGCCCTGCCCCGTGAAGCGGCCTGTGCGCACGTCATCACAGAAGGTTTCCATCCGATGATGGGTGGCGCGGACGGCGGGCATGACATCATGGCCGTCAAGGATCACCGGATCATCAAGGTTGCGAAGTGCCGTGTGCAAGACGGACCGGGCTTCGGTTTCGTTGATCACAGCACCGGCGAACATGGCATCGCGCTTGGCGGCCACACCGGATGCATTGGCAAGGGCCAAAAGCTGGTCACGAGTCACCACATCAATGTTGGTTTTGGAATAATCAAACAGCATGTCGCCAAGGCGGGCCGAGAAATTGGCGGCGCGGCTGGCATCGCTGAAAAGGTCAAGAATCGCGCGGTCTTTGGTATCAGCGTGCGATTTTGAAAGGGATTTCCAGATGTCTTTCATGGCCCTACTCCGCCCAATGCACGGTTGCGTTGGCCAACACAGATTTTACCGGGGCCTCTAATTCTGTCAGCGATTGCGCCTGTTCCAAAGCTGCACGCTTTTCCGCCCCGGTGATCAGGATATGGCAGGACATAGCGTCGCGAAGCACCCGCGCGGTCAGGGTGACGCGCGGCTCGCCTGCCGCATCGGCGCGCATTGGCAGAAGGATTGGGGCATCATGTGCAAGCCCTTCGACCAAGCGATCTGCACCGGGAAACAGGGATGCGGTGTGCATATCGGTGCCCATACCAAGCAGCAGAACGGATATAGGAAGATGCGGGGTCAGGCCTTCGGACAGAGCATCAAGACTGTCTTCGGGTTGGGGAGTGGCTGCGTAAAGTGGCACAAGTTTTGCGCCTGCTGCCCTGCCCCGGATCAGGCGATGCCGGATCAACGCGGTGTTGGACCGCGGGTTATCTTCGGGCACCCAGCGTTCATCATTCAGGAAGATAGAGATATTTGCCCAATCCAGATCGACGCCCGACAGGGTATCAAAAATGGGCCCCGGTGTGGTCCCGCCCGGTACACAAAAGCTGGCCTTACCATCGCGGCGGATAAAATCGGCCAGTTCGCCCGCAAGCACATTCGCCAGGCCCAGCATCATCATTTCGCGGTCTGGATAGATCTCTAGCTTCATTCCTTGATCTCCCGCCAGCGCCGCCCGTCGCGGTGCAGCAGCATCAACGCATCATCTGGCCCAGCGGATCCGGGATCATAGCTGCGGGGTTTGTCGCCGCGCGATTCCCAGCCTTGAATGATCGGGTCGGTCCATGCCCATGCCGCCTCGACCTCATCGCCGCGCATGAACAGGGTCTGGTTGCCACGGATGACGTCCATGATCAGACGCTCATAAGCATCCGGCACTTCGGCGTGATCGTCACCAAGTGCTTCGGCGAAGGACATATCAAGGGGCACTTCGGTCAGGCGCATACCGCCCGGCCCCGGTTCCTTGATCATCACAGTCAGGGTCATGCCTTCGTTTGGTTGCAGGCGAATGACCAGCACGTTTTCATGGATGCCACCGGAATTGTCAAAAATCGAATGCGGCGGCGCTTTGAACGTAATCGCGATTTCAGATGCGCGCGACCGCAGGCGTTTGCCGGTGCGCAGATAAAACGGTGTGCCCTTCCAGCGCCAGTTGGAAATGCCAACCTTCAGCGCGATGTAGGACTCTGTCCGGCTTTCGGGGTTCTCAGAGTGGGCGATATAGCTTTTCTCGCCTTTGCCAGCCAGATATTGGCCGCGCACGATATCGCGGGGCTCCACCGGGTCCAGCGCGCGGATGACCTTCAGTTTTTCGTCCCGTACAGCGTTCGGATCAAAATGGTAAGGTGGTTCCATCGCGATCAGGCACAGCAATTGCATCATATGGTTTTGCACCATGTCACGCATCGCACCGGATTTGTCGTAATAGGCACCCCGCCCATCGACGCTGACGGTTTCGCCCACGGTGATTTGGACATGGTCGATATATTGCGCCTTCCAGATCGGCTCGAACAAAATATTCGCGAACCGCACCGCCATCAGGTTTTGCACGGTTTCTTTGCCAAGGTAGTGGTCAATGCGGTAAATCTGCTGTTCGGTGAAATGCGCGGCCAAGACCTGGTTCAGCGCGTGGGCCGAAGCGAGGTCACGGCCGAAAGGCTTTTCCACCACGATGCGGCAGGTGGCATCGGCAATGCCGTGCTGGTGCAGGCGTTCGGCAAGGTCGCCGAAAAGGGCGGGTGCGACCGAGAAATAAAAGGCTTTGATGACGTTCGGGCGGACCAGATCGCGCAGGGCGGGCCAGCCAGTATCGCCTTTGGCGTCAATCGGGATGTAGTGCAATCGGTCAAGGAATTGCGCAATGGTCGCCGGGTCTTGCCGGTCTTTGGCGACAAATTCTGTAATCGCCTCGCCAATCGAGAGGCGGAATTCTTCGTTTGTCATGACCGCGCGGGCAGCACCGATGATACGGCTATCAAGCGGCATCTGGCCTGCGACAAAGCGGCGGTAGAGACCGGGCAGGATTTTGCGATGTGCCAGATCGCCGGTCGCGCCAAAAATCACCAGATCAAAGGTTTCAACTGGAATGACACGTGAAACCATAACACAATTCTCCGCTTCGGGTCATAGGGGCGCTGTTAGCGCTAACGACTGCCTTTTAGGACCTTCGGCAGGCCAAGTCCAGATGCGGACAAGGAAGTTTGAAGCAGGGCATATGTCAACTGAATTAGCGTGACCATTGATAGCAGCGCTCGGCTGATATTCGCGCAAAGGCAGACTACGCCTCGAGTTCGGCATCCCAGTAAAGGTAGTCCAGCCAGCTGTCATGTAGGTGGTTTGGCGGGAAGCGGCGGCCATGGGCCTGCATTTCCTCGGCCGACGGTGCGCGCGGCATACGGGCCAAGTGCATGCCGGATTGTTTCAGCGTTTTCGACCCTTTGCGCAGATTGCAGGGCGAACAGGCGGCAACAACGTTCTCCCAAGAGGTTATGCCACCACGCGACCGGGGCAGAACGTGATCGAAGGTCAAATCCCCCTTGGCGGCGCAATACTGGCAACAGAACTGGTCCCGCAAGAAAAGATTAAAGCGCGTGAAGGCCACGCGCTTTTGGGGTTTCACATAGTCTTTCAGAACGACAACCGAGGGTATTCGAAGCTCGGATCGTTGGCTTCGCACGACCTGATCGTATTCGGCAACGATGGTAACCCGGTTCAGGAATGCGGCTTTCACCGCCTCTTGCCATGGCCACAGCGACAGGGGGTAATAGGATAGAGGGCGGTAATCGGCGTTCAGGACAAGCGCCGGGTAATGCCGCAACACTGCGGGTTCACGCACGAAGACAGATCTGAAATCACCCTCAATCCCCAAGGACCCGACCTTTCGCTTTTACAGATGAACCTGCCGCAGGTTTCGGTCAGGTTTATCTGAACATGAAAACTATATCTGGCGTTTTGCTGGGTGCAACCCCCCGGATATACGTTTTCTTCAACAAAGCGGTAGCGGCATATGGTGACGGCGCTATGACAAAGCCCCCCGGTTTCCCGAGGGGCCGATTGCAAGTAACAATGCGGCGCGGATCAGGCCGCAGAAACCGCCCGTCCGGTCAGTACTTTGACCAGATTGGCGCGGTAGGCAGGTGTGCCATGCAGATCGCCGATCATGCCTTTGGACGGTACGTTGAGCCCTGCAATGGCACTTGCAGAGAAATTGTCAGCTAGGGCTTTTTCCGCCTCAGCCCAGCGGAACACGCCGTTTTCGGCAGCCCCGGTGACGGCCACCCGAACACCGCCCGCGTATTTGGCGACAAACACCGCAGTCAGGGCAAAGCGGGATGCCGGTTGATCAAATTTAACGTAAGCCGCCTTTTGCGGCACCGGGAACGTGACGGAAATGATGAATTCGCCGTCATCCAATGCCGTGGTGAACATGCCTTTGAAATAGTCATCCGCCTTGATCTTGCGCTTGTTGGTGTGAACCGTGGCCCCCGACCCAAGCACCGCCGCCGGATAGCAAGCGGAGGGATCGTTATTGGCCAATGATCCGCCAAGCGTGCCCCGGTTGCGCACGGCAGGATCGCCGATGCCGCCCGCAAGTCTGGCAAGGGCGGGGTAGGTCTTAGCGGCCTCAATCGCCACGGTCGCATGGATGGTGGCCGCCCCGACAGACAGGCCGTCATCCGCCATGCAGACGCCTTTCATTTCCGGAATTCCCGTCAGGCTGACCAGAACGGAGGGCGAGGCAAGGCGCGCTTTCATGGTGGGGATCAAGGTTTGGCCCCCAGACAGCGCCTGCGCGCCGTCCGCTGCCAAAGCCTTGGCAGCATCGGCGATGGAGGCAGGTTTTGCAAAATCAAATTCATACATGGTGATGCCCCTTTACGCGTTGATTGCTGCCCAGACGCGCGATGGCGTCAGGGGCATGTCGATATGGGTGACGCGGGTATGGCCGCCCCGTTGCAGCGCGTCGATGACGGCGTTGACGACGGCAGGGGGTGACCCGATGGCCCCGGCCTCGCCACAGCCTTTGACGCCCAGCGGATTGTGGGTGCATGGGGTGATGCAGCTGTGATCGACCGTGTACATCGGCAGATCGTCAGCGCGCGGCATGGTGTAATCCATGTAAGACCCCGACAAAAGCTGACCGTTGTCATCATAGGTGCAGCCTTCCAGCAGCGCCTGACCGATGCCTTGCGCGACGCCGCCATGCACCTGACCTTCGACAATCATCGGGTTCATCACATTGCCGAAATCATCGGCACAGGTGAAGCTGGCGATTTCGACCCGGCCTGTGTCGGGGTCAACCTCGACTTCGCAGGCATAGGCCCCTGCGGGATAGGTGAAGTTTGCCGGATCGTAGAAGGCGGTTTCTTCCAAGCCCGGTTCGAGAGTTTCCAGCGGATAGTTGTGCGGCACATAGGCCGAAAACGCGATTTCGCCGAAGGTTTTCGCCTTGTCGGTGCCAGTTACGCTGAACTTGCCATCTTCAAACACGATGTCGCCCTCAGACGCTTCCAGCATATGGGCGGCGATTTTCTTGCCCTTGGCGATGACCTTATCCAGCGCGCGGTCCATGGCTGATCCGCAGACGGCAAGGCTGCGTGATCCGTAACTGCCCATGCCGAACGGGATTTTCGAGGTGTCACCGTGGACGATATCAACATTCGCCTCGGGGATGCCCAGCTTATCCGCGACGATCTGCGCGAACACGGTTTCATGCCCCTGCCCGTGGCTGTGCGCCCCGACCATGACCGAGATATTGCCCGTCGGGTTCACCCGCACCGTCGCCGCATCATAAAGACCGACGCGGGCACCAAGGGCACCGACGAGGGCCGATGGCGCGATGCCGCAAGCCTCGATCCACGTGGAAAGCCCAAGCCCGCGTAGTTTGCCTGCCTTGGCGCTTTTGGCGCGGCGGGATTCGAAGCCAGCGAAATCGCCGAGGTCGATCACCTTGTCCAGAGTGGCCTGATAATTACCGGTGTCATAAACCAGCGCCACTGGCGTGGTGTAGGGGAACTGATCTGGCTGGATGAAGTTCTGGCGGCGCACAGCGACGGGATCAAGCCCTAGTTCGCGGCACATTTTATCAACCACACGTTCGATGGAATAGGTGGCCTCTGGCCGCCCTGCCCCGCGATAGGCATCGACCGGGGCAGTGTTGGTGAACACGGTTTTGACGTTCACATAGACCAGCGGCGTTTTGTAGGGACCCGCCATCAGCGTGCCGTGCAGGAAAGTAGGCGTCACGGTCGCGAAGTTCGACAGATACGCGCCGACATTGGCCAGCGTTTCGGTGCGCAGGGCGAGGAAATTGCCCTGCTTATCCGATGCCAGTTCGATGGTCGTCACATGGTCGCGGCCATGCGCGTCGGTCAAAAACGCTTCGGACCGATCCGCCACCCATTTCACAGGACGGCCGATGCGGCGCGACGCGGCGAGAACAAGCGCCTCTTCGCCGTAGTGATAGATTTTCGACCCAAAACCGCCGCCCACATCGGGGGCGATGACGTTCAGCTTATGCTCGGGGATGCCCATCACGAAAGCGGCGACCAAAAGTCGCGTCAGGTGCGGGTTTTGGCTGGTGGTGTAAAGTTTGTAATCCTCGGTCCCCGGATCGTAGACGCCGATCGAGGCGCGCGGTTCCATCGCGTTCGGGACAAGGCGGTTGTTGATCAGTTTGAGCGACGTCACATGCGGGGCCGATTTGAAGGCGGCGTCCACGGCAGCGCGGTTGTCTTCGATCCAGCCCCAGTCGTAGCAGATGTTGTCAGCGATTTCGTCATGCACGCGGTTGGTGCTGTCAGCCACGGCGGCGGCCATATCAACAATGGCGGGCAGTTCTTCGAACACCACATCCAATGCTTCAACGGCGGAGCGCGCGATTTCAACGGTTTCTGCTATGACGGCGGCGTAGGCATCACCGACATGACGCACTTTGCCATGCGCCAGAACCGGGCGCTTGGGTTCTTTCATCGCTTCGCCATTGCGGCTTTGGATCAGCCAGCCTGCGGGATTGCCCCCGACGGCAGCAAAATCGGCACCAGTGAACACGGCAAGCACGCCCTCCATCGCCTCGGCTGCTGATGTGTCAATCGACACGATGCGGGCGTGGGCGTAGGTGGAGCGGGCAAAAGCGGCGTAGGTTTGGCCGTGAAGCTGGATGTCTGCTGTGTAACGACCGCGCCCGGTCAGAAACCGCACATCTTCGCGCCGCTTGGAGCTGGCGCCGATACCACTGTCTTTAGGCATGTCATTCCTCCCAGAATGGGTGCGCTGAAGGCACCGAAAATGCGAATTTACTCGGCAGCTACGGCAGGAACGTCCTGTCCGGATGCAGCCAGCACCGCCTTGACGATGTTGTGGTAGCCCGTGCAGCGGCAAATATTGCCTTCCAGCCCGTGGCGCACTTCGGCCTCGGTCGGTTTGGGATTGTTCGCCAGCAACGCCGCCGTGGTCATCACCATGCCGGGGGTGCAAAAGCCGCATTGCAGGCCGTGATGATCCTGAAACGCCTGCTGGATCACGCCAAGTGACCCATCCGCATTGGCCATGCCTTCGATGGTTTTAACCGCAGCCCCCGCGACATCGACGGCAAAGATCGAACAGGATTTGACCGCTAAGCCATCGACATGCACCACACAGGCGCCGCATTGCGAGGTGTCGCAGCCGATATGGGTGCCGGTCATCCCTAACCCGTCGCGCAAGAAGGACGACAGCAAGGTGCGCCCTTCGACATCACGTGATACGGATTTGCCGTTCACGGTTAGCGTGACTTTGGTCATCATTTGTATCCTCCCTTGGGTCTACCTAGGTAGATTTGACGATTAATTGTTGTGGTTCTTCAGGAAATCAACCGTTTGAACCAACCCTTCTTTTTTTCCTCACCTTCGACGATGACCAAATCCGGCTCACCGTCCTCTTCAACCGAGTCCTGAAACCGGGTGAAAAATTCATCGGCCATCTTCTTGGCAAAGCCGTCGATGATGCGGCTGCCAAGTTGCGCCAGTTTGCCGCCGACCTTTGCCTCAACCGTATAAATCAGCCGAGTGCCGCCTTCGATAGGCTCCAGCACCACCTGCGCACCACCTTTGGCGAAACCGGCGGGGCCGCCCTTGCCTTCACCAGAAATGGTCAGGCTCTTGCCGTCCACACGGTCGGACAGTTTGACGACACCTGTAAAGGTCGCTTTCACCGGACCAACGCGCTGCACAACAACGGCCTCAAACTGGGTATCGGCGGTGCCTGTCATGCTTTCACATCCGGGAACCGACGCCTTCAGAACCTCCGGGTCAAGAAGGGCAGCCCAGACTGTCGCCGGGTCGGCCATGATATCGCGCTGGTCAGAAAGCTGCATCGTTCCCCCGTCATTCCCCAATCCAACTATCAACCGAGCATTGACGTTTCGGCAAGCCTTTCAAGCAGCTTTGCCAAACAATTATTAGTAACCAGATCGGGACCAATCCGCCGCTTGGTCGCGGCCGGGTTTGACCCCCCGGCCAAAACACGCAATATCACGGCTGTTCGCAGGATGAGGTTACAATGCAAAGTTTTTCACGGCGTGGGGTCATAGGTCTGTTTGTGCTGTCTTTGGCCGGGTGCGGCGGCAATCCCCGGCGCGAAAGCCCAAGCCGGGGTGACCTTTTTCCCGGTGAGACACCGGAACTGCGCGCGCTGATCAATCAAGCGGCGGCGGACAATCAGGTGCCTGCGTCGCTGGTTCACCGCGTTGTCCAGCGCGAAAGCGGCTATATCCCGGCGGCACGCAACGGGCCTTACTACGGCTTGATGCAGATCTTGCCGCAAACGGCGCGGACGATGGGCTATGAAGGCCCGGCCTCGGGCCTTTTGGATGCGCAAACCAATCTGAAATATGCGGTGCGCTATTTGCGCGGGGCGTGGTTAGTATCGGACGGGTCTGAGGACCGCGCAGTCATGTGGTACGCCAAAGGCTATTATTACGAGGCCAAGCGTCGCGGCTTGTTGGAGGAAACCGGCCTGCGGGGCTAATACCAAGCATCCGCCATACCCGCCTTTTTGCGGTCGATGAAATTAAGTAAGCCGTCGCGGATACCTTCGTCCAGCGCGGGCGCTTCATAATCCGACAGCCGTTTCTTCCACAAGGCATTGGCGCGGGTGGCAGCGTCGGTTGACCCCGCTGCCTCCCATTTCTCAAAGGGTTCATTGTCGGACAGATCTGAATCCCAAAACGCGGTCTCATAGTGGCGCATCGTGTGGGCGCAGCCGAAGAAGTGGTTGCCGGGACCGACCTCGGCAAAGGCATCGACGGCCAGTTGATCATCGTCGATCACCACACCGCCAAGGTATTTGTGCAAGGCCCCGCACAGATCGGCGTCGAGCATGAATTTCTCATAGGACATGCTGAGTAGGCCATCGAGGAACCCCGCCGAATGCAGGATGAAATTTGCCCCGCAATGGATGGCGGCAAGCATCGACATGGTGCCTTCCATCATTGCCTGCGCGTCGGGCAGTTTTGAGGTGGTGAAATTGCCCGAACAGCGCAGCGGCAGGTTCAGGCGGCGGGCCAGCTGGCCGATAACCATGGACCCGATGGCGGGTTCCGGGGTGCCAAAGGTGGGCGAGCCGGAGCGGAGCGACATGGAAGACAGGAAGTTGCCGAAAATCACCGGGGCGCCCGGGCGTTCCAGTTGCGTCAGAGCGCAGCCTGCCATGGTTTCGGCAAGCGATTGCGCAATACCGCCTGCGTTGGTGACCGGGCCCATGGCACCGCCAAGAATGAAGGGCACGATGACAGCGGCTTGGTTGGCGCGAGCGTAAGCGCGCAGGGAATTGGTCATCGTGCCATCCCAGACGAGGGGTGAGTTGACGTTGACATTGCCTAGGATGACGCAGTTTTTATCAACAAAATCAGCGCCGAACAGGATGCGGGACATCTCTATACTGTCTTCCGCGCGCGATTCGGATGTGACCGACCCCATATAGGGGCGGTCGGACAGCGTGATATGGGCCATCACCATATCAAGGTGGCGCTTGTTGACGGCGATATCCGTCGGCTCGCAAATCGTGCCGCCGGAATGGTGGAAATTCGGGGAAGACTGCGCCAGCTTTATGAAATTCTGGAAATCGTCCAGCGTGCCGAACCGCCGCCCGCGATCAAGATCCATCACGAAGGGAGAGCCATAGGCGGGAGAAAAAACCACCGATTTGCCGCCAATTTCCACCGAATTGGCCGGGTTTCGCGCGTGTTGGGTGAAGGTCGCGGGCGCGGTTTTCAACAACTCGCGCAGCAGGCCGGGCGGGAATTTGACCAGCAGGCCCTGCACATCGGCCCCTGCCCTGCGCCAGTGACCCAGCGCTGTGGGGTCATCGCGGAATTCGATGCCGGTTTCTGCCAGGATGCGGTCAGCGGCGGCCTCGATCTTGAGCAGGTTTTCTTCGGACAGGATGTCATAGGTCGGGATATTGCGGATGATATAGGGCTGGCCCATGCCGCCGCCTTTGGTGGCGCGCTGCACATGGCGGGCTTGTCTGCCGGACCGAAGTTTGCTGTCGCCCATGACACTCTCCCCCGCGCCAAAAACGGCACTTGGCACAAGAAAACGACCTTTCGCCGCAGGGGTCAGCGACCAAGGCGACGGATGGATGTCTGTTCGCGCCCTGTACCGCTTTAGGTGATCACATCGGGCGCAGTCCGCCCGGTATGCGCGGCAATGCCCGCCAACGCGTGGGCTGCACGAATGACCGGGGCCAGCGCCTCTTGCGGGTCGTGGTGCAGGCCGTCGGGGCCGGGGGCATAGCGTTCAAGGTAAAGCCGCAAAGTGGCCCCTTGGGTGCCGGTGCCCGACAGGCGCATCACAATCCGGCTGCCGTCCGCGAACAGGATGCGCACGCCCTGTTTCAGGCTGACCGAGCCATCTACCGGATCGGAATAGGCGAAATCGTCGGCTCCGCTGATGGTCATGCCTTCGATCTGACGTCCCGGCAGGCTTGGCAGCGCGTCGCGAAGGGCGGCCATCATGGCGTCTGCACCTGCCGTTTCAACTGCTTCGAAATCATGGCGGGAATAGTAGTTGCGCCCGAAGCGGGCCCAATGTTCGGCCAGAATGTCGGCCACGGATTGTTTGCGCATGGCGAGGATGTTGAGCCACAAAAGCACGGCCCAAAGCCCGTCTTTTTCGCGCACATGGTCAGACCCAGTGCCAAAGCTTTCTTCGCCGCAAATGGTAGCGCGGCCATCATCGAGCAGGTTGCCGAAGAACTTCCAGCCTGTGGGCGTTTCATATTTGCCGATGCCAAGCGCGTCTGCCACGCGGTCGGCGGCGGCCGATGTGGGCATGGAACGGGCAACGCCCTTGAGGCCAGTTTTGTAACCGGGTGCCAAATGCGCATTGGCGGCGAGGACGGCGAGACTGTCTGACGGCGAAACATAGATACCCCGCCCGACCACCATATTGCGGTCGCCGTCACCATCGGACGCTGCGCCAAAATCGGGGGCGTTATCCCCGAACATCTCATCCATCAGCGCCTTCGCCCAGGTCGGGTTCGGGTCGGGGTGCATGCCACCGAAATCGGGCAAGGGGATGCCATTGATCACGGTGCCTTTGGCGGCACCGAGGCGATTTTCGAGGATTTCCTGCGCGTAAGGGCCAGTGACAGCACACATGCCGTCAAACCGCATCCGGTAGCCGGATTTGAACAAGGCGGCGATGGAAGGGAAATCGAAAAGGGTTTCCATCAAGGCGGCGTAGTCTGTCACGGGATCCACCACATCGACGATCATGTCGCCCAGATGGCTGCGCCCCATGCTGGCAAGATCGACATCATGCGCCTGCAGGATATGGTATTCGGTGATCGACAGCGTGTGCTGATACATGGCTTCGGTTATGCCCTCCGGCGCGGGGCCGCCGTTGGACATGTTGAATTTCACGCCGAAATCCTCATCCGGGCCGCCGGGGTTGTGGCTGGCCGACATGATGATGCCGCCATCGGTTTTGTTTAGGCGGATCAGATGGCTGGCCGCCGGAGTTGACAGAATGGCGCCCTGCCCCACGATCATGCGCGCAGCCCCATTGGCCGCTGCCATCCGCAAGATGACCTGTGCAGCGCGGTCATTGAAATAGCGCCCGTCACCGCCCAGCACCAGGGTCTTGCCTGCAACCCCGCCAATTCCGTTGAAAATCGACTGCACGAAATTCTCAAGATAGTGGTGCCCCATGAACTGCGCGGTTTTCTTGCGCAGGCCAGAGGTGCCGGGCTTCTGATCTTTGAAGGCCGTGGTGGCGATGGTAGCAGCGGTCATTTGGAGCCTCCGGGCGCAGTAAGGACAGGGGTGAAGACAAGCACGGATTGCGCGGGCAGGTCTATGACGGGTTTTGAAGGTTCAGGGACAAGACCCGGTCTGGTGGTATCCAGAACCAGCCGCCAACCGGGGGCGGTTTTGGGCAGGGTCAGCGGTTGCGCCGGCCCGGTATTGAACACCAAAAACACCGCATCAGCGCCTGCGCGCCCTTCCGCAGCCATGCGCAATTCAACGCAGACACAGCGAAATGCAGGATCGTGCCAGTCTTGCGCGTGCGGTTCAGACCCATCGGGCCTGCGCCAGATCACATCCATCAGACCGTCCGTTGGCCGCGCACGCGCGTGCAGAAACCGGCGTTGGCGCAAGACTGCATGCGATTTGCGCAGCGCGGTCAAGGACGCCACAAATTCCGCAAGGGAGGGATCAACATCCTGCCAGTTCAACCAACTGGTTTCGTTATCCTGCGCATAGGCGTTGTTGTTGCCTGCCTGCGTTTGGCCCAGTTCATCGCCCGCCAGCAGCATTGGTACGCCCTGGCTTAGCAGCAAAGTGGCCAGCAGGTTGCGTTTGCGCAGATCGCGCGCAGCGCGGATTGCGAGGTCAGTTGTTGGCCCTTCGACCCCCAGATTGTCTGAATGGTTTTCGCTATGCCCATCGCGGTTTTCTTCGCCATTGGCAAAGTTGCGCTTGACGGTAAAGCTGACCATATCTTCCAGTGTAAAGCCATCGTGCGACGTGATGAAATTGACCGAGGCCGTGGCCGCCCGCGCCGAATGATCGAACTTTTCCGCCGACCCCAGCAGGCGCTTTGCAAAGTCTGTGACCAAGCCCGCATCGCCGCGCCAAAACCGGCGCACGCCATCGCGGAACTTGTCGTTCCATTCCGAAAACGGATGCGGATAGGCGCCCAACTGATAGCCGCCGGGACCAATATCCCAAGGCTCGGCGATCAGTTTCACGCGGCTTAGCACCGGGTCCTGGCGGATTGCATCAAAGAAACCGCCGTTCGGATCAAAGCCATACGCTTCGCGCCCCAAAGTGGTGGCCAGATCAAATCGAAAGCCATCGACATGCATGACTTCGACCCAATAGCGCAACGAATCCAACACCATGCGCAACACCATCGGATGGGTCAAGTTCAGGCTGTTGCCAGTGCCCGCATCATTCACATAGTGCCGCCCGCCATCCAGCAGGCGGTAATAGCTGCGGTTATCCAGCCCCCGAAACGCCAGTGTCGGCCCGTTCGCATCGCCTTCGCCGGTGTGGTTATAGACGACATCAAGGATCACCTCGATGCCCGCCGTGTGAAACCGCCGCACCATGGATTGGAATTCCGAGATGGAGCCTTTTGACATATAGCGCGGCTCAGGCGCGAAAAAGCCGATGCTTTGATAGCCCCAATAGTTGCGCAGGCCCTTGGCCACCAGAAAGCGGTCATCCATGAAGGCTTGCACAGGAAGAAGTTCTACCGCCGTGATGCCAAGCTTGGTCAGATGATCCAGCATGGGCGCGGATGCCAAGCCCAGATAATTGCCGCGCTGCCCCCGTTCTACCCCCGGATGCCGGGCGGTGGCCCCCTTTACATGGGTCTCGTATATCACCGTCTCAGCCATCGGCGTTTGCGGCGCGCGGTCATCGCCCCAGTTAAAACTTGGGTCCACCACCACCGATTTTGGCATCGCAAAGGCACTGTCCCGCGTATCGTAAGACAAATCTCCGCGCGGGCTGCCAACTTTGTAGCCCATCAGCGCATCTGACCAACGCAGACGCCCCTCAAGTTGGCGCGCATAGGGGTCGATCAGCAATTTATGCGGGTTAAAGCGGTTGCCAGCTTCGGGTTGATACGGCCCATGCACCCGAAAGCCGTATAAAGTGCCGGGCATCAGACCGCCGACATGGATGTGCCATACATCGCCATCGCGTTCGCGGAAGTTCAGCCGCGCTACTTCTTTGCGGCCATCGGCGGAAAACAAGCACAGTTCAATACGCTCGGCATGGGCGGAAAACACGGCGAAATTCACGCCCTCGCCGTCAAATGTGGCCCCCATCGGCCAAGGGCGGCCGGGCCCGGTGGAATGGCCCGGCAGTTTGGCAGGCAAATTGCCGGAAGTGTCGATCATGCGATCAGGCTTTCGTAAAGGTCGGCATAGGCTGCGGCGGATGTTTCCCACCCGACCGGATGCGCCATCGCGTTGTGTTGCAGTTTTACCCATTGCTTGGGGTCCGCGTGCAGAATTAGTAACTGTCGCAAGGCTTGGGCAAAGGCGGCGGCATCGGTGGGGTGGAAGGTCAGGCCAGTGGCGACGCCTGCGGCCAGCCCGGCAGGATTTGCCGTGATCACGGTATCGGCAAGGCCGCCGACCGCCGCCACCACAGGCAAGGTGCCATAGCGCAGGCCGTACATTTGGGTCAGGCCGCAGGGTTCAAACCGTGATGGCACCAGTACCGCATCGCCGCCTGCAAACATGCGGTGGCTAAGGGCTTCGTCATAGCCGATGCGCACCGCCACCCGGCCCGGAAAGCGCTTTGCCATGGCCTGCACGGCGGCCTCCAGCGCTGGATCACCCGACCCCAGAACCAACAAGCCACCACCGCCTTCGATGAATTCGGGGATCACGGCGGGCAGCAGATCAATGCCCTTCTGGTCGGTCATGCGGCTTACGACAATGGCAAGTGGCCCTGGCACATCAAGGCCGAACTCGGCTTGAATGGCGGCACGGTTGATAGCCTTGTCTTTCAGCGTTTTCGCAGAATAGGGGGTAATCGCGGGGTCCGCTTCGGGCGACCAAACGGCGGTATCAACGCCGTTCAGAATACCCGAAACCCGGTCAGCGCGGGCGACGATCACGCCTTCCAACCCCATGCCAAACTCGGCGCGCATCAGTTCAGACGCATAAGTGGGCGATACCGTGGTAATTGCGTCAGACGCGACAAGACCCGCCTTTAGGCTGGACAGGCCGCCAAAATATTCCAAAGCGCCGGGATAAAACTCCGAGGCCGGCAGGCGCAATGCGCCAAGTTGCCAAGCAGGAGCCCAGCCTTGGAAGGCGATGTTGTGGACGGTCATCACCGTGGCGACCGTGCGACCCTCATTATACCTCAAATAGGCGGGTGCGAAGCCCGCTTGCCAATCATGGCAATGCACAATGTCCGGCAGCCATCCACCTGTCAAACCATCGCGCGCAATCGCGGCGGCAACCCAACTTAACGCCGCAAACCGCTGGGCATTGTCCGGATGATCGCCCGCGGCATTGGAATAGGGGCCACCCTCGCGGTCATACAAATGCGGCGCGTCAAGCAGCAGGATAGAAATTCCTGCCACCTCGCCCAGCAAAACGCGGCCAGACCCGCCGAAAAGATCGGGTATTTCAAAAACAACAGGCCAGTCTGCCGCCATAGGCCGCAAAGCACGGTAAGCGGGCAAAAGCACCCGCATATCCCAACCAAGAGGGGCCAAAGCCGCTGGCAGCGCGCCCACCACATCGGCCAAGCCGCCTGTCTTGATCAGCGGCACGCATTCGGATGCGACAGACAATACCCGCCCACGAACTTCCATGCCGAAAACCCTTTCATTTTGGCTCAAATATCCCACGGGGGGAGATGCGAGGTAAGAAAACCTCTAGTAGAGGTTTTCCGCGAAGAACGCCCGTCCCGTGGACGGGCCGGGGCTGGGGGTGTGAAACCCCCGCCCGATCAGGAAACCATCCCCTTCAGGACAGTGCCTTGGCCCGCACGTCAAGCATATCCTGCGTGACAAGGACAATCCCGCTTTCGGTGCGGCGGAACCACTTTTCATCTTCCTCGGCGTCTTTGCCGACTACCAACCCTTCCGGAATGATGACGCCGCGATCTATCACGCATTTCGAAAGCTCTGCCTTGCGGTTCACGATCACCTGCGGCAGGGCCACCACATAATCGAGGCTGGCATAGGAATGGGTGCGGCAGCCGGTGAACAGCAGGCTGTTGCGCACCTCGGACCCCGAGACGATACAATCGCCGGAAATCAGGGACGACACCGCCATGCCGCGCCGCTTGTCGGTATCGTGGATGAACTTCGCCGGCGGCACAATTTCTGCATAGGTCCAGATCGGCCAGGCATTGTCGTAAAGATCCAGCTTGGGGATGAAATCTGTCAGATCAATATTGGCCTGCCAGAAGGCATCAATCGTGCCCACATCGCGCCAGTAGGGTTCGGTTTCCAACCCGCTTTTGACACAGCTATCGGCAAAGCGGTGCGCCACGGCTTTGCCGTTTTTCACAATGTCAGGGATGATGTCATTGCCAAAATCATGGCTGCTGTCGGGGTCCTCGGCGTCTTTGATCAAGAGATCGCGCAGGAAGGCCCAGTTGAAGATATATATGCCCATCGAGGCCAGCGCATGATCCGGGTCACCCGGAATGCTTGGCGGGTCTTTCGGCTTTTCCAGAAAATCGGTGATGCGCATGTTTTTGTCGACATGCATGACGCCAAAAGCCACGGCTTCCATCCGGGGCACGGTCAGGCAGCCGATGGTCACATCGGCCTTGCTGTCCACGTGCTGGCGCAGCATCACTTCGTAATCCATTTTGTAGATATGGTCACCCGCAAGGATCACCGCGTATTTGATGCCATAACTGTCAACGATATCAATGTTCTGCGTGACCGCATCGGCAGTGCCAAGATACCATTTGTTTTCACTGACGCGTTGCGAGGCGGGCAGAATATCCAGATACTCGTTGCGTTCTGCGCGAAAGAAGGACCAGCCTCGCTGACAATGCCGGATCAGGGAATGCGCCTTGTACTGCGTTGCAATCGCCATTTTGCGGATGCCGGAATTCAGCGCATTCGACAGGGCAAAGTCGATGATCCGGGTCTTACCGCCGAAATATACCGCCGGTTTGGCGCGACGGTCGGTCAGTTCCTTCAGGCGGCTGCCTCGGCCCCCTGCCAGAACAAAAGCCATGGCCTGCGATGAAAGCCGCGCGTTCGGTCTTGGTTGCATTCCGTCCTCCCTTTTGCGGGGTGACCCCCGACTTGAATGGTAAAACCCGGTCTCCCCGCCGGGGTCGTCGTTCAGGCTTTGCGCAAGTAGACCACCGACAAAGGCGGTAAAGCGATCATCGCTGATTGTTTTTGGCCATGCCAGGCTTTGGGCTCAGAGTTTACGCCACCCAGATTGCCCCGATTGCCGCCGCCGTAGATTTCCGCGTCGGTGTTCAGGATTTCGTCCCAATGGCCGCTCGACGGCAACCCGATGCGATACTGGCGGTCTACTGGTGTCATGTTCACTACGGCAACAACGTCCGGGTCTTTGGCATTGCCCTTGCGTACCCACGCATAGACGGAGGCTTCGGCGTCGTTAGATTCAAGCCAGGCAAAGCCTTCGGGGCGGGCGTCGTTCACATGCAGGGCGGCATTTTCGCGGTAGACGCGGTTCAGATCGCGCACCAAGTTTTGCACGCCACGGTGCGCAGGATCATCCAATTGATGCCAATCGAGGCTGTGGTTATGGTTCCATTCCTGCCCTTGGGCAAATTCCTGGCCCATGAAGAGCAGCTTCTTGCCCGGATGCGCCCACATGAACCCGTAGTAAGCCCGCAGATTGGCGAATTTTTGCGCCCCCTGCCCCGGCATCTTGTCAAGCATCGAGCCTTTACCGTGCACCACTTCGTCATGACTGATTGGTAGGATATAATTTTCAGACCACGCATAATGCAGACCGAAGGTCATCATATGGTGATGGTATTTGCGGTGGATCGGGTCTTTTTGCATGTAGGACAGGGTGTCGTTCATCCAGCCCATGTTCCACTTGAAGCCAAAGCCAAGCCCGCCGTGGTTGACCGGGCGGGATACACCGGGAAAGGCCGTGCTTTCTTCGGCCACGGTCATGATGCCCGGCACCTCGCCGTAAGCCACGGTGTTCATGCGTTGCAGAACGGCAATCGCCTCGTAATTCTCACGGCCCCCATCGCGGTTTGGCACCCATTGGCCGTCTTTGCGGGAGTAATCGCGGTACAGCATGGACGCGACAGCATCAACACGCAGACCGTCCAAATGGAATTCTTCCAGCCAATAGAGGGCGTTAGAGGTCAGATAATTCGACACCTCGACCCGGCCATAGTTGAAGATCAGCGTGTTCCAGTCTTGGTGAAAGCCTTCGCGCGGGTCTTGGTGTTCATACAGTGGGGTGCCATCAAACTGCCCGAGGCCGTGCGCATCGGTCGGGAAATGGCCCGGCACCCAATCGAGCAGCACGCCGACACCTTTGGCGTGGGCCGCGTCCATAAAGGCGCGGAATTCGGGCGGCGTGCCGTGGCGGATGGTGGGGGCGAACAGGCCAACGGGTTGGTAGCCCCATGATCCATCAAACGGAAATTCGGAAATTGGCATCAGCTCGATATGGGTGAAGCCCATGTTGGCGACGTAATCGACCAGTTCCGTGGCAAGTTCGGCGTAGGACAGCATCCGGTTGTCGGCGGCACGTTTCCAAGACCCAAGGTGGACTTCATAAACGGAAATCGGCGCATCGACGTTCTGTGCCTTGCCGCGGTGGGCCATCCATTTGACATCATGCCACTCGCCCGAAATCTTGCGCACGACGGATGCGTTTGCGGGCGGATGTTCCGACCCGAACCCCACAGGATCGGCCTTCAGCGGCATCATTTCGCCATGCGCGCCGCGCAATTCGTATTTGTAGGATGCCCCTTCACCCAGACCGGGAATGAAGGTTTCCCATACGCCCGTGGCCCCACGCCTGCGCATCGGGTGACGCCTGCCATCCCAGATGTTGAAATCGCCCACGACCGACACGCGCTGCGCATTGGGGGCCCAGACGGCAAAATGTGTGCCATCGACGCCTTCGTGATTGATCAAATGCGCGCCAAGGACTTGCCATAGGCGTTTATGGGTGCCCTCGCCCAGCAGATATTCGTCCATCTCACCCATGACGGGGCCAAAGCGAAACGGGTCTTCAAATTCCCATTCCGCGCCGTGGCCGGATGCGCGCAGGCGGTAGTCGGATTTCTTGGCCAGCGTTGCAGTGAACAGGCCAGGTGCGCCGACAACCGGACTTGCCGCATCTGCCTTGCCCGCCTTGCCTGTCAGCACCCAAAGCCTGTCTGCGCCGGGAACAAAGGCCGTGACAACCCACGCCTTGCCCCGCTTGTGCAGCCCCAATTCGGCGAAAGGATTGCCATGCGTGCCGTTAACCAGAGCTTCAGCTACACCGCGGTCAATCGTTGGGGCGTCAGACATAAAGTGCCTCCGTTAAAGGGCGGGTGTGACCGACCAGATTTCCGACATATAGGATCGGATGGTCCGGTCGGATGAGAAAAACCCTGAACGCGCTGTGTTTAACGTAGCCATTTTGACCCAGTGGGTTTGGTCTGCATAAACCGCATCAACCCGGTCCTGCGCATCGAGATAGGCATCGAAATCGGCGGCGACGAGGAAGTAATCGCTGTGCCAGATGCGGTGCAACAAGCCATCATAACGGTCGATGTCACCGGGCGAAAACACGCCTTCGGCAATCATCTGCAACACATTTTGCAGGGTTTGACTGGCCTCGATCGCGTGACGGGAATGATCGGGGTCTTGACGACGCTTGACAACTTCGTCTGCAGTCAGGCCGAAAAGAAAGAAATTCTCGGGCCCCACTTCTTGCAGGATTTCCACGTTCGCTCCGTCCAAAGTCCCGATGGTCGGCGCGCCGTTCATAATGAACTTCATGTTGCCGGTGCCGGAGGCTTCTTTACCGGCGGTGGAGATTTGTTCAGACAGGTCTGCCGCCGGGATCAATCGTTCGGCCATCGAGACGTTGTAGTTGGCAGGATAGATGACCTTCAGGCGATCGCCCACAATCGGATCATTGTTGATCGTTGTCGCCACATCATTGATAAGATGAATGATTTCCTTGGCCACGGCATAGCCCGGCGCGGATTTACCACCAAAGATTTTGACCCGAGGCACCCATGGCGCGTTTGGATTGCGACGGATCGCATCCCAGCGGGCGATGGTTTCTAGAATGTTCAGAAGCTGGCGTTTGTATTCATGGATGCGCTTGATCTGCACGTCAAACAGCGCGTCCGGGCTGACGGTGACGCCGCAAGTATCCTTGATCCAATCCGCCAGATGCACCTTGTTGGCACGTTTCGCGGCACCAAACGCCTTGCGGAAACCGGCGTCATTTGCATGCGGCTCCAGCCCTTTAAGGCGATCAAGATCGTTTTCCCAACCCGCGCCGATGGTATCGGTGATCAGGCCCGCGAGTGGACGGTTCGCCATTTTCAGCCAGCGCCGCGGGGTCACCCCATTGGTTTGGTTGATGATCCGCCCGGGGTGCAAAAGGTTGAGTTCCGGAAACAGGTTTTTCTTCACGAGGTCCGAATGCAGCGCCGACACGCCGTTGACCTTATGCGCCATGATGAAGGCCAATTCGCCCATCCGCACTTCGTGATGCTTGACAATGCCCACGTAATGCGGGCGGTTCGGGTAGGTGCGGCGGTGCCAGCCGTCGATCCGTTCTACGATCTGCATATGGCGCGGCAGGACGTTGCCAAAGGTATACGTCGCCCATTTTTCCAATGCTTCGGGCAAAAGGGTGTGGTTGGTGTAGCCAAGGCAGGCCTGTGCTGTGGTAAGGGCTTCGGTAAAGTCCATGCCATGATCATCGGACAGCAGGCGGATAAGCTCTGGCCCGGCAATCGCGGGATGGGTGTCGTTCATCTGGATCGCCACATGTTTGGGCAGGGCGCGCAGATCGGAATGTTTCGCCAGATAGCGGCGCAGGATGTCTTGCAGGGCGGCCGAGGTCAGGAAAAATTCCTGCTTCAGGCGCAGCTCTTTGCCCTGATAGGTGGTGTCATCAGGGTAAAGCACGCGGCTTAGCGTGCGCGCCAAAGCCTCTGGCTCCGCCGCCGCCGCGTAATCGCCCCGGTTGAACCGAGCTAGATCAAACATTGTGGTGGATTTTGCACCCCAAAGCCGCAAGGTATTGGCCCATTTGCCCTGCCAGCCGACCACTGGCGTGTCATAGGCCGAGGCAAGGACAGTTTCGCTAGGCAGCCAAATCTCGCGACCATCTCGGGTTTCAACAGCCCCTTTGAAACCAATGGTGTAAGCCGCCTCTGGCCGCTCAAATTCCCACGGGTGACGCTGGTTCAACCAGTCTTCCGGCGCTTCGGCCTGCTGGCCTCCTTCAAAACGCTGGCGAAATAAACCATGTTCATAGCGGATACCATAGCCGTAGGCGGGACATCCCAGCGTTGCCATGGATTCCATAAAACACGCGGCTAAGCGCCCCAAGCCACCGTTGCCAAGCGCCGCGTCCGGCTCATCTTCGATGATGGCGCGGAAATCCTGGCCAAACGCGGTCATCGCGTCTTCTGCCATGTCGCGCAGGCCAAGGTTGATGGTGGCATCTTCCAGAATGCGCCCAATCAGAAATTCCATCGATAGATAGTAAACCCGCTTGTGGTCTTCCGCCCAAGTGCGGCGGGTGGAGGTGAACCAAGGCTCTACAATCCGGTCGCGGATCGCGAAAGACAGCGCCATACGCCAATCATAAACGCTGGCATTGGGGGTGTCTTTGCCAAGCGTAAAGGTCAGATGACGCTGGATGTCGGCTTGCAACAGGTTCGGGGTCAGGCTCAGATCATTCACGAGGTCTTGTTCCGTCTATAATTTATCCGTGTTTTGCAGGCATTGCGGGGTCGCTTTACCCCCACTGTCAGCGCTATCAACCCTAAGGTCAAGGAAGTGCGGCTTTGCCAAGGTAGCATTCTTACCGTAGCGATCAAAGCGCTTTGTAAATTTGGCCTTCTGCATGATAAACAACCACGCAATTGTAATTGCTTATCTGAAATTTAGACAATCCAAAGCGCTTTCAATTCATCATCGCAGAAGATTTTGGCGTCTTTGACCGGCACAGGCAACGCCACAGGCGCAGTTCGCCGGGGGACGTCAGGCAACTTCAAACGGTTGAACCTGAGGCTTTGAGCGCAATAATGTTGTCCGAACCACACAGGTTTGCGCTAACTAGTCAAAAAGACGACAACTTTTCGTCATGTCCTTGCCTTTCGGGACCAATAGACTCATTTTGAATCAAATGTGTGACAGCCTTGGATCTGCACATGTTTGATCAAAAGAGCCAACCCAAGCGGAGCAGACAGATGGCCAGAACGACCCCCAAACCGACCCAGCAAACGGGCGGAACCACCCCTGCGCAACAGCAGGGTCAAGATACAGCCCCCGGCCAGCTACAGGGACAAACCGTATTTCGCGACTGGGCATCCATCTAAGACCTGCGTAAATCACTTGAAATCGCCGGGCCGGACAGTAGCCTGACTGCAATTTCTTGCGGGACATGCAATGCCGACCCCTATCACCACGATACCCAATATCGGACCTGCGTCAGAGACGGCGTTTGCGCGGGCAGGCGTCCATTCCGCCGAGGATCTACGCGAAATTGGTGCGGATGAAGCTTACCGGCGTCTGCTGGAAAGCGGGTCAGCGCCCCATTTCATAGGTTACTATGTCATTGTGATGGGCTTGCAGGGCCGCCCTTGGAACGACTGCCGAGGTGATGAGAAAAAGGCCTTGCGCGTCAGGTTTGACGCGATCAAGGCCGGAACGTTAAAAAAGGGCCGCTCCGATCTGGAGACGGCCCTCGATTTGTTTGGCGTGGTGGAGCGGCGCACCTGACGGCGCGCCGACACCAATTCAGCCGACCAATTCAAGACCCGAGAAATAAAACGAAATTTCACGCGCGGCGGATGCTTCGCTGTCTGATCCGTGGACCGAGTTTTCACCAACTGACAAGGCGAATTCCTTGCGAATCGTGCCATCGGCGGCATTTGCCGGATTGGTGGCACCCATCACTTCGCGGTTCTTGGCAATGGCGCCTTCGCCTTCCAGCACCTGCACAACCACCGGCTCGGACGCCATGAATTCGCACAATTCGCCGTAAAAGCCGCGCTCGGAATGTTCGGCGTAGAACGCGCCAGCCTGCGCCATCGACAGATGGATGCGCTTGGATGCGACAACGCGCAGGCCGGCATCCTCGAATTTGGCCACGATTTTGCCGGTCAGGTTGCGCTTGGTTGCGTCTGGTTTGATGATCGAAAGTGTGCGCTCGATAGCCATGATATATTTTCCTTGATGATAGGGGCCGGGCATTTGTCCGCTCCTTTGAATGACACGCGCCTGCTAACACGGGGCGACGGGCTTGAAAAGCAGGGAAGCAGTGTTGACGCGGGCTGTCGCTTGAGGCAGGGAACGCCGCATGCTCAGAATATCAGACATCAGTTATTCGGTTGAGGGTCGCCCCCTTTTGGTGGGTGCATCGGCAACCATTCCCGCAGGCCACAAAGTAGGTCTTGTCGGCCGCAACGGCACTGGCAAGACGACGCTTTTCAAGTTGATCCGGGGGGAATTGGTTCTGGAAGGCGGCGATATATCCTTACCGTCCCGTGCCAAAATCGGCGGCGTGGCGCAGGAAGTGCCGTCTTCGTCCACAAGCCTGCTGGATACCGTGCTGGAGGCGGATACAGAGCGTACAGATTTGCTGGCCGAGGCGGAAATCGCTACCGACCCGCACCGCATATCCGACATTCAGACGCGCCTTGCCGATATCGACGCCTGGTCTGCCGAAGGCCGCGCCAGCACCATTCTGAAAGGGCTTGGATTTGATGCCGAGGCGCAGTTGCGCCCCTGTTCGGATTTTTCGGGCGGCTGGCGGATGCGGGTCGCCTTGGCGGGCGTTTTGTTTGCGCAGCCCGATTTGTTGCTGCTGGACGAGCCGACCAACTATCTTGATCTGGAAGGCGCTTTGTGGCTGGAAAGCTACCTGCAGAAATACCCGCATTCGGTGATCATCATCAGTCACGACCGCGGCTTGCTCAACCGTGCCGTGCAGGGCATTTTGCATCTGGATGAAAAAAAGCTGACCTATTGGTCGGGCCCTTACGATCAATTCGCGCGCCAGGTGGCAGAGCGCCGCGCAGTTCAAGCCGCCGAGGCGAAAAAGCAGGATTTGCGCCGGGCGCATTTGCAAAGCTTTGTCGACCGGTTCAAGGCGAAAGCCTCGAAGGCCGTGCAGGCGCAAAGCCGCGTGAAGATGCTGGAGAAAATGACGCCAATCACGGCACCGGAAGAGGCGCGCAAACAGGTGTTCACTTTTCCGGCGCCGGAAGAGCTGTCGCCGCCGATCATCAACATGGACAATGCGGCGGTGGGTTACGGCGGCCCAGCGATTTTGCGCAAACTGTCGCTGCGCATTGATCAGGATGACCGGATCGCATTGCTTGGCCGCAATGGCGAAGGCAAGTCGACGCTGTCCAAACTGCTCGCCGGCAAACTGATCACCATGGAAGGCCGCATGACGCAGTCTTCCAAGCTGCGGATCGGTTATTTCGCGCAGCATCAGGTGGACGAGCTGTTTATCGACGAAACGCCGCTTCAGCATATTCAACGGCTGCGACCTGCAGAAGGGCAACCACGCCTGCGCGCGCGTCTGGCGGGGTTTGGCTTGCTGGCAGATCAGGCGGAAACTGCTGTCGGACGGTTGTCTGGCGGGCAGAAGGCGCGGTTGTCGCTGCTCTTGGCCACGATCGACGCGCCACATCTGTTGATCCTTGATGAGCCGACCAACCACCTTGATATGGAAAGCCGTGAAGCGCTGGTCGAAGCGTTGATCGAATACACTGGCGCTGTGGTTCTGGTCAGCCATGATATGCATTTGCTGGGGTTGGTTGCCGACCGGCTATGGCTGGTCAAGGGCGGGGCGGTGGTGCCCTATGAGGACGATCTGGAAACTTACCGCCGCCAATTGCTTGCGGGCGACGAGGAACCAAAGCCGAAGCCGGTTGAAAAACCGAAAAAAGTCAGCCGTGACGATGTGCTGGCCATGCGAGCCGAAGTGCGAAAATGCGAGGAACGGCTTGATAAGCTGAACGAAATGCGCGACCGTCTGGCCAAGAAACTGGCCGATCCCGCACTTTACGAACCGGGGCGCGGATCGGAAGCTGAGACATGGCAAAAGAAATATGCCGAGGTGATGGAAGCGCTGGACAAGGCCGAGGCGCTTTGGCTGAAAGCGCAGGAGCGGCTTGAAGGGATAGCGGCGTAATGCTGGACACGGCGTTTCTGATCACGGCCTTTGCAACCCTGTTCGTGGTGATCGACCCGCCGGGCCTGATCCCGCTGTTCATCGCGCTGACGCGGGGGATGACGCCCGAACAACGCCGTGCAATTGGGCTGCGGGCTTGTGTGATTGCCGCCGTCTTGCTGACGATGTTTGGCTTTGCGGGTGAGGCGCTGCTGGGCTTCATCGGCATTTCGATGCCGGCGTTCCGAATTGCAGGCGGGATTTTGCTGTTTCTGACCGCACTCGACATGCTGTTTGAACGCCGCACCCAGCGACGCGAAGGGCAAAAGACGGAACCCGACCATGATCCATCGGTGTTTCCGCTGGCGACACCGTTGATCGCCGGGCCGGGGGCGATTGCGTCGATGATCCTGCTGGTGGGCGAATCCGGACCGGGATGGGCGGGCGTTTTGGCGGTTCATGGCCTGCTGTATGGGTTGCTGGTGATAACCTATTTCATGTTCCTGGCCTCGCCGTTCTTTGAGCGGATGTTGGGTCGGACCGGGACGATCGTGATCACCCGATTGCTGGGCATGCTGCTGGCGGCGTTGTCGGTGCAGTTCGTAATCGACGGAATCCGAGGTACGGGATTGATCGGGTGATGGACGGCGATATTGTCGCGAGGCTTGCCTATCTTGGGATCATCCTGTTGGCGCTGCTGGGCTGGGTTCTGGTTGAGTATCGCGGGCGGCTGGGGTTTGCTGCGCGGTCTGCGTTGGCCTGGGGGATGATCTTTGTCGGCGCCGTGGCGGGGTACGGGCTGTGGGGGGATATCCGGGGACAGATTCTGCCTAGGCAGACCATAACCGAAACCGGGCAGATCGAAGTGCCGCGGGCTGAGGATGGACACTATTATCTGACCCTGACGATTGACGGGACCGAGATCGAGTTTCTGGCGGACACCGGGGCGAGCTCGGTGGTGTTGTCGGATTCTGATGCGCGGAAGCTGGGGATTGATCCGGATCAACTGGCCTATCTGGGGGAAGCGGAGACTGCGAACGGGGTGGTTTTGACGGCGGATGTGTCGATCAAAAACGTCGAACTCGGGCCGTTCTTCGAAGAAACGATCACCGCCTCGGTGACAAAAGGGGCGATGGAGGGGTCGCTTTTGGGGATGGATTATCTGGGCTTGTTCCGGATCGAAATTGATCAAGGCAAGATGATCTTGAGCCGGTAACACGCGTGATACACAGTTTATCTTATTGATAATAAACTATTATCGACCTTACGACAACGAAAAATTAACCGTGTTACCGCCAGTTACCCCCGGGGCTGTCATCAGCGAGTCTGCGGCCAGTGCTGCGGCTTCGGCAAGCCAGGCGTCGCGGTCGGCGGCAGTGCTGGTGGCCACGACGCCAAACAATGTACGGGCGACAACCGACACACCGCAAAAACCCAAGATACAGCTGCGCCAGATGTGATCCAGCGGGTCGTGGAAATGTGCGCGCTCGCGGTCGAGGGGAGTGTTGCCGGTATTGATCACCAAGGCAGATTTAATCTTGAGCAGACCCACTGGGGCATCGCCCTGATCGACACCTTTCTCAAAACCGTAGGCAGCATTTTCGGCAAACACGCGGTCGATCCAGCCTTTCATGATGGCAGGAGGTGCGCCCCAGCAGTTGGGGTGGATGACAGCGAGAATGTCAGCGGCGCAAAGATCTGCGATGTGGCGTCGCACTGTCGGGTCCGATGACGCGTCTCCGCGCGCCTCTGCTGCTGTCATGCGGGGATCAAATTTTTCAGCGGCAAGATCGTGGAAAGTGACGTCGCAACCGGCATCGACCCATGTCTGCCGGACCGTTTCGGCGAGGGCGTGGTTGAAACTGCCGGGGGCTGGATGGCCAAGAACGATGAGAGCTTTCATGGCACGGGCGCTGTTTTTTCGGCCTTCATCTGCCACTTTCCGGTTTCTTCCGACCAGTATTGCGCGGCAATTCCTTCGTCGGTCAGGGATTTCCATTGGCCACGGGCGGCGGCAAGGGCGGATGGGTCATTGCCATCGAAAATGAGCCAGACACGGGTGAGGGTTTGCGCCTCGGCAAAGGCGACATCTGCGCCATCGAGCAGCATCATCGCGGTGGCGCTGTTGGTGATCGGGCCATCACCCAGCAAAACGGGTTGGGCGGCGTCATCTGAGCCCCCAGACCTGCCGTGCGGCAGAAAGCTGTTTTCGGGCTTGACCCAAAGTTGGGTATCAAGACGGTCAAGGCGCGCGCTATCCCTACCCCGGATCATCACCCGCCAGCCCATGCCAACCGCCCGGCCAAGCAGGCTTGTGACAGTATCTTCGGCGCTGGAGCGGGTGAGGTGGTAGAACATGGCTATGCCCATCAAGCGGCCTTTGGGATCGGAGAGGGCAGATAATTTTGAATAGTAAGACACAGACTTAGAAATGCGGCAAGGCCGGCTTCTTTCGGTTTGCCGGATTTGATTTCAATCAAATCAGGCCGCGCATGCCTGCCCTCGGCAGGCGCGTTCCGCGCCAGCCCAGGCATGCGCGGCCTGATTTCCCAATCGCTGGAAGCGCTGATAACCCCTTGCCCGACGCCTTGCGGCTTTGGGCAACTGACCGGGTTATTGTCCACTGGACAATACCCTGATCGGTCAGCGGTACTGGCATTTAGGTTGTGCGAGACCGTCATTTCGGTTCCAGCATATCCTTGATCAGACAGTTCAGCGCCAGAACGCCCCAGCCCGTCGCCCCTTTTGGCGCAAGGGCGGTATCGGATTTGACCAGCGCCGTGCCCGCGATATCAAGGTGGATCCACGGGGTTTCAGGTTTGACGAAACGAGCAAGGAACTGCGCTGCAGTGATCGCCCCGCCATCGCGCCCGCCGACATTCATCATATCGGCAATGCGGGACTTCAGTTTATCATCATAGGCCTGGCCCATCGGCATGCGCCATGCGCTTTCGCCCTCGGACGCTGCGGCCTTGAGGAAGGCGTTGCAAAGCGTGTCGTTGTTGGAGAAGACGCCGGTATTTTCATGGCCCAAAGCCACGATGATGGCGCCGGTCAAAGTGGCCAGATCAATCATGCCGGTGGGGTTGAACCGGGTTTGCGCGTACCACATGACATCGGCCAGAACGAGGCGGCCTTCGGCATCGGTGTTGATCACCTCAATCGTGTCGCCTTTCATGGATTTCAGCACATCGCCGGGGCGGATGGCGTTGCCGTCGGGCATGTTTTCCACGATGCCGACCAAGCCCACGACGTTGGCTTTGGCACGCCGCATGGCAAGGGTGCGCATGACGCCGGACACAACGCCCGCGCCGCCCATATCCATGGTCATTTCTTCCATGCCGCCCGCGGGTTTGATGGAAATGCCGCCGGTATCAAACACCACGCCTTTGCCGACAAGGGCGAAGGGCGCGTCGCCCTTTTTGCCGCCGTTCCACTGCATGACGACCATTTTGGTGGGTGAGCGCGAGCCCTGGCCGACACCAAGAAGGGCACCCATGCCGAGTTTGTGCAGATCGTCTTCCTCGAAAATTTCAACCTCCAGTCCCAGTTCCTGCATGGCGGCAAGGCGGGCGGCGAAATCATTGGTGGTCAGCACATTGGCCGGTTCATTGACCAGATTGCGGGTGAAGAACACACCTTCCGTGACGGCGGCCATCGGGGCGGCATCAGCGGCAATAGCTTCGGGGTTGGCGGCCATAAGTGTGACCGGGCCAGGGTGTTTGGGATCAGCCGTTTTATGCGCAGTGAAATCATAGGCGCGCATGGCAAGACCGAACGCAATATCGGCGGCGCGAGGGTGATTTTCGCCCAGCACCAGAGTAGCGGTTGGCGACAGGGCGCGACCAATCGCGGCACCGGCGCGGCGCGACGTTGCAAGATCGGCGCGGCGGGCCAGACGGACAACTTGCAAGGCGTCGGCGGCAAGACCTGCGGGATAAGCCAGATCCTGAGCATCACCCGGTTTCAGGGCGGCGAAAGCGTCGGACGCAAGATAGCGTGTCAGGGCACCGCGCATGGCCCGGTCCAGTTTGCGGGCTGCCGGGCTGAGTGCGGCACCCGCATCGGCCAGAACAGCGATGCGGCCTTTGGCGGTGATGAGGATTTCAAGATCGACGGGCTGGAATTGGATCGGCACGGGATGCGACATGGGGAACCTTTGGATGCGGCGGGCGATGATTTGCCGAAGGTTAGGCGCTGGTGGCAGGATTGACCAGCCAGATTGACTAATAGCAGTTTTCCCCGGTCAGGAATTCGGATAGCCTGAGGGGAACAAGAAACAGGGGTTGGCGGGGCCGTGTCGAGATTTGACAGATATATGCTGTCGCAACTGCTTGCGCTGTTTGGGTTTTTTTCCCTTGTGCTGGTGGCTGTTTACTGGATCAACCGGGCGGTCGGGCTGTTTGACAGGCTGATCGGCGACGGCCAGTCTTCGCTTGTGTTTCTGGAGTTTTCGCTGCTGACGCTGCCGGTGGTGATCCGGCTGGTTCTGCCGATATCGGCTTTTGCGGCAGCGATTTATGTGACCAACCGCCTGACGTCGGAGAGCGAGCTGGTGGTGATGCAGGCGACCGGATTTTCGGGGTTCAGGCTGGCGCGACCGGTGCTGTATTTCGGGCTGATGGTGGCGGCAATGATGATGGTCTTGATGCATTTTCTGGTGCCCGTCAGCCGGACGATGATGGCCGACCGCAATGCAGAGATCAGCGAGAATGTGACCGCGCGGTTGTTGACACAGGGGCAGTTTACCCATCCCGCCAAAGGCATCACGCTTTATATCCGCGAGATCACGCAGAACGGTGAGTTGTTGGATCTGTTCTTGGCCGATGATCGCGCCGAGCGGACCAGAACAGCCTATACGGCGCGCAAGGCGTTTCTGGTACGGGGAACGGACGGCCCGAAGCTGGTGATGTTTGACGGCATGGCGCAGGCCATTGCACGCGAAGGGGCACGCATGTCGGTGACCCGGTTTGCCGATTTTTCCTATGATCTGGCCGGATTGATTACCAAGACGGCACGGGCGGGCCGCGAAGTCGATGAATTGTCAACGGCTGAGTTGCTGGCCGCCCTGCCCGCGACGCTGGTTGAGACAGGTGCCAGCCGTGCGGCGCTTCTTTTTGAGGCGCATAGCCGCTTTGCCCAGCCCTTTGTCGGAACCGCTGCAGCGATGATCGGGTTTGCCACATTGCTGATGGGGGCGTTCAGCCGGTTTGGGTTGTGGCGCCAGATCCTGTTCGCGATATTGCTGCTGATCGTAGTGCAAACGGTGAATACTGTCGTTGCTGGTGTCGGCATACGCAATGAGAAGGGCTGGATGCTGGCCTATGTGCCACCGCTATTGGGGATGGCGATTGCAGCAGGTTTGCTGTGGCTGGCACAACGGCCGCGCCGGGCCCGGCCTGCGGCGATGGTGGCAGCATGATCCTTAACCTTTATGTCGCCCGGAAATTCTTCTGGACAGTCGCAGGCGTCTTCGGAATCTTTTTCGGCATCATGATGCTGATCGACATAATCGAGCAGTTGCGCAAATTTTCAAATGCCGACATCACGCTGGCAAGTGCCGCCTATCTGGCATTGATGAATGTGCCCGAAAGTCTGTACCGGATCATGCCGCTGATCGTCATCATCGCGTCGATTGCCATGTTTCTTGGGCTTGCCCGGTCCAGCGAGCTGGTGGTGGTTCGGGCGGCGGGGCGGTCGGGGATCCGGTTCTTGATGGCACCGGTCGCAACGGCGCTGGTGATCGGGGCCATTTCGGTGGCGGTGCTGAACCCTCTGGTTGCGGCGACAACGAAGAAGTACGATCTGCTTTACGCCCAGCAAAGCCAAGGCAAGACCAGCGTGCTTTCGGTCTCGGATTCCGGGCTTTGGCTGCGCCAGGGCGGCGTTGACGGGCAAACCGTGATTCAGGCCGCGCGGGCAAATTCGGATGGCACCGAACTGATCGGCGTGACATTCCTGACATTTGGCGCCGATGGGCTGGTTGCATCGCGCATCGAGGCGGACAAGGCGGTGCTGGAGCCGGGATTCTGGGCGCTGACAGATGCCAAGCAATGGAACTTGAACGATAGCAACCCGGAAAGCACGGCCACCCTGACAGCCCGGGATCTTCAAGTGCCATCGGCGCTGACCCGCGACAGTATCCGGGACAGTTTCGGCACCCCGTCCGCCATCTCATTCTGGGATTTGAGGACCTATATCAAGGGACTTGAAAGTTCGGGGTTTTCCGCCCGCAGCTATCAGGTCTGGTTGCAGATGGAGCTGGCGCGGCCGCTGTTGCTGGCCTCGATGGTTCTGATCGCGGCTGGTTTCACGATGCGGCATGCGCGTTTTGGCAAATCGGGCACCATGGTGTTGTTTGCCCTTCTGGCCGGGTTTGGTTTTTTCTTTTTGCGGAACTTTGCGCAAGTGTTGGGTGACAACGGGCAGATCCCGATTGCGCTGGCAGCGTGGAGCCCGCCAATTGCGGCTGTGCTGGCATCCCTTGGGTTGCTTTTGCATCTGGAGGACGGCTGATGTGGGCGATGATCCAGCGCGCCGGACAGATCTTGTTGCTCTGCGCAATTGTACTTGCGGCGCAAGCGCCACGCTTGTCGGCACAGGATCTGGCGACACTGGTAGCAGAACGGGTTGAAATAACCGGCACATCGGTTTTGATTGCCGAAGGTGATGTCGAGATATTCTTCAAGGGACGCCGCCTGAAAGCCCAACGCATCGTCTATGACAAAGCGACCGACCGACTTGAGATCACGGGCCCGATCGTGCTGGTCGATGGGCAAGGCAGCTTTGTCCTGGCAAGTGCGGCGGATATGTCGTCCGACCTGACCGAAGGCGTGCTGAAAAGTGCGCGACTGGTGTTGAACCAGCAATTGCAACTGGCCTCAAGTGAAATTCAGCGCATTGGCGGGCGGTATACACGGCTTGGGCGCACGGTTGCGTCATCGTGCCAGGTCTGTGCGGCAAACCCTACCCCGCTATGGGAAATTCGCGCCAGTCAGGTGGTGCATGATCAACAGTCACGGCAGCTGTATTTCAGCAATGCCCAATTTCGCATTGCCGGTGTCCCGGTATTCTATCTGCCACGACTTAGAATGCCCGACCCGTCGCTGGAGCGTGCAAGCGGCATTCTGCGGCCAAGCCTGCGCACCACATCCGGACTTGGGACCGGCATCAAGCTTCCGTATTTTTTTGCTATCGGCGATCATGCTGATTTGACGGTGACCCCTTATGTGACGACGAACCGAGGGCGCGCCGTGGAATTGCGCTACCGGCAGGCGTTCCGTACCGGGGCCATCGAGATCAACGGAGCCTTTGCGCGAGACGCGCTTTTGCCGGGCGAAAATCGCGGCTATCTGCTTGCGACCGGCGATTTCATTTTGCCGCGCGATTTCAAGCTGTCTTTCCAGTTGGAGACAGTGACAGACCCCGCCTATCTGCTGGATTACGGGGTGTCCGAGAAAGACCGGCTGGACAGCCGTATTTCGCTGAACCGGACCCGGCGCAATGAAAATATTTCGGCGCAACTGACCTATTTCAATTCGATCCGGGATGCCGAGGTGAACGCAACCCTGCCCTCGCTGGTGGGCGATCTGAGCTTTGAGCGGCGGTTCAGCGGGGGCCCATTGGGCGGCGAGGCGGGACTGCGGTTCCAAACCCATTCGCACAGACGCGCGTCTTTTTTGCCGTTGGACAGTGACGGCGACGGCATCAGCGATGGGCGCGACATGGAGCGGGCCTCGCTGCGTCTGGACTGGCGGCGCGGCACGATATTGTCGAACGGCATAGAAGTGACCGGGCTTGGCGAAGTGACCGCCGATTTCTATTCGATATCGCAAGATGCGGTGTTTGGCGGCAACAGTTCCCGGCTGCACGGGGCCGCTGCGGTCGAACTGCGCTGGCCATTGCTGAAATCCGGCGTGGGCGCGGCCCATGTCATCGAGCCGGTGGTTCAAGTGGTCTGGAGCCCAAGCACGCAGGAAACCTTGCCAAACGAGGATTCAGCACTTGTGGAGTTTGACGAAGGAAATCTGTTTTCCTTGAACCGGTTTCCGGGATCTGACGCAACCGAGCGCGGTTTGCGCGCCAATCTGGGGGTAAGCTGGACCCGGTATGACCCGGCAGGCTGGTCGATGGGGGCCACGTTGGGCCGGGTGATACGGGCAGAAGACCTGAACCAGTTCGGGGTGGCCTCGGGACTTGACGGGGCATCGTCGGATTGGTTGGCGGCAGTGCAGGTCAGTATGGCCTCGGGGCTGCTGATGACCAACAGGCTGATCTTTGATGACAGTTTTGCCATGACCAAGGGCGAGGTCAGGCTGGATCTGGCGAAAGATCGCTATGGGATCAGCTCAGGTTATGTCTGGGCGGTTGCCGATCTGAGCGAGAACCGCCCTGATCCGACATCGGAACTGGCGTTTGACGCCTATTACAAGCTGTCGGAAGGGTGGACCGGCAAAGCCTCTGGCCGCTATGATTTCGAGGCGAGCCGGGCCACACGCGCAGGTCTTGGCATGGAGTTCAAGAACGAATGTGTTGTGGTCGATCTTTCCCTCTCGCGTCGGTTCACATCATCCACTAGTGTGCAACCGACGACGGATTTCGGCATTTCGGTTGAACTGGCGGGCTTTGGCGGGGCGACAAAGGCGGGACCTGCCCGGCGATGTGTCAGGTGAAACGGAACGTGGCGATGCGGCCTGAGAAGATCAGGCCTGATGGTATAGGGCAGGACGACTGGGCGTGAGCAAGGGTGGCAACGTGACGACAGCAAACATGGCAAAATCCATTCGCCGGGCGGCGCAGGCCGCGGTTGTGGTTCTGGCGGCGACAGTGTCTTTTGGCACTGTCAGTGCGGCACAGGACGCGACGTTCGGGCCGAGGCTTTATGTCAATGACCGGGCGATATCGGGCTACGAGCTGGCGCAGCGGATGTTGTTTCTGAAATTGCTGCGCGCACCGGGTGATATCGAGGCCGAGGCGCTGAAAGGCCTGATCGAAGACCGGTTGCGGACGTCGGTGGCCGAACAGCAAGGGCTGAGCCTGACTGCCGAAGCGGTGTTGGCAGGCACCACCGAATTCGCCGCGCGCGCAAATCTGACCGCCGAGCAGTTTGTCGAAGCGCTGGGTCAGGGCGGCGTTTCCCCCGAGACCTTTCGCGATTTTGTCAGCGCCGGTTTGATCTGGCGCGACGTGGTGCGGACAAGATACGCGGGCAGCGTGATCATTTCTGAGGCCGAAATAGATCGGGCCATTGCGCGGCTGAAACAGGCGACGACGACGCGGATGCTGCTGTCGGAGGTTGTCATTCCGGGGGCCGAAGGTGTGGCAATCGTGGAAAAACTGAAGCGGGAAAAAGTTACGGAGACCGCGTTTTTCGCGGCCGCCATGCGGTATTCCAAAGCGCCGTCGGCAGAGAATGGCGGCCGGCTGGACTGGTTGCCGCTGGCCAATTTGCCCGCCGAAGTGCGCGAGGCCGTGGTGGCGCTGAAAAAAGGCGAAGTTTCCGCGCCGGTGCGGGTGCAAGGCGGGCTTGCGGTCTTCTTGCTGCGCGATATCGCCCAGGATGTCACCGAAGACCTGGCCCCGGTTGAAGTGAAGTTCGCCCAGTATCTGGTGCCGAATGACCCGGCAGCCGTGGCGCAGGTGCGCGCAAAGGTTGACGTCTGTGACGATCTTTACAGCCTGGCCAAAGGGCTGCCCGAGGACCGTCTGAGCGTGGAAACCCTTCCGCTGGGTCAGGTGCCCGCCGCGATCGGGGCCGAATTGGCCGAACTTGACCCCGGCGAAAGTTCAAGTGCCATCACCCGCGGGCCCTGGCGGGTGTTCTTGATGCTGTGCAGCCGCACCGGGGTGCAGGAATTGGCACCCCAGCGCGATGATATCCGCGCGCAGCTGGTCAACGGGCGGCTTGGCGGTCTGGCCGAACGCTATCTGGCCGAACTGCGCGCCGACGCGATCATCCGCGAGCCGTGATGCGCCCCGTTGCGCTGACCTGCGGTGAGCCTGCAGGGGTTGGCCCGGAGTTGGCAGTTGCAGCCCGGCAAAGGCTGGCGGGAGAGGTGCCGTTTTTCTGGATCGGCGATCCCCGGCATTTGCCGCCCGGTGCGGCGTTTGAGGTGATTGAAGCGGCGGTCGAGGCCGTCAAGGTACCGCCAGACAGGTTGCCGGTACTGGCCCATGACTTTGCCATGCCAAGCGTGCCCGGGGTGCCGGACAATGCCAATGCCCAATGTGTGATTGATGTGATCGCGCGGGCCGTGGATTTGGTGCAACGGGGTGATGCGTCGGCGGTCTGCACAAGCCCGATCAACAAGAAAGCGCTGAAGGACGGGGCCGCGTTCGCCTATCCGGGGCATACTGAATATCTTGCAGCGCTATCAGACGTGACCGAGGTCGTGATGATGCTGGCCTGCCCGGACTTGCGGGTGGTGCCGGCGACGATCCACATTCCTTTGGCTGACGTGGCGGCGGCGCTGACGGCGGCCAAGCTGGAAGCGGTGATCCGACTTACGCATGCGGGGTTGATCCGCGATTTCGGGATCGCAGCACCAAGACTGGCGATCGCCGGGTTGAACCCCCATGCGGGCGAAGGCGGCACGATCGGAGTGGAGGAGCGGGAGATGATGATCCCGCTGTTGGATCGGTTGCGGGCTGAGGGGTTTCATCTGCAAGGGCCGATGCCGGGCGATACGATGTTTCATGCCTCGGCAAGGGCGAAATACGATGCGGCGATCTGCATGTATCATGATCAGGCGCTGATCCCGATCAAGACGATTGATTTTGCAGGTGGCGTGAATGTGACGCTGGGGTTATCGTTCATTCGCACGTCACCGGATCATGGCACGGCGTTTGATATTGCGGGCAAGGGTGTGGCGGATCCGACGAGCCTGATCGCGGCGTTGCGGATGGCAGCAGACATGGCGCGGGCGCGAGGCTGAGGCTGCAGGCGGGGGCCAGCCCCCTGCACCCCCGGGATATTTTTTCCAAAATGAAAGCGGGTAGGGTTTGGGAACGATTGATGGATTGCCGCCTTTGCGCGACGTGATCAAGACGCATGATCTGGTGGCCAAGCGGGATCTGGGGCAGAACTTTCTGCTGGATCTGAACCTGACCGCCAAGATCGCGCGGCTGTCGGGTGATTTGTCGGGCTGCGATGTGCTGGAGGTTGGTCCCGGCCCCGGCGGGTTGACGCGCGGATTGCTGGCAGAAGGCGCGCGGCGGGTTTTGGCAGTGGAAAAGGACGCGCGCTGTTTGCCTGCGCTGGAGGAGATTTCAGCGGTCTATCCGGGGCGGTTGCAGGTGATCAATGCGGATGCGCTGGAACTGGATGCAACGGCGCATTTGACCGCCCCGATCCGGGTGATTGCCAACCTGCCCTATAATATCGGTACCGAATTGCTGGTGCGCTGGCTGCAGCCCCAAAGCTGGCCACCGTTCTGGGACAGCCTGACCCTGATGTTCCAAAAGGAAGTGGCGGAGCGGATTGTAGCAAAGCCGGGGTCCAAGGCCTACGGGCGACTGGCGCTGCTCGCACAGTGGCGGGCGGAGCCGAAGATCATGATGATCCTGCCACCCGAGGCGTTTACCCCTGCCCCCAAGGTGCATTCGGCGGTGGTGCATCTGGCGCGGTTGCCGGGGCCGCGCTTTCCGGCGGATGGTGCGGTTCTAGCGCGGGTGACTGCGATGGCGTTCAATCAGCGGCGCAAGATGCTGCGATCAAGCCTGAAAGCGCTGATGCCGGATATCGAGAACGTGTTGCGCCGCGCGGGCATAGAACCTACGGCGCGGGCAGAGGAAATTTCCTTGGAGAGATTTTGTGCTTTGGCGCGCGAAGTGGCGGCAGGTTGAGCTAGCAGCCCTGAACATTCGTCCGGGGCTGCGAAGTGGCTTATTCTGCGGCTGCCTGACCGTCGCCGCCTGCATCACCGCCAGCCGCATCGACCTTTGGTTTGCGCGGAGCGCGGGTTTTCTTCGGCGCGGGTTCTGCCACGTCAACGCTTGGTGCCGCGTCGGCCACGACGGGCAGTTCAGCTGCTTCTGCCGGCTTTGGGTCAGCGACATGACGAACGCGCGGTTGCGACCGTTCAGAGCGTGGGCGCGCCTCTGGTGTGGCTACAAGGCCGGTATCGGCATCGGCCAGATCATTGAGGCCTGCCATCAAGCCGGGTTGCGGATCAGCGGCGCGCGCTTCTGCCCGGTAGTCGCCGCGGGTATCAGTCCGGGCATCTGGGCGATTGTCAGTCCGGCTTTCTTGCCGATTTTCCGAACGGGACTCATTCCGAGGCTCTTGACGATTTTCGGACCGATTGTCGGTGCGGTTTTCAGAGCGATTTTCGTTTCGATTTTCAGAACGGTTGTCTGACCGTTGGTCGCCGCGATTTTCGTTGCGATAATCCTGACGGGGCTGTTCAGAACGGCCCGGGTCATTGCGCGGCTGGTCGTTGCGGTAATCGCGGTTGTCGTTCTGACGATCACGATTGTTGCCGTTTTGCTGATTGCCGTTCTGGTTTCCGTTCTGGCCATTCGACTGGCCACCATAGTTGCCATTTGGCTGGTTGCTATACTGGCCGTTCTGGTTGCCGTTTTGATTGTTTTGCTGATTGTTCTGTTGGGGGCCACGCGCCTCTTGCTCGGCCGCCAATTCGCGGTTCGCTTCGGCCAACAGGCGGGTGTAATGTTCGGCGTGTTGCTGAAAGTTTTCAGCTGCGACGCGGTCATTTGACAGCTGCGCATCGCGGGCGAGAAATTGATATTTCTCGATAATCTGCTGCGGCGTTCCACGCACCTTGCCTTCGGGGCCGGAGCTGTCGAACACGCGGTTGATGATGTTGCCGAGGGTGCGCGGGCGGTTCGATTTCGAACGCGAGCGGGACTTGGAAGATCTCATCTTATCCTTTGATCCAGATGATCTGGCTTTGGCCCCACGCCGAAAGCTTTTGCAAGCTATTGCCCAATGGCGGGCGTGGCGGGCTTTTTGGTGTAAACATCAGGCAGACGATCACCGTCCGCACCCATGTGGGTTTGAATAATCACGCTATTTCGATGCTGACAAGAAGAATCTGGCGCAAAGCGCCGGGATTGGCGGAAAATGGGCGCAAATATCGCAGGTTTATCGGGGTTAGCGGCGCTGCGCTGTAACGATCCGGTCGCGACCGTCGAGGTCTTTCAGGATGCTAGGGGCAAGCAGCCCAGCCCCCGCGAACAGGGCGCAGACAGCGGCGCCTTGGGTTGGACCTGTTTCCACAATGAGGCGGCCGTTTAGGTTCAGGTGGGCGGCGGCCCCGTGGGCGATGGCGCGGTAGGCAGCAAGACCGTCACCACCGGGGGTCAGGGCGATGTGAGGTTCATGGTTCAGGACTTCAGGCGAGAGGTGCGGCATTTCATTTGCTGCAATATAGGGCGGGTTGGAGGTGATAAGGTCATAGCGGTGTGGGATGTCGTCGAACCAGTTGGACAGGGCGAAGGCGGCGCGGGTGGTCAGGTTCAGGGACTGTGCGTTGATCAGGGCCACGGCGAGGGCGGCTGCGGAAATGTCGGTGCCGGTGCCAATGGCATCAGGCCATTCGCAAAGCAGGGTCAGCAGGATGATGCCGGAGCCTGTGCCAAGGTCGAGGACGGTATTGGCGGGGGATTTGAGGGCTTCGGCGATCAGGATTTCGGTTTCGGGGCGCGGGTCGAGGACGTCGGGCGTGACGTGGAATTTGCGGCCCCAGAACAGGCGGTGGCCGATGATCTGGGCCACGGGTTGGCGGGTGACGCGGGCTGCGATCATTTGGGTGAAATGGGTGGTTGTGGCGGGGGTGAGGGGATCAGTCAGGTGCAGCGTCAGGCGGTCAGGTGTGATTTGCATGGCGTGGGCAAGCAGCAGGCGGGCATCGCGGGCGGGGTTTTCGATGCCTGCGGCGGCAAGGTGCGGGATGGCGGCGCGCAGGGCCTGGTTGGCGGATGGCGGGGTCATCCCTCCATCTCGGCCAGTTTGGTGGCCTGGTCGTGGGCGGTCAGTGCGTCGATGATGGCGCCGATATCGCCAGCCATGATTTGCGACAGGGAATAGAGCGTCAGGTTGATGCGGTGATCGGTCATCCGTCCTTGCGGGAAGTTGTAAGTGCGGATGCGTTCGGACCGATCACCGGAGCCGACCTGGCTTTTGCGGTCAGCGGCGCGGGCATCATCGACGCGGGCGCGTTCCAGATCGTAAAGCCGGGCGCGCAGCACCTGCATGGCGATTTCTTTGTTGCGGTGCTGGGATTTCTGGGCGGAGGTCACGATCATGCCGGTGGGCAGGTGGGTGATGCGCACGGCAGAGTCGGTGGTGTTGACGTGCTGGCCGCCAGCGCCGGATGCGCGCATGGTGTCGATGCGCAGATCAGAGGCAGGGATGATCAGGTCAACCTCTTCCGCCTCTGGCAGCACGGCAACGGTAGCGGCAGAGGTGTGAACGCGGCCCTGCGCCTCGGTTTCGGGCACGCGCTGGACGCGGTGGACGCCGGATTCGAATTTCAGTTGCGCAAAGGCCCCTGCCCCGTGGACGTGGACGGAGACGTCTTTGATGCCGCCAAGATCGTTGTCCTGTTGTTCGAGAATTTCGAAGGTCCAGCCTTTGGAATCCGCGAAGCGTTGATACATGCGCAGAAGGTCGGCGGCGAACAGGCTGGCCTCGTCGCCGCCGGTGCCGGGGCGGATTTCCAGGATCGCAGGGCGGGCGTCGGCGGCATCTTTTGGCAGCAACGCTACGCGCAGGGCCTGTTCCATTTCGGGAATGCGGGCTTTGAGGGCGGGGATTTCATCCTCGGCCAGGCTTCGCATTTCAGGGTCTGCCAGCATCGCCTCGGCCTCGGCCAGATCATCCAGCGCGCGGCGGTAGGCGGCGATTTCCTGGGTGATCAGTTTGAGGTCTGAATATTCGCGGCTGAGGGTGGCGATTTCGGCGGGCGGTGCGCCTGTGCTGAGTTTAGCTTCGAGAAATTCGAAGCGCTGGGTGATCTGGGCGAGTTTGTCTAAAGGAACCATGGGGGTGGGTTTGGCGATTTGTGGCGGCGCGGTCAAGGGCGGGGCGTGGGAGCGTGCACCGTAAGGCGATGAGGGCAGTCAGGGGACTATCAGATCCGTGTCGGGATCGATTAAGGCCAGTGGACCAGAGGACCCGATGTTTCATAGCGGATGCCGGGGGTTTGCGACGCGGATAGCTTTCGCTGACCTTGGATCGGACGCCTCTCTGGCCGGCAGGTCTATCCGGCAGACAGCTTTGCAAAAACGCCTGCCGTCTCGGCGATCAGGCGTCGCATAAGTTCCGCTGCGGGCAAGTCCCGGTTCAGGCTGGCGGCTTGCCCGTAAAGGTGGAACGACGCTTCGTCATCGTCCGCCGCGTCTTCGATCGGGCCGCTCAGGGCGTACATTTGAAGAAACGCGGGCAGTGCTTCGGCGGATTTTGCCATCTCTTCGGCAAAGCGCGACCGCAGCGCGCGGGCGGGCCTGCCCGAAAAAGCGTTGGTCACCATGGTATCGGTGTCTTGGGCCGCCCGCAGATGCGCGCGCCAGGCAGGATCGGTGGCCGCCTCGGGGCAGGACAGAAACGCGGTGCCGATCTGCACGCCCGCGGCACCCAAGGCAAATGCCGCCGCTAGCCCGCGCCCATCACCGATGCCACCCGCCGCGATGACCGGGCAGCTGACCGCATCGGCAATTTGCGGCACAAGCGCCAGACTGCCGACGCCGTGGCCCGGGTGCATCGGCTGGTGAGAACCCCGGTGCCCGCCCGCCTCCAGCCCCTGTGCAATCACGGCATCCATGCCGCTTGCCTCTAGCGACCGCGCCTCGGCAACTGTTGTCGCTGTACTGATCAGAACGATACCCGCCGCCTTCAATGCCGTGATGGCTGCCGCATCCGGCACGCCGAAGTGAAAGCTGACCACGGCTGGACGCAGCTCCAGCAACACCGAAAGCTGGTCACTGCCAAAGGCAGGCGGCAGGTCCGGCAGCGTTTCAGGCGGCGCGCCAAGGCCAAGGGCGCTGTACCAGGGCTGCAACCGCGCGCGGGTGCGTGCCAAAACGGTCGCATCCGTTGTTGGCGCATCGGTGACGAAGAAATTGAGGTTGAAGGGGTGGTTGGTCGCCGCGCGCATGGCTGTCACCGCGTGGCGCAACTCTTGCAGTGTCATTTCAGCGCTGCCAAGCGAACCCAACCCGCCCATATTGCTGACAGCACTTGCAAGGGCCGGCGTGGCCGATCCGGCCATCGGCGCCTGAATGATCGGATGCTCTATCTTCAGCAGGTCACAAAGCCGTCGGTCGGGCCACATGGGACAGTCCTCGATGCCAGGATATCAATGAAGCAGGTTGCCTTTCCCAGGTCAAGCAGGGCGCACCCCACCGATGCTGGCCCGCGCGCTGGCCACCCGATCAGATGCCGTCCAGCCAATCCGCGAGACGCGCCGCGTTGACGCCCCAGTCACCGCCCCCGAAACGCTGGCGGGCGTGGATGTCGAGACGGGTACCCGATGCGGTGATCGTGGCTTCGGCAGTGGTATAATCGGGATAGCCGATCAACGCGGTGCGGGTGATCCAGGTGATGCGGCCCGATTGCGGGGTTCCGGCAAGGCGGGTGGTGCGCGGGCTGGCCATGGCAATTTGGTCGAGGCGGGACAGCAGCGCTTCTGGCGTATCGGTGGATAAGCAGGCGGCGCGGGCGCCGTTGGTTTGGGTCGTGATGGCGGAGAGGCAAGCGCCCTGCCCCGCCTCTGCCGTGGTGACGGGCGAGATGTGCCAGACAGCCGGATCGGATGGGGCAAGGCGGACAAACGCCAGCAAGCCCAAGGCGGCAACGATACCGAAGGCGACAAGCATCGACATGTTGCGAACTGCTTTCTTCACTTGCGCTGACGGGTCCAGTGATAAAGGCAGATCAGTTCATAGGCCACATGCGCGCCAGCAATCGCGGTAGCCCCGGTGGTGTCATAGGGGGGCGACACTTCGACCACATCACCGCCGACCATGTTGATGCCCGCCAGATCGCGCAACATGGCGGCAGCCTGCCAGGAATGTAGGCCACCCCAGACCGGGGTTCCGGTGCCGGGGGCGACCGACGGATCAAGCGCGTCGATGTCGAAGGTGACATAGGTCGGTTGGTTTCCGACGATGGCTTTTGCTTTCGCCACGGCGGCGGCGGTGCCCTTTTCGTGCACCTCGCGCGCGTCGATGACATGGACGCCAAGATAATCATCGGTGGTGGTGCGGATGCCGATCTGGACGGAACGTTTCGGGTCAACCAACCCGGTTTTCACAGCTTTGTAGAGCATGGTGCCATGGTCGATGCGGCTGAAATCATCATCCGCCCAGAGGTCGGAATGGGCGTCGAAATGGATGACGCCGAGGGGACCGAATTTTTCGGCATAGGCCTTGAGGATCGGGTAGGTGATATAGTGATCGCCGCCAAGGGTGATGGTGCCCGGGCCTGCGGTGAGGATGGTGCGGATATGGTCGGTCAGCGCATCTGGAAAATCCGACACTTTCGCATAGTCAAAAGCAAGATCGCCGTAATCAACGATGGCCATGTCTTCGAGCGGGTTGGTTGGCCAGCCGTAAGGCGGATCGTAGGGTTGCAGGCTTGATGCCTCGCGGATCGCGCGAGGGCCAAAACGCGTGCCGGTGCGGTGGGTGACGGCTTGGTCAAAGGGCACGCCAGTGATGGCCAGATCAACGTCGGTCAGGTCTTTGGTATAGGTGCGGCGCAGGAATGAGGTCGCACCACCAAAGGCGTTTTCGAACGCATAGCCGCGCAGGCCTTTGCGGGTGAATGCGGTATCAACCGCTGATTTTGCGTCTTCGAGGGCCATTTTCGTCTCCGGGTGCTGTAGTCTGCGTCGTTCTGGTGCCGGAGACGCGGTGTGATCCGTTAGAGGGCAGAAAAGCGCCCTGCCCTGCGATTGTCAAGGTCAGCCGAGTGTGTAGCCTTCGCGGGTGAGGTCATCGGCGACGGTCCGGATGGCTTTTTCCAGCGTCTCCGCGATGAAATCGACTTGCGCTTCGGTGATGATCAGGGGCGGCGACATGACGTTGAGATGGCCGATGGGGCGGACGATCAGGCCCATGGATTCGCAGAGGTTAGAGATGCGTTTGCTTTCGTTGGCGGCATCCATCAGCAGCGTCTTGGTGTCTTTATCTGCCACGCATTCGACGCAGAGCATCAGTTTGCGGCCGCGCACCTGACCGACCAGTGGCAGAGATTCGAGGGCTGCCATGCGGGTTTCGAAATACGCGCCGACGGTCGCGGCATTTTGCAGAAGGTCTTCGCGCTCCATGATCTCGATGTTCTTCAGGGCGGCGGCGCAAGCGACGGGGTGGCCGGAATAGGTGAGGCCGGAGGTGAACCAGCGGCTGCCATCTGCGGCCATGGCAGCCCAGATTCTATCGGAGAAGATAACTGCGCCAAGCGGCAAGTAGCCGGAGGTCAGGCCCTTGGCGGTGCAGATCATGTCGGGCTGGACGCCGAATTCGGCGAGGCTGGCGAACCAATGGCCCAAGCGGCCAAAGGCGGTGACGACTTCATCTGCGATGAACAGGATATCGTGGCGCTGACAGACCTGCCACATGCGTTTGAGATAGCCGTCTGGCGGGATGATGATGCCACCCGAGGCCTGGATAGGTTCCGCGATGAAACCGCCGATTTTGTCTGCGCCGACGCGGGAAATCAGGGTTTCGAATTCGGCGATCAGGTGGTCGCAGAATTGGGCCTCAGACATGCCTTCGGGGCGGCGGTAGGGGTTGGGGACGGACAGATGGTGGATGCCGTCAGTTTTGTAGTGGAATTCCGGCACCCGGTCGCCGGGGCGTTTGCCGACCGATTGCGACAGGTAGGTCGAGCCGTGATAGCTGTAGTCGCGGGCGACGATATCGGTTTTTTGGGGCCGCCCCATGCAGGATTGGTAGTAGCCGACCATTCTGACCGCCGTATCCACTGCGGTGGAGCCGCCGGTGGTGAAATGCACGCGGGTAAGATCGCCGGGCGCGAGGCTGGCGAGTTTGGCGGCGAGTTGGGCCGATGGTGCGTTGGTCATGTCAACAAAGGTGTTGGAAAACGCGAGATTCAGGACTTGGTCCGCGATGGCATCTGCCATTTCGCGGCGCCCCAGGCCGATGTTGGTGCACCAGAGGCCGCCGACCGCATCGAGGTAACGGTTGCCATCACTATCCCAAAGGTAGGCGCCTTCGCCGCGGGTGATGACGAGCGCACCTTTTTCCTCAAACGAGCCGAAATTGGTCCAAGGATGCAGCGAATGTGCACGGTCCATTTCCCAGAGCGGGTTGTTGGTTTGGGGGGCTGCGCCGTGCATTCTGAATCTCCAGTCAATATGGTGACTGGCAAGATAGCAAATGGGTTTGGGAAAGCTAGGGGTATTTGATCAAATTATTAAAGCAGGCTTTGTCTGGCTTTTGAAATGGAAAAGCCGTGGCTTGCGGGGTTGGTGCAGAAGCCTTCGAAAGCTTCCGGCCGGTGATCATCCTATGGGTTGCGCGGTTTCCACCAGTTTGGCAAAGAAGCTGGCCCCGATTGGGGCTGCGTCATCGTTGAAATCAAAGGCGGGGTGGTGCAGCCCTGCCCCCGGCCCGGTGCCGAGGAACAGGTAGGCACCGGGGCGGGATTCAAGCATGTAGGAGAAGTCTTCCGAGCCCATTTCCTTGGGCGCGTTGGCATCGACGGCGTTGGCGCCAGAGACATCGCGGGCAACGCGCGCGGCAAATTCGGCCTGATCGGGGTGATTGATGGTGGCCGGATAGCCCCATTCGTAATTGAGATCGGCTTTGACCCCGTAAGCGACGGCTTGGCCCGCGACGATTTCCTCGACCCGGCGCTTTAGCAATGCGCGCACGTCGGGATCAAAGCAGCGGATGGTGGCGCAGAACGTGGCAGTTTCGGGAATGATGTTGCTGGCGGTGCCTGCATGGATCTGGGTGACCGAAATCACCACCTCATCCAGCGCATAGACATTGCGGGTGATGATGGTCTGGATCGCGGTGACCATGCCGATCACGGCGACGATAGGGTCGACACAGTCATGCGGCGTGGCCCCATGGCCGCCTTTGCCGGTGACCGTGACATAGGCGGTGTCGACCGAGGCCATAAGCGCGCCGGGGTTGGTTTGGAAATGGCCAAAGGCGATGTTAGGAACGTTGTGGATGCCGTAGACGCTGGCGATATTGAAGCGGTCCATCATGCCCTCTTTCACCATCACCTCGCCACCGCCGCCGTCTTCTTCGGCGGGTTGGAAGATCAGGGCGACGCGGCCTTTGAAACGGCGCGTTTCAGACAGGTATTTCGCAGCCCCCAGCAGCATTGTGACATGGCCATCATGGCCGCAAGCGTGCATCTTGCCGGGGTTGAGGGAGGCATATTCGGCACCCGTCGCCTCGGGGATTGGCAGCGCGTCCATATCGGCGCGCAGACCGATGGTGGGGCCATCGCCGGTGCCGTTGATGATGGCGACGATGCCGGATTGCGCGATGCCTTGGTGAATCTCATCGACACCGAAATCTGTCAGGCGCGCGGTGATAAAAGCCGCCGTCTGGTGGCAATCGAATTTCAACTCAGGATGCGCGTGCAGGTGGCGTCGCCAGCCTTTCATATCTTCCGCATAATCGGCGATCCGGTTTAGAACGGGCATGGGAGGCTCCAAGTCAGTGATGCTTTCGCCAACCTTAGACCGGGAATTGCCGCAATGCCACACCTGCCCTTCAATGACGCGCTGATCCATAACCCTGACGGGGGCATGCCGCGCTTGTTGGCGATCATGGCGCGGCTGCGTGACCCGGATACGGGCTGCCCTTGGGATATCGCACAGGATTTCGCGTCGATCGCGCCCTACACGATTGAAGAGGCGCATGAGGTGGCCGATGCGATTGCGCGGGCCGCATGGGGGGAGTTGGAGGGCGAGCTGGGCGATTTGCTGTTGCAGACGGTGTATCATGCGCAAATGGGCGCGGAGGCGGGGTATTTCGACTTTGAAAGCGTCGTGCGCGGGATTTCCGACAAGATGGTGGCGCGGCATCCGCATGTGTTTGGGGCGGACAGTCGTGACAAGACCGCAGAACAGCAAACGGCGGATTGGGAGGCGATCAAGGCCACTGAACGGGCTGGCCGCGCCGAGGGCCGCGTTCTGGACGGTGTGGCGCTGGGGCTGCCCGCCCTGACGCGGGCGTTGAAGCTGCAAAAGCGCGCAGCGCGGGTCGGGTTTGATTGGCCCAGCACGGATGAAGTGTTGGACAAGATCGTTGAAGAGGCCCGCGAATTGGTGGAAGCGCGCGATACGCTGACGAGGACCGAGATCGCCGAGGAATTTGGCGATCTGATGTTCGTTATGACCAATCTTGGCCGGCATCTGGGGCTGGACCCGGAGGTCACGCTGCGCGCGGCAAATGCCAAATTCACCCGCCGGTTTGGCCGGATTGAGGATTGGTTGGCGGAGCGCGGGCTGACGCCTGCGCAAAGTGATCTGGCGGAAATGGACACGCTTTGGAACCGGGCCAAGGCCGAAGAAAAGGCGCAGCAAGAAGAAGTGGGTTCAGTGTCAGCGGAATAATGGTTTAGTATTTCTGTCGCCTATTGACGGGGGCGGGCCGATCTTGTTTAAGGGGAAGGTAATTCCCGACAAAAGAGGTCAACAACATGAAGCCCCGGTATTCCCTTCTTGCCCTGCTGTTTGGCTGCACGGCGATTCCTGCCCTGGCGGAGGAAGTAAATGTCTATTCACATCGCCAGCCGGAACTGATCCAGCCGCTGCTTGACGCCTTCACCGCCGAAACCGGAATCGCGGTGAATGTTGCTTTTGTTGAAAAAGGCATGGTCGAACGTCTGGTCGCGGAAGGCGATCGCAGCCCGGCCGATCTTGTGCTGACAGTTGATATTGCGCGGCTTGCACAGGTGGTTGAGGCCGGCGTGACGCAGCCCGTGCAATCGGACATCCTTGAGGCCGCCATTCCCGAACCGTTCCGCGATGGCGGGGATCATTGGTTCGGTTTGACCACGCGGGCACGCATCATCTATGCCGCAAAAGACCGGGTCGCGGCGGGCGAAGTCACCACATACGAAGATCTGGCATCGGAGAAATGGAAAGGAAGGATTTGCACCCGGTCGGGCACGCATGACTATAATCTGGCCCTGCTTGGCGCTGTGATTGCGCATGACGGCGCTGAGGCGGCAAAAACCTGGGTTGCAGGTCTGAAGGGCAACCTTGCGCGCAAACCTGATGGCGGTGACCGCGACCAGATCAAGGCAATTGCAGCGGGCGAATGTGATATTGCCATCGGCAACACCTACTACATCGGACAGATGCTGGCGGACCCGGACCAGAAAGCCGCCGCAGAAGCTGTGAATGTGGTGTTTCCGACCTTTGCCGCGGGTGGCACGCATATGAATGTCTCTGGCGTGGCAATGACCAAAGCCGCACCGAACAAAGCTGCCGCGTTGAAACTGATGGAGTTTCTGGTGTCAGATGAGGCGCAGAAAATCTATGCCGCAACGAACTACGAGTTTCCGGTGAAGGCAGGCGTGCCGGTGTCTGATCTGGTGGCAAGTTGGGGCGCGTTTACCCCCGATACCCTGCCGTTGACCGAACTGGCCACCCAGAGGCCTGCAGCTCTGAAGCTGATGGAAGACATTGATTTCGACGGTTAATGACTTGTTCTAATGACACAATATGCAAAAAGGCAGCCGCGTGCTGCCTTTTTCGTTTGCGATGCGGTGAGGGCCATGGACAAGCCGGCAGGCATAGGCTTTGCTGTGCCAAAACCCGGAGAGACCTATGCCGACACCGCGCAAGATCATCATCGACACGGATCCGGGTCAGGATGATGCTGTGGCCATCCTGCTGGCATTGGCCAGCCCGCAAGAGATCGAGGTGCTGGGCATAACGGCAGTGGCGGGCAATGTACCCCTGCCCCTGACCCGGAAGAATGCCCTTATAATCTGCGAGTTGGCAGGCAGACCGGAGACAAAGGTCTATGCGGGCTGCGACGCGCCGTTGCAACGCAAGCTGGTCACGGCGGAACATGTGCATGGCAAGACCGGGCTTGATGGGCCGGTGTTGGCGGAACCCGTGATGTCGTTGCAACCGGGACATGCGGTCGATTTCATCATCGATACATTGCGGCAGGAGGCGGCGGGGTCAGTGACGCTGTGCCCGTTGGGGCCATTGACCAATATTGCTGCAGCGTTCTTGAAAGCGCCCGATATTGTCGACCGCGTTGAGCAGATCGTCTTGATGGGGGGCGCGTATTTTGAAGTTGGGAATATCACCCCCACGGCTGAGTTCAACATTTATGTCGATCCGGAAGCCGCTGATATTGTGTTCAAATCTGGCGTACCCTTGGTGGTGATGCCGCTGGATGTGACGCACAAGGCGCTGACCAACCGGGCGCGGGTCGAAGGCTTTCGGGCGCTTGGCAATGAAGCGGGCCGGATGGTGGCGGAATGGACGGATTTCTTTGAGAGGTTCGACATGCAGAAATATGGCAGCGAAGGCGCGCCGCTGCATGACCCCTGCGTGATTGCCTATCTGATTGATCCGGGTTTGTTCACCGGACGTCACATCAATGTGGAGATTGAAACGACAAGTGCTTTGACGCTTGGCATGACAGTAGCCGACTGGTGGGGCGTGACCGACCGGTCCGCGAATGCGCTGTTTATCGGCGACATCGATGCTGCGGGGTTTTACACGCTGCTGACCGAGCGGATTGGCCGACTTTAGGCCAATCTGGTGATCAGGGGGGGCGTCCTACCTGCTGTCATCTACCCCAAGGCATAGCCTGCGCCACGGACCGTGCGCAACGGGTCAACCCCGCCATTGGCGCAAAGCGCTTTGCGCAGCCTGCCGATATGCACATCGACAGTGCGGGTCTCGACATAGATATCGCGGCCCCAGACCCGGTCCAGCAGTTGCTCGCGGCTCCAGACCCGGCCCGGTTTTTCCATGAAGGTGGTCAGCAGACGAAATTCAGTCGGGCCAAGCTTGACAAGGGCATCGGCCCGCAGAACGCGGTGGGTTTCCGGATCAAGGCGCAGGTCGTCATATTCCAGCGCCCGGCCCACCGATGCCGGGCGGGTGCGCCGCAACTGGGTTCGGACACGGGCCATCAGTTCGGTGATCGAATAGGGTTTGATCACATAGTCATCGGCCCCGGTTTCAAGCCCGCGCACCCGGTCAAGTTCTTCTGACCGGGCAGACAGCATGATGATGGGTATGGCGCGGGTTTCCACCCGGGATTTCAGCCGGCGACAAACCTCGATCCCCGATACGCTGGGCAACATCCAATCGAGGACAATAAGGTCAGGAGGCCCCTCGCCCACCAGCAACAGGGCTTCTTCGCCATTTTCCGCCGTGATGACGTTGAAGCCTTCGGCAGCAAAATTGTAACACAACACTTCGCGCTGTGCCGGTTCGTCTTCAACCACAAGGATCGTCGGTTGGGTGTTCGTCATGGTGCCTAGGTCCGTGGCGACAAGTTGGCGGTGGAGGTGGTGTCACCCTTTACGCGGTCTTCTTCGGGCATCTGGCCGGTGACCAGATAGATGACCTGTTCGGCCACGCCGGTTGCGTGATCGCCCATCCGTTCAATGTTCTTGGCGATGAAGTGCAAATGCATGCAGGCCGTGATTGCGCGCGGGTCTTCCATCATATGGGTCAGAAATTCCCGGAACAGGCCATTGTACATCTGATCCACCTCGCGGTCACGGCGGCGCACTTCGGCCGCGAGGTCAGCATCGCGGCGGATATATGCATCAAGCGCATCACGCAGCAACAGCTCAACCGCCTTTGCCATGCGCTTGATCGACCCGGTAGAGCCCTCGATCGGCTGCATTTGGGTCAACACCTGGGTGCGTTTGGCAAGATTTTTAGCGTAATCGCCGCAGCGTTCCAGCGAAGCTGCGATCTTCATCACCGTCAGCACCGTGCGCAGATCGCTTGCGGCAGGCGCGCGCAGGGCGATCAGACGGGCACATTCGGTGTTGATCTGATCTTCCAGCGCGTCGATCGCCTTGTCGCCTTTCAGGACCCGGGCGGCCAGTTCGTCATCGCGGGCATCAAGGGCGGAGGCTGAATCAAGAATGGCCGCCTCAACAAGGCCGCCCATTTTCATGATCGTCGCCTGAATGGCTTCAAGGTCGCGGTCAAAGGCTGACGCAATATGAGGATCGTTGTTCATTGGTCTCTCCCTCAGCCGATCCGGCCAGTGATATAGCTTTCGGTGCGCGGATCCTTCGGATTGGTGAAGATCTGGCCTGTCTCGCCGTATTCCACCAGATTGCCGAGGTGGAAAAACGCGGTTTTCTGACTGACGCGCGCGGCCTGTTGCATTGAGTGGGTGACGATCACCACCGAAAACTGCGAGCGCAGTTCGTCGATCAATTCTTCGACCTGTGCCGTGGCAATCGGGTCCAGCGCCGAGCATGGCTCATCCATCAGCAAGACCTCGGGCGAGGTCGCAATGGCGCGGGCGATGCACAGACGCT
>JANNSG010000143.1:0-32849 GCA_031402355.1 Pseudorhodobacter sp. | reverse complement strand
GGCCGCCCGCCGTTGGCGAAGGATGACAAAAAACAGCGCGTCACCCTCTACCTCGACCCCGACATTATAACCCGCCTCAAACAGGGTGGCAAAGGCTGGCAAACCCGCGCCAATGCCGAACTGCGCCGCGCCTTGGGGCTATAACCTGGCACATTCCGGTTACCGCACTGAAATACAGAGGTTTGGGGGCTGGTCAGCCGCGTTGGCAACTTTTAGATAAGCCAACGTCAATCAGGGCCCTGAACATGAATTTTTTCCTTGAGAACAGATCGGCCTCTATCATTGGCAGTTTCATTTTGGGCAGCCTGATTACGATCATTATCTATCGTCGTCCCCACAGCAGCCTGTCTTGGAAGATAGCTGATCTGGTTTCGGTTCTGCTGGGCGGCATTGGGGCGATTATTGCCGTGATGGCCGCCAGCTATCATGATGAACGCGGCAGGGTTGAACGGCAAATTGATATTTCCTATGCCATCACCAAAAGTTTTGAGATAACCGCTGATCGTTTCTTGCTGCTCCACTGCGATAAAGACCGTCAGGGCCCGCAGTACCGCCCTGCAACCGTGGTTGTTTGCAAAAAGACCATCGCGTTGATCACATCTGCCAAAGCGAACAGCGAATTGCCGTTGTTTCTTGACGTGGCGCAAACCCGCCCGCCGTTGACAGCGGTAGGTTTGCTATTGGGCGGGCAGGATCCGTCGGCCGATGCGCCCACAACGTCGAAGACATCTGCTATGGCAATGCTCGACGGTTTTGATGTGGCCCAATTACAGACCATCGCCGTGATTGATGATGCGACTCGCAGCGCGTTAACCAAGCTGAATGCTTCACCCCATGTTGGGGTTGCCGTGGATTACCAGATCATCGCGGGAACCTATTCGGATTTGATCACCCAGTTGGGCCGGGTCAAGGCTGAATGGGATTATCTTGAAGAAAACTCTACGGTGCTGATCTTGCAGATGATCGCCCTGTGCCTGATTGCCTTTGCGGCACCGTTTCAGGTGGGTAAAACCATCGATGATTTTTGACTGTTATCTTGTTACCAAAAGGTTAAGGAAACGCAATAATGTGTTATTTATCATATAGTTAAAATATGTAACACGCGTGTTATCGTATCAGATAACGCAGCCCCCCTCTAGCCTAACAATCCGGTCCATCCTACCCGCCAATTCCAGATTATGCGTCGCAATCAAGGCCGATAATCCGGTTTCCCGAACCAATTCCATCAACACCCCGAAAACCTGATCCGACGTGCCCGGATCAAGATTTCCCGTCGGCTCATCCGCCAACAAAAGCCGCGGATTGTTGGCCAAAGCCCGGCAAAACGCCACCCTCTGCTGCTCCCCCCCCGACAGCGCCGCAGGTCGGTGATCCGCCCGCGCCGCGATCCCGACCCGCCCCAGCAACTCCATCGCCCGTCCCTTGGCCGCGGCCTGCGAGACCCCATTCGCAAGCTGCGGCAGCACGATGTTTTCCAGCGCCGAAAACTCCGGCAGCAGGTGATGAAATTGATAGATAAACCCCACCTCGCCACGCCTGATGTCGGTCCTGTCCCGATCAGACAGCCTCGCCATATCCTTCCCGCCCAGCCGAACATGCCCGGTATCCGCCGTATCCAAAAGCCCCGCGATGTGAAGCAATGTCGATTTCCCAGCACCTGATGGGGCCACCAAAGCCACCACTTCGCCCTGTCTAACCGAAACCGAAGCTCCCCGCAGGACCGTCACCTCGGACGGCTTTCCCAGATTATAGGCTTTCTCTATCGCCACCAGTTCCAGCATCGCGTCACTCATATCGCAGCGCCTCGACCGGGTTCATCCGTGCGGCGCGGCGGGCAGGAAACAGGGTCACGATGAAGGACAATCCCAATGAAAGCCCAACCGCAGACATCACATCGCCCCACTGCAATTTCGCGGGCAAAGCATAAATCCCGCGGATCGACGGCTCCCAGACGCCGCCCCCCGCCACATAGTTGACCAACGAAAAGATGGTGTCGATATAGACCGCAAACAGGCACCCCAAGGCCAGGCCCAGCGCCGTTCCAATCAACCCGGTCGATGCCCCGCAGATGAAGAACACCCGCAGGATTGACCCTTCTGTCAGGCCCATGGTGCGCAAGATGCCGATATCGCGGCCCTTGTTCTTGACCAACATGATCAGCCCGGAAATGATGTTCATGGCCGCAATCAATACGAGGATCGAGAGGATGATGAACATCACATTATCCTCGATATCCAGCGCCCGCAGAAAGGACCCCGCCGAGTCCCGCCATGTCCAGATCAATGCATCCGGACCACCCGCCGTCATCAGCGGCTCAGCCAGATCATCGACCGCTTCGGGCACCTCGACCATCACTTCAAATTCATCGACAAAGCCTTCGCGGTTGAAAAAGCTCTGCGCTTCGACCAAAGGCATATAAATGCGGGTGCGATCAATATCGTAGCGGCCAGCCGTGAAGATATAGACGACCTTGTAGGCATTCACCCGTGGACTGGTGCCAAAGGCTGTCTTTGCACCATCAGGCGAGATCAGGCGCAGTTTGCTACCAATACGAAGCCCCAGCTCGCGCGCTATGCCAGATCCGATGGCGATACCCTGATCGAAGGCATCAATTTCACCAACCGCATCTGCGCCAAGGCCCACGCGAGGAATGGTCTTCAGATCGGCAAGGGCAATGCCGTAAACCTCGGCGCCAAGGTTGCGGTCGGGCCCGGCTGCCATCACTTGCCCCTTCACCAAGGGTGCTGCACGCGTCACGCCGGGCACAGCCAGCAGTGAGATTTCAATTTCGTGACCCTGCGCAAAGCCAGAAATGGTCACACCATCATCGCCCTGCCGCGCAGAGGAATACACGGTGACATGCGCATTCGCGCCCAGAATGGTATCAACAAATTCCGCCCGAAAACCCGCCCGCACGGCCAGTGTTGCAATCAGTGCGAACACTGCAAGAGTGATGCCGATCAGGCTGATCCAGGTCATCACAGACACACCGCCCTCGGCGCGTTTGGCGCGCAGATAGCGCCAGGCGATCATCCATTCAAAGCGTGAAAACGGGGGGGTGCGGGTGGCCATTGGATGTCCTTTAGTCCTCGCAGCTTTCATTTTGGCGCAAGTATCCTCGGGGTTAGTCGATTGTTCGCCATTGGTTCAAGAACCAATCGGCTAAGGGGGCAGACAGCCCGCAAATTTTCAACATTTCAAACGCCCGAATAGATTTCTGCAACGCGTGTTACCGCCGCTTCCGCAGACATTTCCTCGCTAACACCCGTCCGTCGCGAGGTCAGTTCGACCACGCCGTTCGCCAGCCCGCGCGGCCCGACCGTGATGCGCCATGGCAAACCGATCAGGTCCATCGTGGCAAACTTGGCACCGGCGCGTTCATCGCGGTCATCATACAAGGCCTCAAGGCCATAGGCGGCCAAAGCCTTGTAAAGGCTGTCACAGGCGGCATCGGTGCCCGCATCGCCCTGTTTCAAGTTGACGATCCCCACCGGAAACGGCGTCACGCCTTCGGGCCAGATGATACCTTTGTCGTCATGGCTGGCCTCAATGATTGCGCCCAGAAGGCGCGACACGCCAATGCCGTGGCTGCCCATTTCAACAGGAACGCGGGACCCATCTGGGGTTACAACAGTGGCCCCCATGCTTTCGGAATATTTGGTGCCGAAATAGAAAATCTGCCCCACTTCGATGCCGCGCGCCACTTTGCGGCGGTCTTCGGGAATGGCGTCAAACAGCGCCGCGTCGTGGGTTTCATCGGTGCGGGCGTAAAGGGTGGTAAACTCGCGACAGACCGCTGCTACGGCTTCGCGGTCGTCATAGTCAACTTCGCGGTCACCAAGGTGCAAGTCGGTCACTGCGCTGTCAAAGAACACCTCGGATTCGCCCGTTGCAGCCAGCACGAGGAATTCATGGGTGTCTTCGCCGCCAATTGGCCCAGAATCCGCGCGCATTGGGATGGCGGTAAGCCCCATGCGTTCATAGGTGCGCAAATAGCTGACCATATGGCGGTTATAGGCGTGCAGCGCTGCGGCCTTATCGACGTCAAAGTTATAGCCGTCTTTCATCAGAAATTCGCGGCCCCGCATCACGCCAAAGCGTGGGCGCATCTCATCGCGGAATTTCCATTGGATGTGATACAGCGTCAGCGGCAGGTCTTTGTAAGACGTGACATGCGACCGGAAAATATCGGTGATCATTTCCTCGTTCGTCGGGCCATACAGCAATTCGCGCTTTTGGCGGTCTGTGATGCGCAGCATTTCCTGTCCGTAGTCATCATAGCGCCCACTTTCGCGCCACAGATCAGCCGGTTGCAGCGTTGGCATAAGCAACGGAATATGCCCCGCGCGCACCTGTTCTTCGTTCACAATCGCTTCGATCCGGCGCAGCACCCGCAGACCCAGCGGCAGCCATGAATATATCCCCGCAGCCTGCTGTTTGATCATGCCCGCCCGCAGCATGTAGCGGTGCGACACGATCTGCGCCTCGGCGGGGTTTTCCTTCAGGACGGGCAGGAAGTAACGGGTCAAACGCATGGGGCAGCCTTGTTTATTTGAAACTTGTCTCGGGGTTTAAGCGAGGTGTTGGCTGCATTCAAGGGGCGGCACTGGTTTCAGGGTTTTGCGCCGACTGCCTCGGTCAAAATCGGTCCTGCCCGGGCGGTCACCGGAAATCCACAAATCTACCTTTCCCTTCGGCGAGTTTGACGTGACTTGGGCCCGTATCGGGGGCACTTTGAACATCAGATCAACCTTGCCGAAACACACAAGGGTCGAAACCATGCGCAAATCTTTGCTTTTGCTGAGTTGTTTCTTATTGGCACTTGTTGCCTCGTTCTTTTTGTCGCCAAAGCCCGGCGTTCAGATCATCCGAATGATCTTTGACAAAGGTGCCGCCACTGCCTCGGCAAAGCTGGAAAAGCACCTGACCGCCTGGGTTGCAAGCAGCACGCACCAATATGACCCATCGGATACAGACGCGTTTCTTGATATTTACATCGGGCCTGAAACCGACCCCGAACTACCGACCGTTGTATGGGTCCATGGCGGCGGGTTTGTATCAGGGCAACGCCGCGATATTGCCAACTATATGATGATCCTTGCAGGCCAAGGGTTTGCCGTGGTGAACGTTGACTACACGATTGCACCGGGCGCGACCTATCCCACACCTGTGCGACAGATAAATCAGGCGCTGGCGTTCTTGGCGGAAAGTGGCGCGCAACTTGGTATCAATGCAGATCGCTTTGTGTTGGCAGGTGACAGTGCCGGGGCACAGATCGCGGCTCAGTTGGCCACCGTCACAACAAACCCAGATTATGCACAAACCGTCGGCATTGACCCAAAGATTTCATCTGCCGCCTTGGCCGGGGCACTGCTGTTTTGCGGGGTTTATGATGTTGGGTCCATGGGTCAGGGTGGTGGCATATTAGGGCGGTTCGTGCATGTGACGGGCTGGGCCTACAGCGGGTCGCGCAACTGGCGTGACGACCCGGTGTTTGCAACCATGTCGGTGCTTGCAGAGACAACAGCCGCGTTTCCGCCAGCGTTTATCAGCGCAGGAAATGCCGATCCTTTGGCACCACAATCCGCCGCGTTGGCGAAAGCCTTGCTGGACAACGGCGTATCGGTTCAGACGCTGTTTTTTGAACCCGATTACGCACCGCTACTGGGGCATGAATACCAGTTCGACGTTGACACCAAAGCTGGCCAACAAGCGCTGGAGGGCGCCGTGGCGTGGCTGCGGTCACTTTAAGACGTGGTAGGATGCCGTCATTCAGGTTCCGGCGCCCACAGGTAGATGCCACCATCTGCTTGCAAGGCAAGGGCCAGATTGTTGTCGGCCATGACGTAGGATCGGACATACACAAGATCCCTGGCAATTTGGCTATCCAAAGCGCCCTCGCCACAGGCAGCGCGCGTCATCCGGCCCGGCGATATATTGAGCGATCCGTCGCTTGGCGACGTCCAACGCGCCGAAAGCCGGTTGCAATCAAGCTGCATCGTGATGTCGCCTTCGGGCGTGAAGACCAAAGTATATCGGTCCAGCCGGGGCGGGACGACCGTACCAATCGCATCATCGGACGATTGAAAATTGACCAGCCGCCACGAAGTGCCCGCAAGTGTTACAACGGGCGGTTCAATCTGGGGCTGGGTCAGTGTCCAAGCCTGATCACAGCAAACCCATTCGTTGCCCCCGGCATCACGCCATGTGGCCTCGTGGTCCTTGCCTCGCAGTTCGTGACTGCCATTTGTGTAAGAGTACCCCGAAGCTGCTGGCGTCTGGGTCAGGGTCACCGCAACGCCAGCATGGGTCAAGATGGCGGTTTCGCCTTCAAAGACCACAGACATGGTGACACCACGGTCGCACAGAAACGTCACTTCGCGGGCTTGGGCCGGACTTGCCAAAAGCACTGTCACAGCCATAGAGATTGCCAATAGCATTGGCGAATACAGCGAAAACAAAGTCATTTCTGCACCTAAGGCTGCCCCTTGACCACAACGATGCCACGGCCGTAACCGGCGCTGACGGCCTCATAGTCAAACTGAAACCCCCTGATCTTTCGCGGCCCGCGCAGCAGTTCAATGGGCTTCGAACAAGAGCCGGGTTTCAGCGCCAAAGGTACAAACAACCTTTGCCATCTGCCGTTGCTTAATTTTACCTCTGCGCGGCGGATGCGAACGGTGTTCTTCTCTGCACAGATCATCACCCCTTCAAACTGACGGGCGTCACTGACTGGCCGAATATCGCGATCTGCCGTGTCACCGACGTCGAGGCGAAGAAGTTCCTCCCAAGGCGCGGTTTCCACCAGTTTGACCTGCAACAGAACACCTCCAACGCCCGTACCCGAGGCCAAAGCCGGATGGCTTTGCGCATCATTTGGCATCACGTTTGTTGCTTCACGCTGCGGCAAGATCGCAAAACTGCCCGCCACATCAAAATAGAGCATTGCCATAAGTGTGATCAATGAGGCTGCTATTCTTAATCCCAGCTTTTGCAATTCCCAAGGAGCCATTGGAATGAATTTTAGTTGTTTTATCTAAAGTGAATACAACCAGAAGCTAAATGTCAATTATCGATGATCCCATGCAATCATGGGTCAAACCAGCCCGGTGATCACGCGCAATCACGCTTGCGTCAGGTGGTAAACCGACAGTGGGACGCTAGCGTATCCCTTTTACCTGCCAAAAAGGCCGGCTTTTGCTCAAGGGGAGACACTATGAATTATGCATACAGAATGACCGCTGCCGCCGTTGTCGCACTGACAGTCGGCGCAGGCATTGCCCGTGCTGACAACATCGTTGAAATCGCCGTCGCGGATGAGCGTTTCACCACCTTGGTCGCAGCGGTGACAGCTGCCGGCCTTGCAGAAACCCTGTCCGGCCCCGGCCCATTCACAGTATTTGCGCCGGTGAATGATGCCTTCGCTGCCCTGCCTGCTGGCACCGTTGAAACCCTGCTGAAGCCGGAAAACAAAGGTCAGTTGACCGATGTGCTGCTTTACCACGTCGATAACCGCAATCTGACAGCAGCAGGCATCCCGAACGGATCCAATTACTTCAAGCCGTTGCTGACCTCGCAGCGTCTGTGCATCACCAAGTCAGCCGCCGGGGTCACGATTGACGACGGGTCGGGCGCCATGGCCAACGTGATCATTGCCGATATCAAGGCTGATAATGGTGTCATCCATGTGGTCGACAAGGTCTTGCTGCCCGGCAAGCGCCCTGCCTGCCACTGATTTTTGTGCCTCTCTGGCCCTGCCGAGGCGGCATTCTGCTGCCCCGGCAGGGCCATTGCCCTTGCAAGCCCCTGCCCCAAGGGCAATATGGGGTGAAACGCAAGGATGACCCATGGGATTGCCTGTCGCTGTTCAAGCCAGATACTGGGGAATTGCCGCCGCGCTTTTCCTGGCAACGCTGTGGTTTTTCGGCGGTGTGATCTTGCCGTTTCTGGTCGGCGGCGCCATTGCCTATTTCCTTGACCCCGTCGCCGACCGGCTAGAGCGGCTGGGCCTTAGCCGGGTCATGGCGACCTCAGTCATCTCGTTGCTGGCCCTGCTGACTGTCGTATTACTGGTGCTGTCGGTGATCCCGACCTTGATCGGCCAGCTGACAGCCCTGGTGAACGCAGCCCCCGATATTGCGCAAAAGATGCAGGCCTTCTTGATCGAACGGTTCCCGCAATTGTCAGATGAAACCAGCACCATCCGGCAAACTTTGGCGCAGCTGGCCTCTGTGATCCAGTCCAAAGGCGCGCAAGTCGCCGGGGGCTTGCTCAATTCCGCGCTCAGCGTGATTTCGGCGGTGGTGTTCATTGTGGTCGTGCCGGTGGTGGCATTTTACTTGTTGTTGGACTGGGACAACATGGTTGCCAGAATTGATGCCTTGGTGCCCCATGACCACAAAGCAACGGTGCGCAGTCTGGCGCTTCAGATCGACAAGGTTCTGGCAGGCTTTGTACGGGGTCAGGTTTCAGTCTGCCTGATCCTTGGCACGTTTTATTCGGTCGCATTGATGATCGCGGGCCTGCAGTTCGGGCTGATCGTGGGGGCAATCGCCGGGGCGATCACATTTATTCCCTATGTCGGATCATTGGTTGGCGGCGTGTTGGCGATCGGGTTGGCGCTGTTTCAGTTCTGGGGGTCAGTTGAAACTGTTGATGCAGGCGTGACCACGTTTTCAACCGACTGGCTGCGCATCGGCATTGTCGCTGCGATCTTTGTTGCGGGTCAATTCATTGAAGGCAATGTTCTTACCCCAAAACTGGTTGGCAAATCCGTCGGTCTGCATCCGGTCTGGTTGCTGTTTGCCCTGTCCAGCTTTGGGTCGGTGTTCGGTTTTGTCGGGCTGCTGGTGGCCGTGCCCGTAGCTGCCTCAATCGGTGTGCTACTGCGGTTTGGCATTTCGCAATATCAAGCGAGCCTGCTTTACCGGGGCGTCGCGGGGCGCAAATATGCCGAAGGTGAAGAGGATCAGCCGTGATGGCCCTGCAATTGACCCTTGATCTGCCCGCCGAAAGCCGCCTCAGCCGTGCAGATTTTTGCGTGTCACCAGCCAATGCGCTTGCCTTGGCCGCGGTGATGGATTGGCGGGCCTGGCCCAGCGGCAAGATGGTGCTGACCGGCCCACCAGGGGCTGGCAAAAGCCATCTAGCACAGATCTGGGCGGCTGATGCCGGAGCGGTCTTGTTGCAGGCGGCGGATCTTGCCAAGGCCGATGTGGCAGACCTTGCGTCATCAGGTGCAGTCGCGGTCGAGGATGCTGAAACGCTGGCAAACGATCCCGCGATCGAGACGGCGTTGTTTCATCTGCACAATCTGTTGGCAGCGTCCGGTTCCTTGCTGGTCACCGCGCTGTCGCCCCCGCGCGATTGGGGCCTTACCCTGCCCGATCTGGCAAGCCGGTTGCAATCAGCACCGCTAACCCGCCTTGATCCGCCCGACGACACCCTGCTTGAGGCCGTTCTGGTTAAACTGTTTGCCGATCGCCAACTGGACATTCCCGCCAATCTGATTCCGTTTCTGATCACCCGAATGGACCGGTCCATTGCTGCTGCAAGGGTACTGGTCGCGGCGCTCGACGCGCGCGGGCTGGCCCTGCGCCGCCCGATCACCCGCGCCCTTGCAGCAGGTCTGTTCGATCCTTGGGCAAAGGATTAGAATTTTGTCACATCTGTTTCACAATTCGCCCCGATAAGCGCAAATCATGACACAAGCAGATTTTCTCAGATCCCCGTTCCCCGATGCCGTCGATGCCGCGCCCGGTGAAATTACCGGACCGAAACGGTTCTTCAACCGCGAACTCAGCTGGATCGCCTTCAATTGGCGGGTGCTGGAGGAAGCGTCAAACCCCGCAGTGCCACTGCTGGAACGATTGCGCTTTCTGTCCATCTCGGCCACCAATCTTGACGAATTCTATTCGGTTCGGGTTGCCGGCCTGCGCGCCTTGGAACGCAATGGCAATGCGACCTTGTCCGAAGATGGCCGCAGCCCGCGCGAACAACTGCTGCTGATCAATGAAGATGCGCGCCGTTTGTTGCAAACCCAGCAAAACGTGTACAACAAATTAAAAAAGGAAATGGAAGGTTCGGGGATCTGTCTGCTGACGCGGTCAAAACTGTCGGCACGCGACCTGAAGTTTCTGGAAGACCATTTCCTGAACAAGGTGTTTCCGGTTTTGTCGCCGCTTGCAATTGATCCGGCGCACCCGTTCCCGTTCATTCCCAATACCGGCTTCAGCCTGGCGCTGCAACTGGAACGGGTGACCGACAACCGCGAATTGCAGGCCCTGTTGCCGATCCCCCAACAAATCGCCCGCTTTGTGGCGTTGCCGGGCAAACCCGGCGAAAACCGGTTTCTTCCGCTGGAGGAATTGCTGCTTTTGCATCTTGATATGCTGTTTCCGGGCTATACGGACCGGGGACATTGCATCTTCCGGGTGCTGCGCGACAGCGACCTCGAGGTTGAAGATGAGGCCGAAGATCTGGTGCGCGAGTTTGAGACGGCCTTGAAGCGTCGCAGGCGCGGCGAAGTCATTCGCCTGAAGATGAGCGCGGGCGCCCCTGAAGACATGCGCGCGCTGATCATGGAAGAACTGGGCGTCACCGAGGAAGAAGTTGTCGAAGTGCGCGGCCTTCTGGGCATTGCGGATCTAAAGGAACTGGTGCTGTCATCGCGCCCCGATCTATTGTGGCCCGCCTTCACGCCGAGGGTGCCCGAGCGGGTCGAAGATCACGACGGCGATATGTTCGCGGCAATCCGCCAGAAAGACATGTTGCTGCATCACCCCTATGAAACCTTTGACATGGTGATCCGGTTTCTGGAACAGGCGGCGCGTGATCCCAATGTTCTGGCCATCAAGCAGACGCTCTACCGCACCAGTCATGACAGCCCTATCGTTTCTGCGCTATGCGAGGCGGCCGAAGCGGGCAAATCCGTTACCGCTTTGGTGGAACTGAAAGCCCGGTTCGACGAGGCCGCCAATATCCGCCAATCCCGCCGTCTGGAACGGGCAGGCGCGCATGTGGTGTACGGCTTTATCCACTACAAGACACATGCCAAGATCAGCACAGTCGTGCGGCGTGAAGGCGAAAATCTGGTGACCTATACCCATTACGGCACAGGCAACTACCACCCGATCACTGCGCGCATCTATACCGATCTATCGTTTTTCACTTGTGATGCCGCCCTTGGGCGCGATGCCACCAAGGTATTCAACTATCTGTCGGGCTATGTGCAGCCCGAAGGCCTTGAAAACCTGGCCATTTCGCCAACCACCCTGAAGCCGCGCCTTTTGGAACTGATCGCAGCCGAGGCCGATCATGCCCGCGCCGGCCGACCCGCAGAGATCTGGGCCAAGATGAACTCATTGATCGAACCCGAAGTGATCGACGCGCTGTATGCTGCCAGTTCCGCTGGCGTGAAAATCAGTCTGGTCATCCGCGGCATCTGTGGCGTGCGCCCCGGCATTCGGGGGCTCAGCGAAAACATCCGCGTCAAATCGATTGTCGGCAGGTTTCTTGAACACAGCCGCATCGTCTGCTTTGGCAATGGCCATGGTCTGCCATCAGAACAGGCCCGGGTCTATTTCTCGTCTGCCGATTGGATGGGGCGTAACCTGAGCCGCCGGGTTGAAACGCTGGTCGAGGCGCGAAATCCGACAGTGAAGAACCAGATCATGGGTCAGATCATGGCTGCAAACATGGCGGATGAGTCTCAAAGCTGGATTTTGCGGCCCGACGGTGTATTTGAACGTCAACTCAACGCTGCCGATGGCAATTTGTTCAACTGTCACCGATTTTTTATGGAAAATCCGTCGCTTTCGGGGCGCGGCACAGCAGGCGCCAAAGATGTCCCCCGCCTAGCGGGCTTGAAAGCCGATCCATCATCTGTCGGGATCACATGACCCCGCAGCGGCTGCTTGAACCATTGACCCCGCGGCCTTGAGACGGCAAAGATTGCGCCGCAATATGCCGGGGGAAGACATGGCGGCCAAAGACGGAACATCGGCAGCTGAACTACCGAGCGTAGACGACACCGGCCCGTTCAACCGGCCGCTGTTTGAGGACCCGTCCGCCCGCGCCCTTAGCCGGGTCGGCGTGGTTGATGTCGGGTCAAATTCGGTGCGTCTGGTGGTGTTTGATGGCGCTGCCCGGTCGCCTGCGTATTTCTACAACGAAAAGATCATGTGCGGTCTTGGCAAGGGTCTGGCGGAAACCGGCCATCTGAACCCGATTGGTCGCAAACGTGCCCTGGCGGCATTGAAGCGGTTTTCCTTGCTTGCCGATGGGATGGGCATTTCGCCGCTGACGGTTGTTGCCACTGCGGCAACCCGCGAAGCCGCCGACGGCCCGGAATTCCAGGCCGAAGTGCTGCGCGAAACCGGGCTGAAGCTTTGGGTCATCGATGGTGACGAAGAGGCACGACTGGCCGCACAAGGGGTTCTGCTGGGTTGGCCCGACGCCAAGGGCATTGTCTGTGACATGGGCGGCAATTCGATGGAATTGGCGCGTATCGGCGATGGCAAGGTCGGCAAGCGCGCCTCGACACCGCTTGGCCCGTTCCGCCTGATACAGCTGGAAGGTGGGGTGGACAAACGCCGCGCGCATATCGACCGCGTTCTGAAGGCCGTGCAAAGCGACCTGAAATCCACCGGTGAGCGTATCTATCTGGTCGGCGGATCGTGGCGCGTCATTGCTCGACTTGATATGGAACGCCGCAATTACCCGCTGACCGTTTTGCATGAATACCGCATGACGCCGAAAGGCGTAATCGACACGCTGGATTGGATTGCAGCCAATGATCTGGCCCTGCTGCGCGCCCGCACTGGCACCTCGGGCGAGCGGATGGAACTGGTCCCCCAAGCCTGCGAAGTCTTGCGCGAAATCATCGCCATCTTCAAACCGACCGAGATCGACATCTCTGCCTTTGGCATCCGCGAGGGCCTGCTTTACGAGCAGATGCCCGAACGGCTGCGCCGCCGTGACCCGCTGATCGAAGCGGCGCGAATGTCTGAACTGACCTCGGCGCGGGTGCCCGGTTTTGGCAAGAAGCTGTTCGATTTTCTGGTACCGCTTTTCAGGACCGCCAGCCGCGAACGCCTGCGCCTGATCGAGGCGGCCTGCCTTTTGCATGATACCACTTGGCGCGCGCATCCCGATTACCGGGCAGAGGCCTGTTTTGACAATGCCACCAGGGCCAATCTTGGCGGCCTCGATCATCCGGGCCGGGTGTTTCTGGGGCTGGCCTTGTTGCACCGCTACAAGAACTCGCATTCCGGATCACGTCTGGAGCCGCTGTTTCGTTTGCTTAGCGATGACGAAATGCAAGATGCCGAGGTTTTGGGCAAAGCCATGCGCTTTGGCGCCATGTTTTCGATCACTGACCCGGCCATTGCAGGGGAATTGCGCTGGCTGCCCAAGCAAAACACTCTGCAACTGGGGCTGACACCACTTGGCGAAGGACTGTTCGGCGAAGTGGCACAATCGCGTTTCAATGCACTGGCGTTGGCGCTAAAGGCCGTTCCGGTCGTCGAAAAACAGACCTGAATGCTGCGGCTTGATCATCTTGCCGTATCCGCCAACCGGTTGGAAGACGGCGTGGCCTGGGTTGAAGACGCGCTTGGCGTCCGGCTGTCACCGGGCGGTAAACATGCGCATATGTCGACCCATAATCAGCTTCTCGGCTTGGGCGATATCTATCTGGAAGTGATCGCCGCCGATCCTGCTGCCAAGGCGCCAGATTGGCCGCGCTGGTTCGATCTGGACCATTTCGACGGCCCGCCACGGCTGACCAACTGGATAGCGGCCTGTGACGACCTGATGGACGAGATTGCCATAAGCCCACCCGGGACCGGCACACCGATCGCCCTGTCGCGCGGCGATCTGCGCTGGCAGATGGCAGTGCCCGCAGATGGCCGCCTGCCGTTTGACGGTTGTTTTCCTGCCCTGATTTCATGGCAAGGCCCGCTGCATCCGGCCCGCCTTCTGCCAGATCAGGGCATCCGTCTTGACCATCTGGAAATCGCACATCCGCAAGCCCGCGCCTTTTCCGCCGCGCTGCGGACCCGGTTTTCGGATCCCCGGATCCGGATCGAACAAGGCCCGCACAAAGCCATGCGCGCAGTTTTCTCAACCCCCGCCGGTACGCGGGTTCTGGGTTAAAGGGGCCTCTTTTCAACTTTATGCGCTTGCAGCATTTCGCCACCTGACACTGTCACAGTCCCGCGCTATGCTGCGTCATGTCGATCTGGACCCGCATCGCTGACGCGCTGTCCGCTCTCGCCGCTGGCGAGGGCTTGTCGGCTGTGTTCGACCGCCTTCGAATGGCACCGGAACGTTCGGTCGGCTTTACCATCGCCGTGATTGCCCTTGGCGCAAAAATGGCCAAAGCGGATGGCGAAGTGACCCGTGATGAAGTGTCCGCCTTCCGCAAGGTCTTCGCGATACCCGATGGCGAAGAGGCGAATGCCGCAAGGGTGTTCAATCTGGCCCGTCAGGACGTCGCGGGGTTTGATGCCTATGCCCGCAAGATCCGGGCAATGTTCCGCGCCGATGACCGCGAGGTGCTGACCGACCTTATGGAAGGCCTGTTTCACATCGCGGTCGCAGATGGCAATTATCACGATAAGGAAGACGCCTTTCTGGCGCAGGTTTCCACAACCTTTGGCCTGAGCGAGACATGCTTTCGCAGCCTGCGCGCACGCTTTGTGGAAGGCGCGGCGCAAGATCCTTATACGGTTCTGGGTTTGCCGGAAAATGCGCCGCTGGAAACCGCTCGCGCCGCCTGGAAACAGGCCGTCCGTGACACCCATCCCGATGTCATGATCGCGCGCGGGGTGCCAGCCGAGGCGGTCAAGCTGGCCGAACGCCGCCTGATCGCAGTCAATGCAGCCTGGGCAGAGATCTCTGCCAAAGAGCTGGCCTGACCAATGGGCGACCCTCTGCGCATCGCCACCTACAATGTCGAATGGTTCAACGCCCTGTTCGATGACAAGGGGCGAATGCTGCGCGACAAAGCACCGTCAGAACGCTATGGCGTTTCGCGTCAGGATCAGATTGCAGCCCTTGGCACAGTTTTCAAGGCGCTGGATGCCGATGCGATCATGATCATCGAAGCGCCTGATACGCAGGGGAAACGTTCCACCGTCACTGCGCTTGAACGCTTTGCCGCCCATTTCGATCTGCGCGCCCGCAAGGCCATGATCGGCTTTGCCAGCGATACCGAACAGGAAATTGCGCTGCTGTTTGATCCGGCCAGGCTGGGTGTCCAGCATGATCCGAAAGGTCTGCCGATAGACCGGCGTGGCCAGACCGACGCGCCCCGTTTCGATGGCACCTATCATGCCGATCTGGATGGTGACGGGCGGTCAGACCCGATCCGGTTTTCCAAACCACCGCTTGAACTGGCCATCACCACCGCCTCCGGCAAAGTTTTGCGGCTGATCGGGGTGCATGCCAAATCCAAAGCGCCACACGGCACCCGCAATGACGCTGAACGCGCCCGGATTTCCGTTGAAAACCGCCGCAAACATCTGGTCGAATGCATCTGGCTGCGCCAGCGCGTTGAGGCGCATCTGAAAGCCCATGATCCTTTGATCGTACTGGGCGATTTTAACGACGGCCCGGGCATTGACAGCTATGAAAAGCTGTTCGGAAAATCCGGGGTCGAGGTCGTGATGGGAACCGATGCCACGCCAGACTTACGCCTGACGGATCCGCATGCCCAGATGGCGCTGGCCCATCCGTTGGCGGCAAGTGCGACAACGGCGCGCTTCTATCTTGCACCCCAAAAGCGATACTTCGAGGCATTGATAGATTTCATCATGCTGTCACCTGATCTTGCCGCTTTAGCCCCGGCATGGCGCATCTGGCATCCGCTCAACGACCCCGAGGTTCAAAAACACCCAGATCTTGCCCAAGCACTGCTTGCGGCATCAGACCATTTTCCGGTGACGCTTGATCTGCGATTGTGATTTGAAACCCTTGACGACAAACGGCATACTGCCCGCATGACACGCGCCGCTTTTGCCATGTTGATCTGTTTGTCCGCGTCCCCCGCCCTGGCGCAGGACGTGCCCAATGCCGATCTTCCCAATGCCGAACTGCCCAGCGCCGATCTGGACCAAGGCGTAAACCTGATGCAGGAAGGTGCCAAGCTGCTGCTTAAGGGATTGCTGTCCAATATTGAGCCTGCCATGCAGGACCTGGGCCAGGCTTTGGGCGAAATGCAACCGGCGCTGAACGAATTGCTGACGATGATGGGCGATGTGACCAAATATCATGCACCTGAAATGCAGGAAAATGGTGATATCATCATTCGCCGCAAGACCCCGGCCGAACTGGCGCCTTCACCGAATGAAATTGATCTTTGAATGCTTGATGAAAGTCTGTTCAAGCGCTTGATCCGGCACGAAGCCGCCGGCGGCGTTGTGCTGATGCTGGCGGCAGCCCTTGCGATGATCGTGGCCAATTCCCCGCTGAACGACACCTATCAAGGGCTGTTTGGTAAGAAATTCTCGGTCCTTGTTGACGGTGTCGGTATCTCCAAGCCGATCATCTTGTGGGTCAATGACGGGCTGATGGCGATCTTCTTTTTCTTGATCGGGCTGGAACTGAAACGCGAGGTGCTGGAAGGCAAGCTGCGCAATCCGCGCGACATCGTCTTGCCGGGCTTTGCTGCCCTAGGGGGCATGGTTGTACCCGCCACAATCTTTGCCGCGCTGAACTGGAACAGCCCCGCTACCCTGCCCGGTTGGGCCATTCCGGCAGCTACCGACATCGCCTTTGCTGTCGGGGTGCTGGCGCTTTTGGGCAAACGTGCACCGGCATCGTTGAAAGTGTTCCTGCTGACGCTGGCCATTCTGGATGATCTGGGTGCGATCATCATCATCGCGGTGTTTTACACGGCCAAACTGGATGCCACATATCTGATGCTTGCCCTGATCCCGCTGGGCGGTCTGCTTCTGCACAACCGCCTGCGCGGGCACCGGATAGCGCCTGTCGTGTTGATGGGAGGCGTGCTGTGGGTGCTGGTGTTGGAATCGGGTGTCCACGCTACTCTTGCGGGCGTCATCACCGCATTTTTTGTGCCCCTGAAAGATCGCTACGGCAAATCACCGCTGCACGCGCTGGAAGACGGGCTGACACCCTATGTAAGTTTCCTGATCGTGCCGCTGTTTGCCTTTGGCAATGCCGGGGTTGTCCTTACGGGCATTTCGTTTGGCGATCTTGCAACACCTTTGCCGTCCGGCATCGCTTTGGGGCTGTTGCTGGGCAAGCTTGCTGGTGTGTTCGGCTTTACCTGGATTCTGGTGACGACCGGGGCCGCCCGCCTGCCACATGGGGCCAATTGGCTTCATATCTTTGGCGTGGCAGCCCTCGCCGGAATAGGGTTCACCATGTCGCTGTTCATAGGCTCGCTCAGCTTCAGCGACATTGCGCAAATGAACGCCGTCCGCCTTGGGGTGTTGACCGGGTCGATCCTATCTGCCTGCCTAGGGTTTGCTGTCTTGTTCGCCGCAGGCCGCCAAAAGCCCTAAGCCTTTGCAGCCCGGATCAGCCGCAAAATGTCGCGTGCCGCGTCGGGGATGTTGGTGCCCGGCCCGAAGATGGCTTTCACGCCGCGATCATATAAATACTGGTAATCCTTCTGCGGAATTACGCCGCCACAGATCACCAGAATATCGCCCGCACCTGCCGCCTGCAAAGCCTTCACCAACTTTGGTGCCAGCGTCTTGTGTCCGGCAGCCTGACTGGAGATGCCGATCACATGAACATCATTGTCCATGGCATCCTGTGCGGCCTCTTCCGGGGTCTGGAACAAGGGCCCCACATCCACATCAAAGCCGATATCGGCAAAGGCCGTGGCAATGACCTTTGCGCCGCGATCATGGCCGTCTTGCCCCATCTTCACCACCAGCATCCGGGGGCGACGGCCTTCGTGCAGGGCGAAATCTTCGACGTCCTTCTGAATGGCCGCAAGTCCCGCATCGCCTGCGTAGGCCGCACTATAGACCCCGACCAGCGTCTTGACCTCGGCCCGGTGCCGGCCAAATACCTGCTCCATTGCCAGACTGATTTCCCCCACGGTCGCCCGGGCACGCGCCGCCGTAACGGCAGCGGCCAGTAGATTGCCGGTCGAGACCGCAGTGGCCGTCACTGCCGCAAGTGCTGCCTTGCAAGCGGTTTCATCGCGTGTCGCCCGAATAGACTTCAGCCGGGCGATCTGCGCATCGCGCACCGCCACATTGTCGATATCCAGCAGATCAATCGGCTCTTCCCGGTCTAGCCGGTATTTGTTCACGCCAACGATCACCTCGTCGCCGCGATCAATCGCCGCCTGACGTCTGGCGGCAGATTCCTCGATGCGCAGCTTGGGCATACCGGATGCAACGGCTTTCGTCATGCCGCCCATTGCGTCAACTTCGCTGATCAAAGCCCAGGCATCCGTCGCCAAAGCCGCTGTCAGACTTTCGACATAGTAGCTGCCCGCCAGCGGATCAATAACATGGGTCACGCCGGTTTCTTCTTGCAATATCAATTGCGTATTGCGCGCAATTCGCGCAGCGAAATCTGACGGCAGCGCCATCGCCTCGTCCAGCGCATTGGTGTGCAGACTTTGCGTACCGCCCAACACCGCCGACATCGCCTCAAAGGCCGTGCGCACCACGTTGTTGTAGGGGTCCTGTTCTTGCAGGCTAACGCCCGATGTCTGGCAATGGGTGCGCAGCATCAGGGATTCGGGCTTTTGCGCACCAAATTCCGTCATGATCCGGTGCCACAAAAACCGCGCGGCGCGCAGCTTTGCCGCCTCCATGAAAAAGTTCATCCCGATCGCGAAAAAGAACGACAGACGCGGTGCAAAATCATCCACCTTCATGCCGCGTGCAATCGCCGTGCGCACATATTCGCGCCCGTCGGCCAGGGTGAACCCCAGTTCTTGCACAAGGTTCGCCCCCGCCTCTTGCATGTGATAGCCCGAGATAGAGATCGAATTGAACTTCGGCATCTCTTTCGCCGTGTATTCGATGATGTCGGCGACGATCCGCATCGACGGCTCGGGTGGATAGACATAGGTGTTGCGCACCATGAATTCTTTCAGGATGTCATTCTGAATGGTGCCGGACAGGGCGCTTCGCGGCACGCCCTGTTCTTCACCCGCCACGATGAAGGCCGCAAGTATCGGAATTACGGCACCGTTCATCGTCATGGAAACGCTGACTTTTTCCAGCGGAATGCCGTCAAACAGTAGTTTCATATCCTCAACACTGTCTATCGCGACGCCTGCCTTGCCAACGTCGCCCTCAACGCGCGGATGATCGCTGTCATAGCCCCGGTGGGTTGCCAGATCGAAAGCGACCGACACGCCCTGTTGCCCGGCGGCCAGCGCTTTGCGGTAAAATGCGTTCGATGCTTCGGCCGTTGAAAACCCGGCATATTGCCGGATAGTCCATGGCCGTCCGGCATACATCGTGGCACGCACGCCGCGCGTGAAGGGGGCGGTCCCGGGCATGCCGCCCAGATGCCCCAAACCTTCCAGATCTGCGCTGGTATACAAGGGCTTGACGGAAATGCCCTCCAGCGTCTGCCAGATCAGGCTGTCGGGATCGCGGCCCTTCAGTTCGGCCTTCGCCGCTGCGGCCCAGTCACCATGGGGATTTGTCATCCGCGCTTCTTCCTTTGTTGCCGCTGGCGCCATTATCGCGCGCTTTGGTTCTTTGGTTATGTGCCGCCCTGCCCTATATTGACAAATGAACGGAGCGATCATGAAACTGTGCTACATCATTGCCTTAACGGCGTTTCTTCCGCAATCCGGTACTGCCCAGACAGCCGAGCCCGCCCTTGTGGTTGCCGCATCCGAAGTTGTCCTGGCAGATCTGATCTGGCTCAAGCGCCCGGTTGTTGTCTTTGCCGACAGCCCGAATGACCCCAGCTTCGTGCGCCAGATGCAGCTATTGCTGCGCAATCCCGAAGATCTGATCGACCGGGATGTTCTGGTCATCACCGACACCGATCCTGCCGGAAACTCTGCGATCCGCCAAAAGCTGCGGCCACGCGGCTTTTCGCTGGTGCTGATGGATAAGGACGGCCAGGCCAAATTGCGCAAACCCCTGCCTTGGGACGTGCGTGAAATTTCACGGGCCATCGACAAGTTTCCGCTGCGGATGCAGGAAGAACTGGAAAAGTACCCCTCGGGCAGATAGCCGTTCATTCGAACTCCATGATCACGTCATCCACGCGCAGGCTTGCGCCCTGGGCGGCATGTATCGCTTTGACCACGCCGCGCCGTTCGGCCTTCAGGATGTTTTCCATCTTCATCGCCTCAACCGTGGCCAGCGATTGGCCTTCCTGAACTTCGTCCCCAACCGCGACCATGATGCGCGCGATCAGCCCGGGCATCGGGCACAAAAGGAAACGCGATGTGTCGGGCGGTAGTTTCTCGATCATCAGCAACGCCAATTCGGCGGCACGCGGCGTGCGGACATGGGCCTTCACATCTGCGCCGCGCAGTCGAAGACGGAAACCAGAGGGTATTTTGGCGACTTTCATCACCAACAGCGTGCCATCCACCATCAAGCGTGCCAGCGGCTGACCCGGTGTCCAGTCGCTTTCCACCCGCAGGGTCGTGCCATCGGCAAAGCTGACCGTTGATCCGGCCTTATCGGCGAAAACTGTCACGCCATGGGTTTCGCCTTGCAGGCTGACGACCCAGGCATCACCAACCTTGCGTTCGTGATTGTCCATCGTGCCGGAAATGCGGGTGCGTCTGATTTCGGCGACCCGGTTCATTGCAGCGGCGGCACTGGCCACGCGTTTCACGGTTGCCCCATCCAGCACGGCCCCTTGAAACCCATCGGGGTATTCTTCGGCGATGAACGCCGTGGTGATCTGTCCGGATACGAAACGCGGATGATCCATCACGGCCGCAACGAAGGGCAAGTTGTGACCAATGCCTTCCACCTCGAACGTATCCAGCGCCAGCCGCATCTCCTCTATCGCCGCCAGCCGGGTCGGCCCCCAGGTACACAGTTTGGCGATCATCGGGTCATAGTGCATCGATATTTCGCCGCCCTCGAATACGCCGGTGTCATTGCGCACGATGCCGCCCGCCGCAGTCGGCCCTTCAACCGGCGGGCGGTAGCGGCCAAGACGACCAATTGAGGGCAGAAAGTTCCGGTACGGGTCTTCGGCGTAAAGCCGGCTTTCCATCGCCCAGCCGTTGATCTTCAGATCACTTTGCTTGAACGTCAGCGGCTGCCCTGCTGCGACACGGATCATCTGTTCCACCAGATCAATGCCGGTGATCAATTCCGTCACCGGATGTTCCACCTGCAATCGCGTGTTCATTTCCAGAAAGTAGAACTTCCGGTCCGCGTCCACGATAAATTCAACCGTCCCCGCCGAGGTATAGCCAACCGCACGCGCCAGGGCGCAGGCCTGCTGCCCCATCGCTTTGCGGGTGGCATCATTCAGAAAGGGCGACGGCGCTTCTTCGATGACCTTCTGGTTGCGCCGTTGAATCGAACATTCGCGTTCGTGCAAGTAGACCGTGTTGCCATGATCGTCCGCCAGCACCTGAATTTCGATGTGCCGGGGTTGCGTCACGAATTTCTCGATGAAGATCCGGTCATCGCCAAAGCTGGCCGCGGCTTCGTTTTTTGACGACCCGAAGCCTTCGCGCGCGCTGTCGTCATCATGCGCGATCCGCATACCTTTGCCACCGCCCCCCGCCGAGGCCTTGATCATGACCGGATAGCCGATCTGCCGCGCGATCCTGACCGCCTCATCCTCGTCCGCGATCAGGCCCATGTGGCCCGGAACCGTGCTGACACCCGCCTCTATCGCGATCTTCTTTGAGGTGATCTTGTCGCCCATCGCCTCGATCGCAGCACTTGGCGGGCCGATGAAAACCACCCCTGCCGCCTCTAATGCCGCCGCAAAGGCCCGGTTTTCCGACAAAAAGCCATAGCCGGGATGCACAGCTTCAGCCCCCGTTGCCTTGACAGCCGCCATGATCTTTTCGATCACGATGTAGGATTGGCTCGCTGGCGACGGCCCGATATGCACAGCCTCATCGGCCATTTTCACATGAAGGGCACCGCGATCGGCGTCGGAATAAACCGCAACTGTCTTGATACCCATGGCCTTGGCCGTACGTATCACCCTACAGGCAATCTCGCCCCGGTTCGCGATCAGGATCTTGTTGAACATTTGCGCCCTTTCAGAGTTTGGCCGAATGGCGCTGCGAGAAATAAAAAACCACCCCGGCCGTCGGCCAGTGTGGTTTTCAAAGCAGGTTGATTGCCGGTCCGAGCGGACCTCGGCAAAGATACGGCGCTGTTACTTGCAGACGCCCAGATCGTCGCAGACCAGGCCACCGGCACCGCCGATAAGCGCGCCGGTAAGGGCGTCGCCGCCGACCGCATCGGCAATAACAGCGCCGCCAAGCGCACCGACCGCGCCACGTTCAAGATCGTTGTCAAGACAAGCTGAAAGTGTGGTCGCACAAAGCGCCATGATGATAAGGGTCTGTTTACGCATGTTACACTGCCTCTGGTTATGATTTTTATTGTCCATGACTCTACTGCATTTTGTAGCAGATGAAAGCCAAAAACGCGTGATATTGCCAGATCGTCTATTCCACGCTGACCCGATAGTCCAAAAAAAGGCCTGACCCGCAGGGGGTCAGGCCAAGGGTAAGGGGAAGGGTAACAGTCATCATAGAACAGACTCAGGGCCCCGAAGGCCCAAGTCTTGGAACCATCTTGCGCAATGCGTGCCGGGCTGGCAAAGGCATTTGCGAAAGGCTGCCCGACGTGGGCCAAAACCTGCCAAACCGGAATGCGCCATGGCGGAAACATGCTCAGTTTTCCTCGTCCTCGTCATCCCAATCGCCAACTTCGGCAGCGGACGCATCTTTCGCAAAAATTTGCGGGAAAGATGTTTGTGCTTTCGCGACATTCACCCGCAAAAGTGCGAAATAGCTGGCCGGGTCGAACGGGTCTTCGGCGGGCACCACTTCACGGCCAAACAGCCAAGACAAGCGCCCTGCGTCCAGATTGCCGCGTTCAAACGGCGCATCCCCGAAATGCGCCCAAAGGGCGGCAAGAAAGCCAACATCGGCGTCACGATCAGGCTTCTTGCGGTCGCGAAACCGCTCGCGGCGAATGATCTTGCTGGCCCCTTCCTTGGCGGCGCGGCGAACCACGAACTGAAAATCCGAACTGGGCAACCGCCCTGGAAAACCACGATGTTTCAGCATGTGTACTGCTCCGGCGGCACGGCTTTTGCGTCTTGCGACGCGGCTTCACCAATGGGCAAGACCCAGCCCCCGGTGAACCGGCCTGCGCCCTTGGGGTGTCGATTTGGATGGTCTGACCGAATTCCGGCTGCTCTGGCGACTTGCGCCAACAAGCATCGGTACGCATCCCAAAGCCCATCACAAAGACGGCGATGGTCGCGAAGGGGGAAAGCGGCGTGCCCGATCAGACGGATCAGACCGGCACGCCGCAAGTCATTACTTGTACTTGCCTGTGTAGGTAGGCTCGGTCGAAACCGGCTCTTCCACAAAGGTAACAGCTTCTTCTTTTGGCTTGCAGGCAGCCACAAAGGCCAGCATGCAAAGACCCATGACGATACGTGTGCTCTTAGACATCCTCTACTCCGGTATTCTTGGAGGGCTGCGGGGCAACCCCGACCACGCCCTCGTTGCGACAAACAGGCCGCTTGGGTTCGACCTCGCGCGACCATAGCCGAAATCGGGCCGGATTGACAACCAAGTCTGGCGAAGGGGGCCATCTGTTGCTGCCCTACATCAGCAAGAATACGCTTGTCGCCACTTTTTCCCAACCCGCCGACCAGCATCAGTATGGCTCCAGAACACATTCGCCGTCCTTGATCTGGAACGACATGAAGAACTGGGTGGCATCCGGGTTGGCATCGCCAAACGGCATCGCCATATCGGCCAAGGATATGATGACCTGAACCGAGGCCGGCAAGGCCGTGGTCAACTGCCCCAAAGCCGGGCCCTCGCACAAGGCTTGCATATCGTCTATCGAGGCTTCGAAAGACATCGTCCCCCCGTCCCGGGCGATGGCAGGGGCAAGGTATCTGAACCGGTAGATCGCCATATCCGGCGAGGGCGCATCCACAATCACATCTTGCAATGTCACGGCCTGCCCTGACGGCACGATGACGGCTGCGTCATTGCCCGGCAGGGTCACGCGCCCCTGCGTCTGGGCGGCCCAAACCCTGGTCTCTGCCCGATCTTTCGACGGCTTTCGCATTTAGACGGTCTTTCTACAGTGGAATATTATCGTGCTTTTTCCATGGATTGGTCAGTTTCTTGCTGCGCAGCGCCGCAAGCGCCCGCGCAACCCGCCTGCGGGTTGAATGCGGCATGATCACTTCGTCGATAAAGCCTTTTTCGGCGGCGACAAAGGGGTTTGCAAAGCGTGCCTCATAGTCTTTCGTGCGGGCGGCAATCTTATCCTTGTCACCAAGCTCGGCGCGGTAAAGGATCTCGACCGCGCCCTTTGCCCCCATCACGGCAATCTCGGCTGTCGGCCAGGCATAGTTGAAATCCCCCCGCAAATGTTTGGAGGCCATCACATCATAAGCCCCGCCATACGCCTTGCGGGTGATCACCGTCACTTTGGGCACGGTCGCCTCACCGTAAGCAAACAGCAGCTTCGCGCCGTGCTTGATCACACCGCCAAGTTCTTGTGCCACCCCCGGCAGAAACCCCGGCACATCCACCAACGTCAGGATCGGTATTTCAAAGGCGTCACAAAACCGCACGAAACGCGCAGCTTTGCGGGACGCATCAATATCCAGACATCCGGCCAACACCATCGGCTGATTGGCGACAACCCCCACCGACTGGCCCTCGATCCGGATGAAGCCGGTCACGATATTGGCGGCAAAGGCGGCCTGAATCTCAAAAAAATCGCCTTCATCGGCAATTTTCTGAATCAACTCTTTCATGTCATACGGCTGGTTCGGATTGTCAGGGATCAGCGTATCCAGACTTGGCTCTACCCGGTCCGGAGTATCGAAAAACGGCCGTACAGGTGCTTTTTCGCGATTGTTCAAAGGTAGAAAATCGAACAGCCGACGGGTTTCGGCCAAAGCCTCAACATCGTTTTCAAACGCGCCATCTGCAACCGAGGACTTCTTGGTATGGGTGGAGGCGCCGCCAAGCTCTTCTGCCGAGACAACCTCGTTGGTCACCGTCTTTACCACATCGGGGCCGGTCACGAACATGTAAGATGAGTCCCGCACCATAAAAATGAAATCCGTCATTGCGGGCGAATAGACCGCGCCCCCCGCGCAGGGGCCCATGATCAGGCTGATCTGCGGCACCACACCTGATGCCATGACGTTGCGCTGAAACACTTCGGCATAGCCCGCAAGGGATGCCACGCCCTCTTGTATCCGCGCGCCGCCTGAATCGTTCATGCCGATCACCGGTGCGCCGTTCTGCATGGCCATATCCATGATCTTGCATATCTTTTTCGCATGGGTTTCAGAAAGTGACCCGCCAAAGACCGTAAAATCCTGGCTGAAAACATAAACCATGCGGCCATTGATTGTGCCCCAACCGGTGACCACACCATCGCCTGCCGGGCGGTCATCCTGCATGCCAAAATCGGTGCAACGGTGGGCCACGAACATGTCGAACTCTTCAAACGACCCGTCATCAAGCAGCAACTCGATCCGTTCGCGCGCGGTCAGTTTGCCCTTGGCGTGCTGCGCGTCTATCCGCCGATCACCGCCGCCCTGACGGGCCGAGACACGGCGCATCTCCAGTTGCTGAAGGATATCATTCATCGGCGCGTCCCCATCTGCCCTGGATTACCCTAGCCGCGCCGGGCTACGACAGAAAGCGGAATTCCGAAAATTTGCAAACCCTGGGAAACTAAGATTCTGCTAATTGAATATCTGCAAATTTCTGGTGCCTCTGCAATGAGGCCGCGCCGGTGCTGACAGGGCTTGGGCAAAGCCATGCCCCTACCGGATCTTTGACGGCAAGTTGCGCACATGGCCAATAGACAATCCGCCCAGTCAGGCGTAGCGCAGCATGATGACAGATTTGCCCAGCCCGAAATTCCTGAACCGCACAACGCCGCCCCATATCATGACGCTGATCCTGATTGCCGGTCTGGCGGCCTTATCGCTGAACGTGTTCTTGCCCTCGTTGCCATCGATGGCGCGGCATTTCGGTGTCGAATACCACCTGATGCAGTTGTCGGTTTCGCTTTATCTGGCGATGACGGCGGTATTGCAACTTGTCGTCGGCCCGGTTTCCGACAGGTTCGGGCGCCGCCGGGTGATGCTTGCCAGCATTGCGGTGTTCATCGCGGCAACCCTTGGCACTGTCCTTGCACCAAACTTCACCACCTTTCTGATCTGTCGCATGTTGCAAGCGGCCATTGCCACCGGCTTTGTGCTGACCCGCGCGATCGTGCGCGACATGGTGGCCCAGAATGAGGCCGCCTCAATGATCGGCTATGTCACCATGGGCATGTCCGTGGTGCCGATGATCGGCCCGGTGATCGGGGGCATGCTGGACAAGATCTTTGGCTGGCAAGCGTCCTTCGTGATGCTGGGGGTGGGCGGATTGGCCGTTCTGGCGCTGGTCTGGGCGGATCAAGGTGAAACCGCCACCAACCGATCTGCAAGTTTTCGCGATCAGGCGCGGCAATATCCCGAACTGCTCAGGTCGCAGCGGTTCTGGGGCTATTGCCTGGCGGCCGCATTCGCATCAGGCAGCTTTTTCGCCTATCTCGGCGGCGCGCCCTTTGTGGGGACGAATGTGTTTCACATGGATGCAGCAGCTCTTGGCTTTTACTTCGGTGCCCCGGCTGTTGGTTATATGCTGGGCAACTTTCTGTCCGGCCGCTATGCGACGCGGTTCGGCATCAACAAGATGATCCTGGCGGGGGTCTGGGTCACGACATTGGGGCTAGGAGCTTTGCTGGCGCTTACCGCCATGGGCCTTGGATCGGCCAATGTTTTCTTTGGCCTGATCATCAGCGTGGGCCTTGGCAACGGCATCATGCTGCCCAGCGCCAATGCCGGTCTTTTGTCTGTCAGACCGGCGCTGGCGGGGTCAGCCGCAGGTTTGGGCGGGGCTTTCACCATCGGCGGCGGGGCGGCGCTGTCGGTGCTCGCAGGTCTGGTGCTAACCCCGACATCCGGCACCATACCCTTGATCATGCTGATGCTTGCCTCATCGGTGCTTTCGGTGCTGTGCATTATCTGGGTGATGCGCCGCGCCCGCGCCATCGGCCTTGCCCCTTGACGTCAGAGCTTTGCAAAGCTGACAATAACTTTGCAAACCAAGGGGCGCCAATGGCCATCACCAAACTTTACGCTGGCGCAAAACTGCGCGAATTGCGCGGGCGTCTTGGCCTGACACAACGGGTTTTTGCCGGCAAGCTTGGGGTTTCGCTGCCCTATCTTAATCAGATGGAAAACAACCATCGCCCGGTATCGGCCACCGTGGTTCTGGGGCTGGCCCGGGAATTTGGCCAGGATGTAACCGAGCTTTCGGTCGGTGACAGCGAACGCATGGTCAGCGACATGCGCGAGGCGCTGGCCGATCCGGTGTTTCCTTCGGCAACGCCGTCGCTGGCCGATCTGCGCCTGACCGCCTCCAATGCCCCGGGGCTGGCGCGGGCATTTCTGGATCTGCACCGTGCTTACCGCCAAAGCCACGAAAGACTGGCATCGCTGGATGAAGCCTTGGGCCAGGATGGCGCCACCCAAAGATCTTCGCCTTGGGAAGAGGTCCGCGACTTCTTTCATTATTGCGATAATTATCTGGATTCCATCGACCGGGCAGCGGAACATTTCGCTTGCCCCGCAGGTATCAGAAAAGACCCGGCAATCCTTGCGCAAGACCTGCTTGCAAAGCAGGGTGTCTCATTGCACTTTTCCGATACTTCTGCCCTTCGACACTTTGATCCTGCGACCGGGCAATTGCAAATCTCCAGCCAGGCCAACGGCCCGACCCAACGCTTTCAGATGCTGCATCAACTGGCCCTGCTGACCCAGAATGACCTGCTGGAGACTACTCTTGATCAGGCGCGGTTTCAAACGCCCGAGGCACGCGATATCGCCAAGATCGGGCTGGCCAATTATTTCGCCGGGGCGGCACTGCTGCCCTACCGGGCCTTTCTGGCCGCAGCCAAAAGCACCCGACATGATCTGGAACGCCTGGCTGATCTGTTCGGGGCATCCATCGAACAGGTAGCGCACCGTCTGTCCACTCTGCAGCGCCCGGGCGAAAAGGGTATTCCGTTCTTTTTTGTGCGGGTTGATCAGGCCGGTACCATTACCAAACGTCATTCCGCGACGCGCCTGCAATTTGCCCGTTTCGGTGGGGCTTGCCCTTTGTGGAACGTTCATCGCGCCTTTGAGTCGCCGGGCCAGTTTCTGCGGCAACTGGCCGAAACGCCGGGCGGCGACCGCTATCTGTGTCTGGCGCGCGATGTGTCAAAGCCCGGTGGTGCCTTTCTGGCCCCGGTGCGCCGTTTTGCCATCGGTCTGGGATGCGAACTGCGCCACGCGTCGGATCTGGTCTATTCCGACGGGCTTGACCTGAAGGGCCGGTTCGATCCGATCGGCATTTCCTGCCGCATCTGTGACCGCCAGCATTGCCATCAACGATCCGTGCCCCCGCTTGAACACCGGCTGCGTGTTGATCCCAACCACCGCGAAACGCTGCCCTATTCGATTGCGGATTAAGGTCAGGACCGCAGCGGTATCAGAAACGCCTCTACCGCCTGCCAGATTTCCTCTGCGCCATTCGGGTTCATGTCTTCTCGCAGGCTTGAAGACCCATGCAGGCCCTGCTTTGGCACGAATTGCGTCGCCGCCCCCGGCACTGCCGCCATGATAGCGCGGGCGGCAGAAACTTCGTCCTCGTCACTTGCCGAGGTGACAAAGACCGGGGCCTTTACACCTGCGGCTGCATCCTTCGGCAGGAAGCGTGTGCCAAAATAGTTGCCCGGCGAAAAGCTCATCACTCCGGCCACGCCCTTCGGATGTTCAGAGGCCAGCTTGAACACCAAAGACGATGAATAGCTTGACCCCCAGACAATCATCCGCGTCGCGTTTGCATCGCTTTTTGCCCAGTTCAACGCGGCCTCCATGTCCGGATAGGCATCCAGATACTCTGCCTCACCCGCAACACCCTGCGCGGTTTCATTCTTGCCACCAAAAAGATTGCCGCCCGAACGTTGTGACACCGCCAGCGTGTCAAACCCCGCAGCCTGCAGCCTTGGCACGATCGTGTCATATTCATGCAGGTTTGATCCCGCTTGATGGAACAGCACGATCAAGGCCCGGCGGCCTTGCCCTTGGTAATCGGCATGCACCGTCACACCATCTTCGGCCGCAAAGCTGACCGGAGCTGCGCAGACCGCCCCGGTTGACAGGGTGATGGCGGCAATAACGCCTGGTAAGATACGCATCTTCGGTTTCCGATCATCAGGATTGGCAATTTGTCCAAACCCTAAATCAACCAGCCCCGCCCGCACCAATCACTTTCGCGCGGGTTATGCCCGCCACCAATGCCCGCCGCCTTACCGCTGCGCCGTCCTACCGCTGGCTCATCTGCCAGTTCGGCGCAATTGCCGGCTGCAGATTGGACCTTGGCAGCGGGTTCCGGCCCAAAATGTGATCCGCAGCCTTTTCCCCTACCATGATCGACGGCGCGTTCAGATTGCCGTTGGTCACCTGCGGGAAGATTGAACTGTCGACCACCCGCAACCCCTGCACCCCGATCACCCGGCATTCGGGGTCAACCACCGCCAGCGGGTCATCAGCCCGCCCCATCCGCGCAGTACCACAGGGGTGATAGGCACTTTCGGCATGTTCGCGGATGAACACGTCAATCTCGGCATCTGTCTGAACCGCCGCCCCAGGCTGAAGTTCGGATTTCACATGCGGCTCCATCGCCGCTTGGGCGAACACCTCTCGTGTCAGGCGGATACAGGCGCGGAATTCTTCCCAATCCTGCGTCTCGCTCATATAGTTGAAGCGGATCACCGGCGCATCGGCAGGATCTGCCGACCGTAGCGTCACAGCCCCGCGTGACAAAGACCGCATCGGCCCGACATGCACCTGAAAGCCATGCCCCGCTGCCACCGATTTGCCGTCATAGCGCACGGCGATGGGCAAAAAATGATACTGAATATCGGGATAGTCTATCCCGGCGCGGGACCGGATAAAGGCGCAGGCCTCAAACTGGTTGCTGGCCCCAAGGCCCTTACCGGTCAGCAACCACTGCGCCCCGATCAGACCCTTGCCAAACAGGTTCCAGTATTTATACAGCGTAATCGGCTGCTTGGCGGCATATTGCATATAGACCTCAAGATGGTCTTGCAAATTTGCCCCAACGCCGGGGCGGTCGGCCAATACCTTGATGCCGTGACTTTGCAGCGCCGCGCCATCGCCAATACCAGACAGCATCAGAATTTTGGGCGTGTTGATCGACGATGCGGCAAGGATAATTTCGCGATTCGCGCGGATCATCTCTGTCTTGCCACCCCGGCGCATCTCCACCCCAACTGCGCGGCCTTCGTCAAATACCACCCGCGATGCCAATGCCCGCACTACGGTGACATTGCCGTTTTTCATAGCAGGCCGCAGATAGGCATTCGCGGCAGACCAGCGACGACCTTTCCAGATCGTCGCCTCCATCGCGCCAAAGCCTTCCTGCGCTTCACCGTTGTAATCGCTCGTCACCGGATAGCCCGCTTGCCGCCCAGCTTCGATAAAGGCGTTGAACAACGGGTTCGACCTTGGGCCGCGGGTTATGTGCAACGGCCCGTCATGGCCGCGCCATGCGCCATCGCCGCCGCCGTCGTGATCAGCGTGGGCATGTTCCATCCGCTTGAAATAGGGCAGCACATCGGCATAACCCCAGCCCCTAGCCCCCATATCGGCCCAGGTATCAAAATCCCGTGCATGGCCCCGCACATAGACCATGCCGTTGATGGATGATGACCCGCCAAGCACCTTGCCGCGCGGCGTGGCAAGCTTGCGCCCGCCCAGATGCGGTTCCGGTTCGGTCTGAAACCCCCAGTCGTACATGGCCATGTTCATCGGATACGACAGGGCTGCAGGCATCTGAATGAACGGCCCGGCATCAGTGCCGCCATGTTCGATCACGGTCACAGTGGCACCGGCCTGACCCAGCCGGTAGGCAAGCGCAGACCCCGCAGACCCAGCGCCAACAATCACATAATCTGCCGTCAATTCATCGTCTTCCTATTCTTGGGCGTGGGTTTGGGCGTGGGGCCAAATCGCGCTTGGGGTATTTCATCAGCGCCCCCGCGTCAGTTTTGCATTCAGATAATCCAGCACCAATGCGACCGATGCCTTGCCATCAGGCGCCTGCCCCGACAACGCCTCGCGCAGGTATAAACCGTCGATCAAGGCCCCCAGACCTTTGGCAATACTATCTGCCTGTTTGCCGCTGAGAGGGCGCAAACACGCCAGAAGGTTAGAGCGAAGCCGCCCCTGATAAACGCCAAGCAGACGGCGCGCTTCGGGCACGGTCTGGGCCAGTACATAGAAGTTCAGCCACGCCCCGACCACTTCGCGCCGAAAGTTCGCCGGGCTGAAGGACGCGCGTGCAATCGCCTGCAACCGCGCCTCTGGCCCCTCGGCCACCGCAAGCGCGCCGCGTATTTCTGCGCCGTAAATAGACAATACCTGCCGCATGGCGGCCAGAAACATCGCCTCTTTGCTGCCAAAGTAGTGATGCGCCAGCGCCGTTGACATGCCCGCCCGTTTGGCGATCTGGCTGACCGTCACATCAAGGCTACCGGAACGGCCCACTTCAACAATCGTTGCGTTGACCAGCGCCGCCTTTCGGATAGGCTCCATTCCAAGCTTGGGCATGTTAAGTTCCTTGCAAAAAACACTTGCCAAACCGAGGGTGCGTGAGTTTTATTGACTCGTCAATCAACAAAAAACCAACACACGAAATACCAGATGGGAGCTAACATGAAAAACCTAAGATCCGCATTGTGCGCCACAACGGTTGCCTTTGCCTTTGCAGGCACCGCTTACGCCGAAGGCTGCGACAAGGTCGTGTTCTCGGATGTGGGCTGGACGGATATCACCGCCACCACGGCCGCCACCAGCCTTATCCTGCAGGCCCTGGGCTATGAAACCGAAACCAAACTATTGTCGGTGCCGGTCACCTATACCGGCCTTGCCGGCGGCGATGTTGACGTCTTCCTTGGCAACTGGATGCCGACGATGGAGGCTGATCTGGCGCCCTACCGCGACGCGAAATCCGTGGATACCGTGGCCGAAAACCTGAAGGGCACGCAATATACCCTGGCGACCAATGCAGCCGGTGCTGCCTTGGGCATCAAAAGCTTCGCCGACCTCGCGGCCAACAAAGACGCCCTTGAAGGCAAGATTTATGGCATTGAGCCGGGCAATGACGGCAACCGCCTGATCCTTGACCGGATCACCGCTGATGATTTTGGCATGGGCGGCTTTGAAGTCGTCGAAAGCTCGGAACAAGGCATGCTGGCACAGGCCACCAGCCTGAACGGCGACGGCAAACCTGTCGTCTTTCTTGGCTGGGCCCCGCATCCGATGAACGCCGCGATGGAGTTGACGTATCTTACCGGCGGCGAAGAATGGTTTGGGGCCGAGGGATCGGTTTTCACCAATACCCGTGCGGGCTATGTCGCTGAATGCCCGAATACCGGCAAACTGCTGACCAATCTGGTCTTTTCGCTGGAAATGGAAAACGCCATCATGGGTGCTATCCTCAACGATGGCGCTGATCCTGCTGAGGCCGCGAAGGCGTGGCTTGC
>JANNSG010000142.1:0-6552 GCA_031402355.1 Pseudorhodobacter sp. | reverse complement strand
GGGAAATTCACGCCTACACGGCCGCTGCGGTTTCCGTCGCTTTACCCCAGCCACTAGTCTGCAGCGTGGCGAAATTCCATAGTCCGTCCATTTCCCGTTAGCATCAACGTATCGGCTTCGGCGCGGGCTTCGGTCATCTCGGCAAGTGCTGTGAAAAACGCGCGCTCAGCGACCAGATCGTCACAGGCCATTTTAGTAGACCCTGCTGGCCCGATCTTGAAAGCCGGCAAATCGCCTTCAACGCTGGCAAACCACCGATTGCAGGGGGCGCGGCCCGTAGCCCGACCCGGTTCAGACAGATCAATGGTTGCAAGGGCGGCAAAGTGCTGCGCGTCTATGGCAGCAAGCGACCAGGCACCTCCCAGATATACCGGCGCCACCCCCGGCTGGTCAGCCCTGGCCACCGTGGCGCTGGTCGCCAGCATCACCGAAACTGCTTGCAAGAAACGAAGAAAACCTTTGGTCATATCCGCACTCCAACGCTTTCGGAACTTTGCTTAAAACGCCTCTGGCTTTGCCTCGTGGGCCATGTGATCTAGCACGGCGTTCACAAACTTTGCCTCTTTTCCTTCCGGAAAAAATGCCTTCGCCACATCAACATATTCGGTGATCACCACCTTTGGCGGCGTCGGCATTTCCACCATTTCGCCACCAGCCGCGCGGAACAACGCACGCAGCACCGGGTCAATCCGGTCAATCGGCCATTTCGCCACCAGTGCACGGTCGGTCAACTGGTCAATCTTCGCCTGCCAGTTCACCGCATGGCCAACCACAGCCCGGAAATGGCCGACATCACCCTCGGCCATCTCATCACCGTCATAGACCGCGCCAAAGCGGTGCGTCTCAAACTCGCGCACCACGTCTTCAACAGTCTGGCCGCTGGATTCCATTTGAAACAACGCCTGCACCGCATAAAGCCGCGACGCCGATTTCATCTGCTTCTTGTCGGACCCTTTGGAATTTGGCCCCTTCATGCGCGAAACCCGATGCCCTTGGTCTGCCCGGCCCAGCGCCGCGACAAGGCCACCAGATGCAACGCCGCTGCCGCCGCCCCGCCGCCCTTGTTCTGGCCCGCAGCCTCGGCCCGCACTTCGGCTTGTCCCCGGTTTTCCACCGTCAGAATGCCGTTGCCAATGCAAGCGCCCTGCAACCCCAACAAAGACAAGGCGCGGCTGCTATCATTGCAAACCGTATCATAATGCGTCGTCTCACCCCGAATGATACAGCCCAGTGCGACATAGCCATCAAACTTCGCCTGCCGTTCCGCCATCGCAATCGCCGTGGGCACTTCCAAAGCACCCGGCACCTCGACAACTTCAACCTCCGCGCCACAATCAGCGGCAATCCCCTTGGCCCCGGCAATCAACTGATCCGCAATATCGCGGTAATAGGGGGCCACCACGATCAACAGGCGCACAGGCCTGTCGAACGTCGGCATTGGCAGGGTATAATGGTTCTCATTGGCCGCCATGTCTCACGCCTCCGTAATCGCGCGGGTGCCGGTGATCGACAGACCGTAGGCTTCTAACCCCACAACCTTTGGCGCACGCGAATTTGTCACCAGCGTAATCTCGTGCAACCCAAGCGATGATAGGATTTGCGCGCCCACGCCATATTGCCGCAGGGTCTGCGGTGAGGCCTCGCCCTCCATCACCAGCTTCATCGACGTGTCGCGCAACAGCACCACCACACCGCGCCCCTCAGCCGCAATCAGACGCATCGCGTCGGGCAATTCCGAGGCGTGGCCGGGGCTGATGCCCAGCACATCCTCCATCGGGTTAAGCGCGTGCATCCGCACCAGCACCGGGGCGGGCGAAGTCAGATCGCCCTTGGTCAACACAATGTGTTCAGCCCCCTGAATGTCATCGGCAAACACCCGCATCAACCAATCGCCGCCATAGGCCGAAATCACCCGCTTCACAGCCTTTTCGCCGACCAGATTGTCATGGCGGCGGCGGTACGCGATCAGATCGGAAATCGTGCCGATTTTCAGATTGTGCTTTTGCGCAAAAGCCACCAAATCCGGTAGCCGCGCCATGGTGCCGTCTTCATTCATGATCTCGCAGATCACGCCCGAAGGGTTCAAGCCCGCCAAACGGCTGACATCCACCGCCGCCTCGGTATGGCCTGCCCGCACCAAAACGCCGCCCTCGCGCGCGCGCAGCGGAAACACATGCCCCGGCGTTGCAATATCGGTCCCATTTTTCGAGGGGTCAATCGCCACCGCAACCGTCAAAGCCCGGTCCGCTGCCGAAATGCCCGTCGACACGCCTTCGCGCGCCTCGATAGACACCGTGAACGCCGTTTCATGCCGGGACGAATTCTTTGAGGCCATCAATGGCAGCCCAAGCTGGTCAATCCGCTCGCCCGTCAGCGTCAGGCAAATCAACCCGCGCCCGTGCATCGCCATGAAATTCACCGCATCTGGCGTGCACATTTCGGCAGGGATCACCAGATCGCCCTCGTTTTCGCGGTCCTCATGGTCCACCAGAATGAACATGCGCCCTTGCCGCGCATCCTCGATGATCTCGTCAATCGTGGAAATTGCATCCGAATATTCGGTCTTCATATCGCTCATGGCTTATGGCTCCGCAAACAGTCGGATCAGGCCTTACTCCGAGCGGCTTTCAAACGCCAGTGCCGGCAGCACCCGTTGTGCCCAACAATGGCTGTGCGCCCTTGCGCCTGCAGGTTTCATTTTGGTCCAAATATCCGCGCCGCAGGCATTTTGGGGCCAACCCCGCCCCTCAGATCGGCGCGAAATACCGCATGGCCGGAACATACCCCGCCAAACGCCCCGCAGCACACCAGGCTTGCTCCAGCGCCAGATCGCCCACCAGCAGTATCCGGTCGCCCGGCAAACCGGCCGTGGCGGTCTGTAAAATTTCTCTCGTGACCGAAAAGCTGGCAAACGGCCCCGGTGCGGCATGGGCCGCCTCGATCAAGCCGGTCGCCACACGCAAGGCAGCATCGGGGCTTAACGGGGCCACCGCGACAGCCAGCCTTGCGCACCCCACCAACGACGACAGCTTTTCAAGCCGGTCCTGTGGCAAGGCGGGATCAGACCCAAGCAATCGCAACGCATTACTTGAAAACAAGAATGCGACCACGTCATGCCCCGACGCCGCCCGGACTGACGCATAAGTCTTGTAATCCAAGCCCAGTTCCTTGGCCCGCCGGATGCGACCGCGCAGCACTTCGATCGGCAGATGCGGCAGCAGGCGCGCGCGTGCCGTCCCCCAGCAATGCTTGCGCCAGGATGCCCCCGGCTCCATCGTTGGTCCAAGGTTATGGCCCAACCCTGCCAGCGTCTGGTCCGGCAAAGCCTCGGCCATCAGTCCCACTCCCGCAGCCGCGCGACATAGCGCGCCATGGTGTCTATCTCAAGGTTGACCCGGTCACCCATTGCCACATCACCCCAGGTCGTGGCTTTTTGCGTATGCGGGATGAAATTGACGCCAAAATCACAACCATCAACCGCATTCACCGTCAAAGACGTGCCGTTCAGCGCGACCGATCCTTTCGGGGCGATGAACCTTGCAAAGGCTTCGGGTACGCGAAACATCACTCGCAGACTGTCACCCTGGGGCTGCAGACCCACCACTTCGGCGACGCCGTCGACATGGCCAGACACGATGTGACCGCCCAGTTCGTCGCCTACCTTCAACGCCCGCTCAAGGTTGACGCGCTTGCCGATCGACCAACCATTGCGCCCGATATTGGTGGCCCCCACCGTTTCCGCCGATATCTCGACGTCAAACCAGCCCTGCGGGTCAGTGCCCAGCGCAATCACCGTCAGACACACCCCGTCACAGGCAATCGAGGCCCCGATATCAATGCCCGCCACATCATAGCCGGTGCCAATTCGGGCGCGCAGATCGCCGCGCTGCTCCAGGTCCAGCACCCGGCCGATATCGGTGACGATTCCTGTGAACATAGGCAGACCTCGTGGAAAAGCTTGGGCTTTTTGGTAGCCCCCCGATGCCGCCAGTGCAAGGCCTTCTGCCTGTGACGCGCCTGCACATCTTCGGCGCAATCGCTGCGGATGCAAAAGCAAAGTCTTGATTTTGCGCCGAAAATCACGCCTACCCTTGGCCGGAACCGTTCCGCCCGACAAAGGCCCCAGATGTACCAAGCCGGATCGCACAGACGATTTTTGTTTCTGCAAGGCCCGCATGGGCCGTTTTTCGGGCAAATGGCCGCCATGCTGCGCCGAACAGGCGCGCAGGTCTGGCGGGCAGGTTTCAACCGGGGCGATCAGTCCTTCTGGCCTGACCGGCCAAGCTACATCGCCTTTCAGGGGCCGGCCGACAGTTGGCCGGATACAGTGCAAAGCCTGATGGCGGCACATGCGATAACCGATCTGGTGCTATATGGCGATACGCGCCCGGTCCATGCCGAGGCGGTTTCACAGGCCCGGGCCGCCGGGGTCACCATCCATGTGTTTGAAGAAGGCTACTTGCGCCCGCATTGGATCACGTATGAACGCAACGGCTCGAACGGCCATTCCCGGCTGATGGATATGACCGTGGGCCAGATGCGCGAAAGTCTGGCCGAGACCGATGTTGATCTGATCACCGCCCCAGCCCATTGGGGCGATCTGCGCCGCCATATGTTCTGGGGGGCGGTCTATCACGGGCTTTTGCTGGCTGGCAGACGCAGCTATCCCGCCTTTCGCCCGCACCGCGCGCTGACCGCTGCACAGGAATTCTGGCTTTATGCCAAACGTTATGCGCTTTTGCCGTTGCACGGGTTGGAGCGCATCGCCGCAACATGGCACATCCGTCGCGGCGGATTTCCTTATCATTTGGCACTGTTGCAGCTGGAACATGATGCCAGCTTTCAGATGCACAGCCCTTTCGCCAGCATGGCGGATTTTCTGGCCGAAGTGATCGGTGGTTTTGCAAATGGGGCGCCTACGCATCACCATCTCGTTTTCAAGGCCCATCCTCTGGAAGACGGCCGCGTGCCGCTCGCCCGGATGATCCGGCAGGCGGCGGGCAGACATGGCATTGCAGACCGCGTGCATTTCGTGCGCGGCAGCAAACTCGCGCGCCTTCTGGATCACGCCACCACCGCTGTCACAGTCAATTCCACCGCCGGACAACAGGCCCTTTGGCGGGGTCTGCCGCTAAAAGCCTTTGGCGCGTCTGTCTATGCAAAACCTGAATTCGTGTCCGACCAACCGCTGGGCCAGTTCTTTTCAACTCCGAACAAACCCGATAGCCGTGCTTATCGCGCCTACAGGCAATTTCTGCTGGAAACCAGTCAGGTCCCCGGCGGCTACTATTCATCGCGGGGGCGGCGCGTGCTGCTACGATCTGTGGTAGATATGATCCTGAACCCGCAAGATCCCTATGACGCCTTGCTTGCCAAAGACGCGGCAGCAAAGCCACAGTTGCGCCTTGTATCGAACGGCGGGGCCTGAACTCTCGCCTTTTGCACAACCGTTGGGTATCGTTGCAAAAAACTTGAGGCAAGCCCAGCAAAGGAGCCCGAGCAGTGAAATCGAACCTAACAGGCAGGGCAAACGCCCTGACCCTTGCTGTGCTGATTTTGGCGCTTGGCGCTTGCGGCTTGCCGCGATCGGGCCCGAACAAGCGTGAAATCTATGCAGGTTCTGTTCTAAAACAGGGCGATGCCTTTGTGGTTGAAGTGAACCCGAGGGTCTCCCAGATCACCGCCATATCACCGTCTTTCGGTTTTAGCAGTGCGTTCCGGAATGCCAGTCTGACCGGGTCCGACACCATTTCGCCCGGCGACAAGCTGGCCATCACCGTGTTTGAAAACGTGAAGGATGACCCGCTTCTGGGCAATACCGGGCAGCGCGTCACACCGTTGAACGAAACCCAGGTCGATGGCCAAGGCTACATCTTTGTCCCCTATGCCGGCAAGATCAGGGCCGAGGGCCAGACGCCCGACGGCCTGCGCCAGGCCATCACCCGCAAGCTGGATCCGCAAACCCCGGACCCGCAGGTGACCGTGCAGCGCTTTGCTGGTGACGGATCATCGGTGTCGCTGTCCGGGTCTGTCAACGCGCCGGGCATTTTCCCGATTGAACTGCCGACGCGGTCGCTTGCGGCCATGCTGTCCGAGGCGGGCGGCATTTCGATTGACCCCTCGATTGCGCTGGTCCGGGTGACGCGCGGCGGCCAGACCGGCAAGGTCTGGATCCAGGATCTCTATGACAACCCTAGCCTCGATATTGCGCTGCGCGCCGGTGATCAGATCGTTGTCGAAGGCGACACCCGTGCCTTCACGGCATTGGGGGCCACCGGCCAGCAAAGCCGGGTTCAGTTTGAAACCAAGACCCTGTCGGCGATAGAGGCGATTGCGACAGTCGGGGGCCTTGCCACCGGGTCTGCCGACCCGACGGGCGTGTTCATCTTGCGCAATGAGCCGGAAGAAATCGCAAATGCCGTGCTGGGCCGCGCCGATCTGGTGGGCGATCAGCGCATGGCCTATGTGCTGGATCTGACCCAGCCCACCGGCATGTTCGAAGCGCGCGATTTCGTGATCCGCGATGGCGATACCGTTTATGTGACCGAGGCA
>JANNSG010000141.1:0-19941 GCA_031402355.1 Pseudorhodobacter sp. | reverse complement strand
GGAAGGCCTGTAAGCCTTACCTGCTGCCGGGCCCCGCGCTCTCCGGGGTCCGGCACCTTCATTTCTGGATGATCCCATGGTCGATATTGCCTTCGGTCCGGAACAGGGCCAACGCCCGAACCTTGCCGACACCCGCGAAGCCTATCTCGACATGGTCCGCCGCAAGCGGATGTATGGCGGCATCTTGCTGGTTATTTTCATTGCGCTTATGGCCTCTGGCTGGATGCTGTCGGAAGAGCGAAACGCCGGTGGTTTCTGGAACGGCCTGCCGAATGTTATCGACTTTCCAGCCGAGGTTTTCACGGAAGCCTGGGAAAAGCGTGCATTGCTGCCGGGTTTGTTTTTCGCCCATGTTCCAGCCTTGATAGAAACCCTGAACATAGCCGCTGTAGCCACGCTGATCGGTGCGCTGATGGCTATGACCTTGTCGCTTTTGGCCACGCGCGGCCTGGCGCGCTGGCCCCTGCTGATACCGGTTTTTCGCCGCTCGATGGACGCTTTGCGCGCCATTCCCGAAATTGTGGTCGCGTTGATCCTGATTTATGTCCTTGGCGGCGGCCCGGTGCCTGCCGTTATCGCCATTGCGCTGCACACCGGCGGCGCCCTTGGCAAGCTGTTTTCCGAAGTGGCCGAGAACGCCGATCTGAAACCGGTCGAAGGCTTGACATCGGTAGGTGCAAACTGGTCGCAGCGGATGTGGCTGGGGATCATTCCGCAAGTGGCACCAAACTGGCTAAGCTATGCGTTGCTGCGGTTTGAAATCAACGTCCGCGCGTCTGCCATCCTGGGCTTTGTCGGTGAAGGCGGCATCGGACATGACCTGAAGCTTGCCATGCAATGGGGCCAAGGGCGCTACGATGAGGTCGTGGCGATCTTTCTGCTGCTGTTTCTTACCATCGTGATCATCGACCATGTCTCGGATCACTACCGCAACAAGTTGGTAAAGGGGCACTGACCGATGACCGCGACTGCGCTGTCCCCCTCGCTGGTTGACACGATCACCGCCGGTTTCGCCCGCAAGCGACGCATGGCCTTTGCGGTTCCCGCGATGATCCTTGCCTACCTCATCTATGCGGCAATCAGCTTTGATGTGGCCGGTCTTGCCCAGCGCGCCCGCTTTGACAATGCTGCGATCCTGCTGGGCGATTTCTGGTCGCACAAGACCCATGTGACACGCGACAACCGCTCGGGCGAGATTGTCATCGCCATCGAGGGCGAAAGCAAGGGCACCTATCCGTCGGGAATGCGGCCAGATTGGGTCAGCGTCGCGGGCGGCGTCACCACCATCGACCTGGGGCAAGGCCATGTTGTCACCTACGACGACGCCGGCGCGCGCTATGCCGTGCCTGGTTACGGCACCATCGACATCCGTCCGGTTGCGGGCAAACCGGTGATGACCGCGCCAGAGCCGGTACCGGGCTGGATTTCAGTTTCGGAAAATAAGGTCTCGGTCAAAACCGACGCGGGTCGCTTCAGCTATTCCCGGTCCAAGGTTGAAACCTTCAAATACCAGCCCGGTTGGGAGTTGTGGTTTTTCACGCTCGACAGCCCGTTCTACGGCAAAGGATTTGGCACACTTGCAGCCCTCGCCATCACGGGTGACCGGATCGATCCTGCACGCACGAACTTTGGCTATATGGTTTCGGAATTCTGGACCAACAAAATGTGGCGGCATGGCGACGTCGCTTGGGCGATCTTTGAGACGATACTGATGGCCTTCCTTGGCACTATGACGGCTGCGATCGTAGCGCTGCCCCTTGGCTTTCTTGCGGCCCGGAACTTTAACCCGCTTGGCCCGTTCCGGTTTGCCATGCGAAGGATCTTTGACTTTATCCGCGGGGTGGACGGTTTGATCTGGACGATCATCCTGTCGCGCGCCTTTGGGCCGGGCCCGATGACCGGCGCGATTGCGATTGCGCTGACCGATACCGGCAGCTTTGGCAAGATGTTTTCCGAGGCGCTGGAGAATATCGACGAAAAGCAGGTCGAGGGCATTCAGTCCACCGGTGCAAGCGCACTTCAGCGGGCCCGTTTTGGGGTGATCCCGCAGATCACGCCGGTGCTGCTGTCTCAGGTGCTTTACTATCTCGAATCCAACACCCGCAGTGCCACCGTGATCGGCGCCATTGTCGGCGGCGGAATCGGGCTGTTGCTGACGCAGGCGATTATCACCCAGAAAGACTGGGAAGAAGTGGCCTATTACATGGTACTTATTGTCCTGATGGTGATGCTGATGGATAGTCTTTCGGGCTGGTTGCGGCGCAAGTTGATCAAGGGGGAATAGGGTGCCCCGGCTTTCCCCGACTGAACCCTTGGTCCATGAAGGAAGCAGGATCGTCAACGCGCGCTTCGGGGCCTACTGCGAGGTCGGGGCGGGGTCGATTGTGGTGAATTCGACGTTTGAGGATTACGCCTATTGTGACCGGCTGGCCGATATCGCCAATACCACGGTTGGCCGGTTTTCCAACATTGCGGCAATGACGCGGATCGGGCCGACGGACCATCCTTATCAAAATGCGGCGCAGCACCACTTCTTGTATCGGTCAAGCTCTTACTGGGATGACGTCGAAGACGATCCGCAGTTCTTTGCAGCCCGCGCGGCACGCCGCACCCTGTTGGGCGCGGACTGCTGGATCGGCCATGGCGCGATCATCAAGCCAGATATTTCTATCGGCCCCGGGGCAATTGTCGCTGCCGGTGCGGTTGTGACCAAAGATGTGGCCCCATTCATGATCATGGCCGGTTGCCCGGCCAAGCCTGTTCGCGGGCGCTTTACGCCGCAGGTGATTGACCGCCTGCTGGCGCTGGCCTGGTGGGACTGGGATCACACCCGGCTGCGCCTGGCCCTGACGGACTTTCGACGGCTGGACGCCGAAGCCTTCCTGGAGAAATATCACGCCTGATCGGGATTGACTGTCAATGTCACCCGGTCGCCGGCGAACCAGGTCGTTCCATACTCTATCGGCCTGCCCGCCGTATCGACGTTCACCGCCACTGATCGCAGGACCGGAGAACCCGTTTGCACCTGCAAGGCGACTGCCAGCACCGGGTCGGCCAACTTGGCCGTAAGTCTGGTTTCGGCCCTTGTGTAATCGGTCACCCCGCAGGCAGCCAAGGCCGCGGTTACCGATGACTGACCCTCCATCGCAGCCAGAAGTGTGGGAAACCGTGCCTGCGGGAAGATGGACTGGAACACTGCCAGTGGCTGGCCGTCGGCCAGAGAAACGCCCTCGACCACATGCACCAGCGCGCCAGCGGCGAGGCAAAGGATTTCACTTTCTGTTGTGTTGGCGGGCCGGGTCTCTAACCGGTTGATCCGGCGTGTCGGCGTGCGCCCGGACGCGGCGACATTCTGGTGAAACCGCACCCGCCGCCCCAGCGCGTAATCGGCGGGCTGCGCCGTCACAAAGACACCAGATCCGCGCCGCGAGTGTACGGTACCGTTGGCCGCCAGCGTGGCAATGGCATGGCGCACGGTATGGCGATTGACACCGAAGCGGGCTGAAAGCGCGGCCTCGGTAGGCAGTTTATCCCCGGGCCGGTACTGCGCCTGTGCGATCTCGCGGCCCAGCGTCTCGGCGATTGCAATCCAGAGTGCGGCGCGGGGCAAAGTGGCAGCCTTTCGTTACGAAAATTTCACAAGTCCCGGCTTGGCAGCAGGGAAGGGACAGTATAGTATTTGTCTAGTTGTATAGTATTATCGACAACTTTTCAAGATGTCCAGGATATGATGACCAAAGCCAGTTCGACCGCGCGCAAGGAATGGATGTCGGTTCTCGCCAAAGCTGCGCCCGATCGTCTGGCTGCACAAATAGCCGACCTGCCAGATCATGACATCCTGCGCAGCCCGGAAACCGGGGCGGTGATGGTGCGCGGGCGTGTCGGCGCTACAGGAGAGCCGTTCAATCTGGGCGAAATGACGGTTACCCGCTGTTCGGTCCGGCTGGCGTGCGGCACGGTCGGCCACGCTTGGGTGCAGGGCCGCGACAAGGGGCACGCTCGCCGGGCGGCGGTGGTCGATGCGCTGTTGCAAACCGGGGCAGCAGATCAGGTGCGGGCGCAAGTGGTGGAACCCCTGACGACCGAGGCGGCAGAAGCCCGCGCGGTCCGCGCCGGAAAGGCTGCGGCCACCAAAGTTGATTTCTTCACATTGGTGCGCGGAGAGGATCCATGATCCAAGATGCCCTCTCTGGCGGCTTCGCCGATGTCCCCCGGCAGTCATCCCGTGCTTTCCGCGCAATCCTCGAGGCCATGGCCAGACCGGGTACAATCCACCGGGTGACCGGCGCACAGCCGCCACGACCTTTGACAACCGCCGCAGGGACGGTGCTGCTGACGCTGGCTGATGCCACGACACCCCTTCATCTGGCCGGGTCCGCAGATTGCGCAGATGTGCGTGACTGGCTTGCGTTTCATATCGGCGCACCGCTCGTGCGGGCCGAAGAGGCCGATTTCGCATTGGGCACATGGGAGGCTCTGCAGCCGGTAAGTCGGTTCCGGATCGGCCTGCCAGACTATCCCGACCGCGCTGCCACATTGATCATCGAGATGGACCGGCTGACCAACCATGGCCCCGCCCTGACCGGCCCGGGGATCGAAACGGCGACCTGGCTCAGCCTGCCGGAAACAGCGCCGTTCCGGGCCAACAGGGCGAAGTTCCCTTTGGGGTTTGACGCCATCCTTACCTTTGGGGATCGGCTGGCCGGATTGCCCCGGTCCACCCGTGTGGAGGCAATCTGATGTATGTAGCAGTCAAGGGCGGCGAACGGGCAATCGACACTGCGCACACCTGGCTGGCCGAGGAACGCCGGGGCGACCCGGCAGTGCCAGAGCTTTCGGTGCTGCAGATCCGTGAGCAAATGAAGCTGGCGGTCAACAGGGTGATGGCGGAAGGGTCGCTGTATGATCCCGATCTGGCGGCGCTGGCGATCAAACAGGCGCGCGGCGATCTGATCGAAGCCGTGTTTCTGATCCGCGCTTATCGCACCACGCTGCCCCGGTTTGCGGCGTCTGTTGCAGTTGACACCGGGAAAATGGATGTGATCCGCCGGGTCAGCGCCACGTTCAAGGACCTGCCGGGCGGCCAGGTGCTGGGGCCGACCTTTGACTACACGCACCGGTTGCTGGATTTCAAACTGATGGCCGAGGGCGAGGTTCCATCGGCCGCTACCGCGCCCGCCATCACAGTCGCCGTGCCGCATGTGACCGGATTTCTGAACCGCGACGGATTGATCGAACCCGCCGGGAATTCTGACACCGTCCCGCCCGATCTGACCCGCGAGCCGATGGAACTGCCGGCAAACCGGGCCTTGCGGCTGCAGGCAATCACCCGTGGCGATGAAGGCTTCATCCTTGGTCTGGCGTATTCCACCCAGCGCGGATATGGCCGCACGCATGCCTTCGTGGGCGAATTGCGCATCGGCCGTGTCGCAGTCGAGGTGGATATTCCTGAACTGGGATTTTCTGTCGAGATCGGCGAGATGGACCTTACCGAATGTGAAACGGTGAACCAGTTCAAGGGCTCGAAAACCGAACCACCACAGTTCACCCGTGGCTATGGGCTGGTATTTGGTCAGTCAGAGCGCAAGGCCATCGCCATGAGCCTGGTCGACCGCGCTTTGCGCTGGAAGGAACTGGGCGAAGACAGCATCGGCGCCCCGGCACAGGACGAAGAATTCGTCCTGATGCATTGCGACAATATCCAGGCTACAGGTTTCCTCGAACACATCAAGTTGCCCCATTATGTGGATTTTCAGGCCGAGTTGGAACTGGTGCGGCGGTTGCGGCGCGAGGCTGACGTCATGCAGGAGGCGGCAGAATGACGGCGTCTGTGGTAGTGTTTGATCTGGGTGGGGTGTTGATCGACTGGCAACCGCAGATGGCCTGGATAGACGAGCTTGGCTCACGCGAAGACGTGGATGCCTTCATGGCGCGGGTGGATTTCAAGGCACGCAACCTGCGCGCCGATGGTGGTGCAACCTTCGCCGATCTCGCTGCAGAAATCGCCGATCCCGAAGACCGCCGCCGCCTTGGGTCCTATGTCACGCGCTACGGCGAAACCGTGCGCAACCAGGTGCCCGGCACTTGGGATGTGGTGGACCGTCTGCGCGCAAAGGGCACGCCCCTGCATGCCATTACCAACTGGTCGGCAGAGACCTGGCCCGGTGGATTGCAGGCGCATCCCCGTCTGGCTGAGATTTTCGGCGTGATCGTTGTGTCCGGGCAGGAAGGTATTCTGAAGCCTGATCCGCGCATCTACCGGTTGCTGTGCGACCGTGCCGGAGTCGCGCCCGAAGATTGTGTTTTCATTGATGACGGCCTGCACAACGTCGTTGGGGCCATGGCGGTTGGCATGGACGCCATTCACTTCACCGATGCAGACCGGCTGGCTGCGGCCCTTGCCGAACGGGGGCTTTTGTGACTGAAGATCTTCAATCCGAAGCCTACAACTTCGCCTATCTTGATGAACAGACCAAGCGGATGATCCGACGTGCAATCTTGAAAGGCATCGCCGTGCCGGGCTATCAGGTGCCGTTTGCCAGCCGCGAGATGCCGATGCCCTATGGTTGGGGCACCGGCGGGGTGCAGGTGACGGCAGCCTGCCTGGTACCAGAGGACCGCCTGAAAGTGATCGATCAGGGCGCCGATGACACTACGAATGCCGTCAGCATCCGCAAATTCTTTCAGCGCACAGCCGGGGTTGCGGTCACCGAGTCGACACCTGACGCTACGCTGATCCAGACCCGCCACCGTATTCCCGAGACAGCCCTGACCGAAGGCCAGATCCTAGTCTATCAGGTGCCGATCCCGGAACCCCTGCGCTTTCTGGAACCGCGCGAGACCGAAACCCGCAAGATGCACGAGCTGGAAGAATACGGATTGATGCATGTCAAGCTGTACGAAGACATCGCGCGCCATGGCACGATCGCGACCGCTTATGATTACCCGGTCAAAGTCGAAGGGCGCTATGTGATGGATCCGTCGCCAATTCCGAAATTCGACAATCCCAAACTGTCATGCAACCCGGCAATTCAGTTGTTCGGTGCGGGCCGCGAGCAGCGCATCTATGCTTTGCCGCCCTGGACGCACGTGGTCAGCCTGGACTTTGACGACCATCCGTTCGAAGCATCTAAAGCGCCGCATGATTGCGACCTGTGTGGCGCGAAAGACAGCTATCTGGATGAAGTGATCCTGGATGACCAGGGCGGGCGCATGTTCGTCTGCTCGGACACCGATTTCTGTTCCGGACGTCGGATCAAGGGGCATGTCGGCCGTCTCGGGGCTGAAGGTCCGGTCCCCCATGCCGCCGCAGCCACTTTCACAAGTGAGGTGCAAGCCAACCCTTCAATTCAAGGGGTCGTGACGGGGGTGCGAACCACCCAAACAGGGGGCAGGGCATGAGCGTTCACGAACCCATCGTCGCGCCGGACCAACCGCTTTTGTCAGTCACCAGCCTGACCCGGCGATACGGCGCACGGATTGGCTGTGCCGATGTGTCCTTTGATCTTTGGCCGGGCGAGGTTCTGGGCATTGTCGGTGAAAGCGGATCGGGCAAATCAACGCTGCTGTCCTGCCTCGCGGGCCATCTGCGACCGGATCTTGGCCGCCTTTCCTATGACGGCCGCGATGTGCTGGCGATGACAGAGACCGAACGGCGCAGGCTTGGCCGCACCGACTGGGCCTTTGTCCACCAAAATCCGCGCGACGGGCTGCGGATGGGGGTCAGCGCCGGGGGCAATGTGGGTGAACGGCTGATGGCTGTGGGCGCCAGACACTACGGTGATATTCGCGAAAAGGCTATCGACTGGCTGGGCCGGGTGGAAATTGCCGCCGACCGGATCGACGACCGCCCCTCGGCCTTTTCGGGTGGCATGCAGCAACGGCTTCAGATCGCTCGTAACCTGGTAACATCCCCGCGTCTGGTGTTCATGGATGAACCGACCGGCGGCCTTGATGTCTCGGTTCAGGCGCGGCTGCTGGATCTGCTGCGGGGGCTGGTGCGGGATCTTGGGCTATCGGTTGTCATCGTGACGCATGACCTGGCGGTTGTGCGTTTGCTGGCCCATCGCTTGATGGTGATGAAAGGCGGGCAGGTGATCGAACAGGGTTTGACGGATCAGGTTCTTGATGATCCCCAGCACGCCTATACGCAACTGCTTGTTTCCTCTGTCCTTCAGGTGTGACCCAATGATCCGGATAGAAAACCTTTCGAAAAGCTTTACCTTGCACAATCAGGGCGGTGCGGTGATCCCGGTGATGGCCGCCGCCTCGTTTTCGGTTGCTCCGGGGGAATGCGTGGGCCTGACAGGACCGTCAGGCGCCGGCAAATCCACGTTGATGCGGCTGGTCTGGGGCAACTACCTTGCTGCCGGGGGCCGCATTCTTGTGGGCGATACTGACGTTGCCCGTGCCGAGCCGCGCCAGATCATTGCGCTGCGCCGCCGAACCCTAGGCTATGTCAGCCAGTTCTTGCGCGTGGTGCCGCGCGTGCCAACGCTGGACGTCGTGGCAGAACCCTTGCTTGCAGTAGGAACCCCTGTTGCCGAAGCGCAAGACAGGGCGGCGGATCTGCTTGCCCGGCTGAACATTCCACGGCGGCTGTGGCTGCTGTCACCGACCACTTTTTCGGGCGGCGAACAGCAAAGGGTGAACATCGCCCGCGGCTTTGCACATGACTACCCGGCGCTGTTGCTGGACGAACCCACGGCAAGTCTCGATGCGGCAAACCGCGATGTCGTGCTGACCCTTATCGAAGAGGCCAAGGCCAGAGGAGCCGCGATCCTTGGCATTTTTCACGACGAAGCTGCGCGATCGCGGGTCTGCGACCGATGCGTCGACGTTGGTGAATTTACCCCAACGGCCGCCGCATGATCTTTGCAGTTGTCGGACCATCAGGTGCAGGCAAAGACACGCTGATCGCCGGGGCTGCGGCCGCGCGACCCGATCTGCACGTGGTGCGCCGGGTGATCACCCGACCGACCGAAGCCGGGGGTGAGGATTTCGAGGGCGTGACACCATCGGCTTTCGCCGTTCGGAAAGCAGCAGGCGAGTTTGCCGTTGACTGGTCGGCACATGGCCTGCGCTACGGCATTCCGCATAGCCAGGTAGACCGGCCCGGCGACCTGGTCTTCAACTGCTCGCGTGCTGCATTGACAGCGGCGCAGGCAGCGTTTTGCGATCTGCGGGTGATCCTTGTTACGGCACCCAGTGCCACCTTGGCCGAACGTCTGGCTGCCCGTGGCCGCGAAGACATAGCCGATATCCGGGCGCGTCTGGCGCGGGCGGACTTTCAGTTGCCAAACGGAATTCAGGCGACAACAATCATCAATGACAGCACAGCAGAACAAGGCATTGAGCGGCTTCTGGCCGCACTTCAGCCGGTCAGGGCATAACGGTGCAACAGATGGAACGCACCCGCCGCATCTTCGCCAAACAGGCACAGATCCTCGATCACGAAGGGACGTGGCAGGACCGGCGCAAAGAAGGTCTGCAACGCCGCCATGACAGGCATAGCCAGACCGTCGGGCAGCCGGTCTGTCAAGGTCAGATGAAAATGGAACTCTTCCATCACAAAGGGATATCCCCAGCGATCAAGAAGCTCGCGCTGACGTGGCGACAATGCGTCGGGGCGGCGACGGTCGATCTCGGCCCGCTCAAGTGGCGCACGCAGGGGGTTGGTTGCCTCAACCACGGCCGCGCCAAGTTCAAGAACTGCGGCTTCGCAGCCAACCGGCGTCAAAGCAACGAACCCTTGAAGGTTTTCCAACCTCAATCCGGTGCAGGTGACCGGCGCAAGCCGCTTGGCAAGGTCGGCAGTTGCCGCTTGGATGTCAGGCTGCGACAGCCCTTCTGCAGGACGAAAGGGCGCGCGGATCGTACCGTGAAAGCCATAGCGGCGCGCATCGGTGGTGATGTCGCAAGCCTGCGGCAGCCCTTGCAATTGCGGCTGCACCAGCGCCTGCCCGGTGATCAGATCACGCCCCAACCAGATCGCTGCCTGATCAGCGAATGCCCCTGGCCGGGGCGCAAAATAGACAGCATAGCGCTTCATCGGGTCCATATCCGGTTGCATGGCACGGGCCTGTCACATCTGTGTGACAGGCCCGTGCCATTTGCCATTGCCGGACCCCGGACCGCAAGACAGGACTGATGACATGACCGAAACGATCCTCGCAAATGCCACACTGGTTTTGCCCGACGCCATTCTGCGCGGTCAGATACGTCTGGTCGACGGACAAATTGCAGATATCGCCGAAGGCATCGCTATCCCTGCCGGTGCGATAGATTGCGAGGGCGATCTGGTCATGCCCGGCCTGATTGAGCTGCACACCGACAATCTGGAACGTCACATCCAGCCGCGACCCAAGGTTGATTGGCCGCACGCCGCCGCCATCATTGCCCACGACGCCGAGCTTGCCTCGGTCGGGATCACGACGGTTTTCGATGCGCTACGGGTCGGATCGGTGATCTCGAACACCAAGATGAATTACGGTGAGTATGCCCGCGCGCTGGCCGACGAGATTCTTGGCCTGCGCGCAGCGGGTGCGCTGAAGATCAGCCATTTCCTGCATTTGCGTGCCGAGGTTTGTTCGGAAACTCTGATCGACGAGTTGGAGAAGTTCGGCGAAGGCGACCGTGTGGGTATCGTCAGCCTAATGGATCACACGCCCGGGGCGCGGCAGTTTCGCGATGCTTCGAAACTCAAGGAATACTACGTTGGCAAACATGGCATCTCGGATGGCGAATGGGACAGCTATGTTGCGGCGCAAAAAGGGCTGCGGCTCCGTCTGGGCGACGCGCATGAGGCTGCTGCAGTAGCTGCCGCCCGTCGCTATGGCGCGGTTTTGGCCAGCCATGACGACACCGAGCCCGAACATGTCCTGCGATCAGCCCAACATGGCGCGCATTTCGCCGAATTCCCGACCACGGTCGAGGCGGCTCAAGCCTGCAATGATCATGGGATCAAGGTGATGATGGGCGCGCCAAACCTGATCCGTGGTGGCAGCCATTCCGGTAATGTCGCGGCGCAGGTACTGGCAGAGGCTGATCTTCTGGATATCGTTTCGTCGGACTACGTGCCATCGTCGCTTTTGTCGGGGGCACTGATGCTGGGCGATCTCTGGGGCGACACGGCCCGGGGTATCGCAACCGTGACAGTTGCGCCGGCCGATGCTGCCGGTCTGTCAGACCGTGGCCATCTGGTGGTGGGCGCGCGTGCTGATGTGATCCGTGTCACCCGAATAGGGGCTGCGGGTGCAGTGCGGGGGGTGTGGGTTCAGGGTCGTCGGGTGTCCTGACCGGCCCAGGGAAGATCGGCTTTTGACAATCCCGACCATAGAGTTTCTGCCGCCGCAAGTGCCATAGCTTCGCGGGGGGGCAGGGACTTGGGGCTGTTTTTCCCCTCTATCTCCAGGGCCATGTCAAAGTCGTTCAGCACACCCAATGCATCCTGAAGATCGCGCAGATCGGACCGGAATACGCCCATATTCCAATCTGACAAATGACCCGAGAAGAATTCGATCGAATACCGCAATGACTTCACTGTCTTGCGGAACTGATGCCGCTTCGAAGGCGACATTGCAGCCACCGATGGACCCCAGGACAGCGAAGCCGACCACAGCGATTGAAGCAAGCCCGCCGCAAAGGCGCGCACCGGGGCATGTCGCAAAGCAATCGCCCTTGGCCTGCGGCGAAACAGCAAGCCGCCCGGCGATAGTGCCGACATCAGATGTTGCGAAAAGCGGGCGGCCTTGTCATTGCGCAAACGGGTGCGGATTGTCTCGCGCAAGCGCATGTTCTGGCGCAAACGGGTCGGCTGCCCGGGTTGATCTGCCCTGTCGGCGGCATAGACATCGCTGTCACGGACTTTGCCAAGTTTTCTGAACAGGGTCTTGGCCTTGCCTCGCAACATCGACAAGGGCTTGCTGCGCAACAAAGGGGCAAAGGCATCCAGACAGGTGGTCAGACGGCGAAGGGCAACCCGGGCCTTGTGTGGGCCTCGCACATCATCACTGCTCAGAAACAGGACGAGCGCTTCGTCAAGTGCAACACAGGCATCGCTGCAAAGGCGCCGCAATTCGGCCTCGCAAGTGCCGTCGGCAGCCAGGTCTTTGCTGTGATTGTCGCCCATGCCGGATGTCCCCAAGACCGTCGCTGGTGTGTCACCGTGATGTAACGGTTCGATGACACGAGCACCTGTCACCCGCCAATTCGCCCGGCGGCCTGTGCAGGGCGGAGGCGTCATTGAGCTTTCATGCCCAAGATGATAGCGTCTCATCATGCCAAGCCCCGTGGTCCTGACGGCGCATAACCCTGGAGGACAGTGTCCTGTCTCATTCTGATCCTACGACCGGGCTTCCGGTCGGTCCACGTGCGCCGCGCGCCGCCGCTTTGACCAACACCGATTCAGCCACCGCACCCGATCTTGGCAGCGAACAGCTTCTTTCCCGGATCCTTGCGTCGCTTGACGATGACAAGGCCGAAGAGGTGGTGCAGATTGATCTGCGCGGTCGGTCTGAAATGGCCGACTATATGGTCATCTGTTCGGGCCGCTCTACCCGGCAGGTTGCGGCGATATCGGAAAAGCTGGTTGACCGGCTCAAACAGGAAGATGGCCATCTGTGCAAGATCGAGGGCAAGGACACCGGCGATTGGGTGCTGATTGATGCGGGTGATGTGATCGTGCATGTGTTTCGCCCCGAAGTGCGCGATTTCTATCAGCTTGAAAAGATGTGGCTGCCGGGTGGCCATATGGGTGTGCGCGCGGAAGAATGAGGCTGCATGTCTGCGCAGTCGGCCGAATGCGCGCGATTGATGCTGAGCGTCCGCTGTTTGATGACTATCAGACAAGGTTCAACCGAACCGCCCGACCGCTTGGCCTTGGCCCGCTTTCCGAGCACGAAGTTGAAGATCGCAAAGGCGGCGGGATGGCCGCAGAGGCCGAGCATTTGGCCAAGGCGATCCCAGACGGGGCGTTTCTAGTAGCATTGGACGAACGGGGTACTGTGATGTCGAGCCCAGAATTTGCGGCTCTGCTTGCCAGATGGCGCGACGATGGGCGACAGGATCTGGCGTTTATCATTGGCGGCGCGGATGGCATTGCACCGGTTTTGCGGGGCCGCGCTGATGCCAACCTGTCCTTTGGGCGCATGGTCTGGCCCCATATGTTGGTGCGTGTGATGCTGGCCGAACAGCTTTACCGCGCTGCCACTATTCTAGGAGGCGGCCCTTATCACCGGCTGTGACAAAAATTTTCGCGCCACCTGCAAGGTTGCCCCAGACAGCGCGGCAGCGTAAAACGCAGTCAAAGTACCCAAGGACGCTCTGATGCCCATACCAAAACCCGTTGTCCTTTGCATTCTTGATGGTTGGGGCTTGCGCGAAGATACCTCGGCCAATGCTCCCGCACTTGCCAATACCCCGAATTTCGATCGCCTGATGTCCACCTGCCCACATGCGCAACTGATCACGCATGGGCCCGATGTCGGCCTGCCATCGGGCCAGATGGGAAATTCAGAGGTTGGCCATACCAACATCGGCGCTGGACGGGTGGTGGCGATGGATCTGGGCGCCATTGATCTGGCCATCGAAACCGGAAGCTTCGGGCAAAATCCGGCCCTTTTGGCCTATATAGACAAAGTCAGGGCAAGCGGCGGTACGGCACATGTCATCGGTGTGATCTCTGATGGCGGGGTGCACGGCCATATCAACCATGTGATTGCTGCCCTGCGCACGATCACGGCAGCCGGGGTCAAGGTGGCGCTGCATGCCGTCGCGGATGGTCGCGATGTCGCACCGACATCTGCTGCCGGGTACTTTGCCCTGCTGGCCGAAAACCTGCCGGATGGCGCGCGTATCGCCACGGTCATCGGCCGTTACTGGGCGATGGACCGTGACAATCGCTGGGATAGGGTCGAACGGGCCTATCTTGCCATCGCCGAAGGCAAGGCGAACCACGCTGAAACAGTGCAAGCTGCCATTGCCGCAGCAACAGCCCGCAATGAGACCGACGAATTCATCGCGGCAACAGTGATCGGTGACTACGCGGGCATCAAGGACGGCGACGGGTTGTTTTGCCTGAATTTTCGCGCCGACCGCGCCCGCGAAATTCTGTCAGCCCTGGCGGACCCCGGGTTCGCCGCATTCCCCACAAGTCGCAGACCCAGATTTGCGGCCGTTTTGGGAATGGTCGATTATTCATCCGCCCACAATGCCTACATGACCGCCGCCTACCCAAAGCCCGTCTTGCAAAACACGCTTGGTGAATGGGTGTCCAAACAAGGTCGCAGCCAGTTTCGCCTGGCCGAAACTGAAAAGTACCCCCATGTCACCTTTTTTCTGAATGGTGGCCGCGAGACCCCTGAAACCGGCGAAGACCGCTACATGGCGCAATCGCCCAAGGTGGCAACCTATGATCTGCAACCCGAGATGTCAGCCCCCGAGGTGACCGATCACTTTGTCGCGGCAATCGAAAAGGGCTATGATCTGATCGTCGTCAACTATGCAAATCCCGACATGGTGGGCCACACCGGTGATCTGGCCGCCGCGATTGCCGCCTGCGAAGCGGTGGATCAAGGGCTGGGCCGGGTTCTGGCTGCGCTGCAGAAGGCGGGCGGGGCCATGATTGTCACCGCCGATCACGGCAACTGCGAAACCATGGTAGATCCGCTGACCGGCGGCCCACATACATCGCACACCACCAATCCGGTGCCGGTGATATTGGTCGGCGGCCCGGCGCGCGCGCGGCTGCGGCCCGGTCGTCTGGCCGATCTTGCACCGACGCTTCTTGGGCTTATGGGGTTGCCAAAACCAGCCGAAATGACTGGCGAAAGCCTGATCGTTTGATACGGGCCGCGCGATCATTGCTGCTTGCCGCTGCAGTGATGGCGGGCCCCAGCCTGGCGGAAACTGTGCCCGAACTGGCGACACGCGCTTCGGCCGATCTGTCTGCTGCGGTGCAGGCGTTGCAAGATGCACAATCAGCGCGGGATCAGGTGACCGCCCTCAGCCAGACCATTCATGCCTATGAAAAAGGTCTCGAAGCCCTGCGTGAAGCCCTGCGCCAAGCCAAGATCCGCGAAACAGCGCTTACGCTCGATTATGGTGCAAAGCGTGAACAGGTAGCGCGGCTTGTGTCCGCCTTGATGCAACTTGATGCCGACCCCGGCCCGCTACAACTTTTGCATCCTACTGGCGCGTTGGGCACTGTGCGCTCTGGCCTGTTGCTGGCCGAGGTAACCCCATCGATTCAGGCAGAAGCCGACAAATTGCGAAACGATCTTGCAGAACTGCGCGATCTGCGCGACCTGCAACTGGGGGCGGGCGAAACGTTGAAGGCTGGATTGAATGCCGCACAATCCGCACGTACTGCTCTGTCCAAGGCTATCTCTGAACGCACTGATCTGCCAAAGCGGTTCATAGAAGATCAAAATACCCTGCTCGGTCTTCTGGAAAGCTCGGACACGCTGGAGGCGTTTACATCCGGCCTGACCATGATCCCCGATGACACCGGCCGCATCCGTGATTTTCAATCTGCCAAGGGCACCCTGCCATTTCCGGTTTTGGGCAAGCTGCTGCGCCACGCGAATGAAGCGGATGCCACTGGCGCGCGTCGCCCCGGCATTTCGCTTGCCACCCGGCCTCTGGCGCTGGTGACCGCCCCCTGGCCTGCGACCATCCGGTTTCATGGGCTTTTGCTGAACTACGGAAATGTGATGATACTTGAGCCCGGAGGCGGCTATCTTCTGATATTGGCGGGGATGGACACGCTCTACGGCGAACTGGGTGAAGTGGTTGCAGCAGGGGCGCCTTTGGGGCTAATGGGCGGGCAAGAAGCAGGTGTGTCAGAGTTTCTTGTTTCGATAGAACAGGGCGGTGGTGCGCAAGCCACAGAAACGCTCTATATGGAGCTTAGGCAGGGTGCCTCGCCGGTTGATCCGGAAGACTGGTTTGCCACAGTACAAAACTAGATATTCAGCAGGGAAAACGCGTTGATGAAGAAGTATGCACTGGTTGGATTGGGTGGCACGCTGGCAGGCGCGTTGATTGCAACGCAAGTGGCCGGGCCACTGATCGCGCAAGAAGCGACAAAAAGCGCCTCTGTTTATGAACAACTGGATCTTTTCGGCGATATATTTGAACGTATTCGCGCGCAATACGTTGAGGAAGTCGACAGTGAAAAGCTGATCGAGGCTGCCATCAACGGCATGCTGACCTCACTTGATCCGCATTCGAGCTATCTGAATGCGAAAGATTTTGACGACATGCAGGTGCAGACGCATGGCGAATTTGGCGGACTTGGCATCGAAGTCACGCAAGAAGAAGGCTTTATCAAAGTCGTCTCGCCGATGGACGGCACCCCGGCGGATAACGCGGGCATTCTGGCTGGTGATTTCATCAGCCATGTCAACGGCGAATCTGTGCTGGGCCTGACGCTGGATGATGCTGTCGAGTTGATGCGCGGCCCGATCGGGTCTGAAATCATTGTCACCATCGTGCGCGAAGGCACGCCCGACCCGTTTGACGTCTCGATGATCCGTGACACAATCAAACTGACGGCCGTTCGCGGAAAAACCGTCGGCAATACGGTTGTCTTGCGCGTCACCACGTTCAACGACCAGACCTATGTGGGGCTGGAAGCGGAACTGAAAAAACAGGTCGAGGCGCTGGGTGGCGCAGATAAGGTTGATGGTTTTGTGCTGGATTTGCGCAACAACCCCGGTGGTCTGCTGAACCAGGCAATCATGGTATCGGATGCCTTCCTTGATAAAGGCGAAATCGTCTCCACCCGCGGTCGCGAAGCTGGCAAAGGCGAACGGTTCAATGCCGAAATGGGCGATCTGACGGGCGGCAAAGCCATGGTCGTGTTGATCAACGGCGGCTCAGCTTCGGCATCGGAAATTGTGGCGGGTGCGCTGCAGGATCATCGTCGCGCCATCGTTGTCGGCACCAAAAGCTTTGGCAAGGGATCGGTGCAAACACTGGTGCCGGTGCGTGGCGACGGCGCAATGCGGCTGACAACGGCCCGGTACTACACGCCATCGGGCCGGTCCATCCAAGCGCTGGGTGTGGCCCCCGATATCGTCGTGAACCAACCGATCGTTGCACCTGTAGATCCCGATGCGCCAGTGGTCGAAGAACCAAAACAGCGGTCCGAGGCCGATTTACGTGGCATTATCAGCAATGATTCGATGACAGACGAAGAACGCGCGCTTCAGGAAGAAGAACGGGCCAAGGCCGAAGAATCCGCAAAACTGCGCGATGAGGATTATCAGCTTGCCTACGCGGTTGATATCCTGAAAGGCCTTGCTGCGATTGAACCAAAGCCCTGACCGCAAACAAAAGGGGCTGCGTTTCAACGCGCAGCCCCCTTCAACCGGAAATGCGCCATGCCACCCGACCCCGCAACCCTGCCCTATCGCCCTTGCGTCGGTGTCATGCTGGTCAATGACCAGGGGCTGATCTTTGCCGGCCAAAGGATCGACAGCACGTCGCCCGCCTGGCAAATGCCGCAAGGCGGCATTGATGACGGGGAAAAGCCACGCCGGGCCGCTCTGCGCGAATTGGCCGAGGAAACCGGGATCACGCCGGACCTGATCAGTTTCGTTGCAAAAACCGAAGGCTGGGTTACCTATGACTTGCCTCCCGATCTGCTGGGCAAGGTCTGGGGCGGCAAGTATCGCGGACAACGGCAGAAATGGTTTTTGTACCGCTATCTTGGCCGGGATGATCAGGTTTCCATCACCACGGCGCACCCCGAGTTCTCGACCTGGCGCTGGATAGAATCGGATGCCATGATTGCATCTATCGTGCCGTTCAAACGCGGGGTCTATGAAACAGTGGTCGCCGCTTTCAAGCCGCATCTGGCCTGATCAACCGCCCGCCATCTTCGTATCTGCCAGCAGCTCCCGTACCATCGGGATCACCCGCTCACCGTACAGCCGGATGCTTTTCATCATCGTTTCGTGCGGCATAGGACCGCTTGAATATTTCATGTCAAACCGCGTTATGCCCAATGTCCGGACTGTCGCGGCAATCTTGCGGGCAACGGTTTCCGGGGCGCCTACATAGACCGACCCATGGGCAATTTCCGCCATGAACCGATCGCGCGTCACTGGCGGCCAGCCACGCTCGCCGCCGATCTTGTCATGCAGCACTTTATAGTGCGGCCAGTTCTGTCCCATTGCCTCTACATCCGTATCGGCGATATGGCCCGGGGAATGAACCCCGATCGGGCGAACGGGGCGGTTCATCTGCGCGGTGGCACGGTGGTAAAGATCGACATAGGGTTTGAACCGGGCCGGATCGCCGCCAATAATGGCAAACATCATCGGCAAATCATGGCGCACGGCGCGCACAACCGACTCGGGGCTGCCGCCGACCCCGATCCATGCGCTAAGCCCGCCTGCGCCAAGCTGGGGGTAAACACGCTGGCGGTTCAGCCCGGACCGGGTCTGGCCGGACCAAGTTACCTCGTCTTTGCGCAAAAGCTGGGCAAAAAGATCAAGCTTTTCCTCGAACAGCAGATCGTAGTCTTCCAGAGCCTGACCGAAAAGCGGAAAGCTTTCCGTGAACGATCCGCGCCCCAGCACGACTTCGGCACGACCGTTCGTAATCGCGTTCAGGGTTGAAAATCGCTGAAACACCCGCACCGGATCATCCGAACTGAGCACCGTCACCGCCGAGCCAAGCTTGATCGTCTGAGTCCGTGCGCCGATGGCCGCCAGCACCACTTCGGGCGAAGATATCGCAAAATCTGCCCGGTGATGTTCACCCAGACCAATGAAATCAATGCCCACAGAATCTGCAAGCTCGCCTTCTTCGACCACATCGCGCAAAACCTGATCATGCGGCTTCAACTGCCCGTTCGCGCCAAGGGTCACGTCGCCAAACGTATCTATTCCAAGAGAAATTGCCAAAGGTGTCGCCTGTGATCCGATTGCCGCCTGCGACCCGCATATCATCCAGATTGGGCGAGAAGGAAGGCGATTTTGCTGCGCGTCTGCGCACAGCGACCACTGTATTCACGTTGATGACGTAAGTTCGGTGTGGTTTCGTATCGGCGGAATTCGCCGCGCGGATGGGCGATCCCCAGCCGATACAGAGTCAAGACAACCCGAAGCCGCCGGAATCGCGCTAAGACCTACTGTGCTGGCAGATGTCTGCCGAAAACGAATGAGGTTAAGAATGAAGCGAATTCTGATGATATTGCCGTTGGTGGCAGGTCTTTCTGCTTGCGAGACGCAAGAACAGAACCAGATCGCGGGCACTGCCGCCGGTGCGCTGATCGGGGCTTCTGTGTCTAGCGAAGGCGACAAGGGCAAGGGCGTTCTGATCGGTGGCCTCGCTGGTCTTGCCGCTGGCACGCTGATCGGCCAACCCGACAGCCAGGGCCGCTGCCTTTACGAACGTCCCGATGGCAGCCGTTACTATTCGTCTTGCTGACGAGGGACATCACCGTCGCACTGCAAAGTGCGGCGGCTTCACCCAGTGTCCCGGCCGGGCCTAGTTCCTGGCGGCTTCGCCTCAGTAAATCACCACCGACCGAATGCTTTCCCCCGAATGCATCAGATCAAATCCTTTGTTGATGTCTTCCAGTTTCAAAGTATGGGTGATCATCGGATCAATCTCTATTTTGCCGTCCATGTACCAGTCCACGATACCCGGCACGTCCGTGCGGCCCCGCGCACCGCCAAAGGCCGTACCCTTCCAGACCCGACCCGTTACCAATTGGAAAGGCCGGGTCTCAATCGTGGCCCCCGCAGGCGCCACGCCAATCACGACCGAAACGCCCCAGCCCCTGTGCGTGCATTCCAGCGCGTCGCGCATGACTTTCACATTGCCGGTACAGTCAAACGAGTAATCCGCCCCACCGATTTGATCGAAGGGCGTTTTCGTCATGTTGACGATATGGGGCACGATTGACCCCTCGATATCTTTCGG
>JANNSG010000140.1:0-40132 GCA_031402355.1 Pseudorhodobacter sp. | reverse complement strand
GTTTTCCGATATGTGGATATGGACGATGTTGCGGACATTGTCGGCAAAGGCAGCAATCGGATCTGGCTCTTCGATATTGCTGTGAAAAGTGTCGTACATCGCGCGGATATTGGGATGTCCGATGGCCTGAACATGGCCGCTGAGATCAGCCATGGTGTTAAGCAGGTAACACTCAAACCGGTTAAGCGCTTCCAATCCGATCGTCACGCCGCAAACGGCCGCGTGATCGCCAATTGCGCGCTGGGATGAGATTGACCTTGCAATTTCCTCAGCCGTCGGCCCGTTGCCGGAAAAATGGCCCAGCGTCGAATGCAGCGGCCCCGATAGCGTCTGCGCCCCAAGCGCCTGTGCACAATTGATCACCTGGCGCATATGCGCGATCCCCGCTGCGCGCGCCTGATTGTCGCCGATCAGGTTCATCGCAGGATCCCCCATCGCCGACACGGCGGTCCGGGCCAGGCCGATCTTGTCAAGTAGCGCCCCCAACCCCGCATAGTGATCGGGTGCGCCTTCGAAAATCGGCACTTCCACGCCATCAAACCCGGTGGCTTTGATGTCGCGCAATAGGGTCTCGTGTTCCTGTGTCAGATTGGACGTCCACAAGAACATGCACATGCCAATGCGCATAGGAGTGCTTCCTTTCCGTCATTTGACCGTCGCCTGACGGCCCGCTGTGTCGCTACGGCATATAGCAAAAGGCCATGGGATGCGGCTACGGTCAAGCTGGTATTACCAAAAATCCTATCACTTCCTTTTATTCGGGTCACGCCAGACCGTTCGGAAATACCACTTTTCTTTATTTCATAACAGTTTGCTGCGCGGTTTGGTTGCACCGCTTGATATCTTGCACCAATCGATTCTTTCCGATAACAGATGGTAGGTATCAACTGGTCTAACCAGATGAATGAAAATCAAGGTCTGACGGGCCGCAAGCCGCGCCGCAGCACAACCGACAACGGGGGAACAGATGCATCTTTCAACGCACAACTGGATGCGGGCCGAACCGCTTGATGTCACGCTGCGGCGGATCAAGAAATATGGCTATGAATCCATCGAAATTTCGGGTGAGCCCGCGCAGTACAAGGTCAAGGAAACCCGAGCGCTTTTGAAAGAACACGGAATTCGCTGCTGGGGGGCGGTCACCTTGACACTGGGTGAGCGAAACCTTGCCGCCAAAGACGAAGGCCAGCGCGCGCGGTCGGTCGACTATGTGAAATCGGTGCTGACGATGGTGTCGGAACTGGAAGGGCAGATCATCACGCTGGTGCCCGCCACGGTTGGCAAAGTGGTGCCCGACGCCACCGAGGAAGAAGAATGGAAATGGGTGGTCGATGCCACCAAGGAATGCTTCGCCCATGCCCAGAAAGTGGGTGTGAAAGTGGCGATTGAACCTTTGAACCGGTTCGAGACCTATTTTTTCAACCGTGCAGCACAGGCTCTGGCGCTGGCCGATGCCGTGCATCCCGACTGCGGCGTCTGCCTTGATGCCTACCATCTGAATATGGAAGAATCGAATATACATGATGCGATCCGTCTTGCAGGCAAACGTCTGTTCGATTTCCATGTCGCCGATAACAACCGTTTCGCAGCCGGGCTTGGCCATCTGGACTGGAAAGCCATCGTCGCCACCCTGCGCAGCATTGGCTATGACGGCGCGCTGACCAATGAATTCGTGGCCCCGGTCGACCGTACCCCCGCTGCGATCTACCCCGACATGGTCGAGCGGAACCCGGTTGATATCTCGCCTGAGCAGTTGAAGTTCATTCAAGACCATGGCTCGTCGGTGCTGACCGAAAAGTTCTATGACGGCCAGATGCGCATCACCGCAGAAACCCTGTTGCCCCTTATCAAATAGCCAGTTCGCCCGCGACCGCTGTTGCTGGGGCGCAGGCCGGAAGTATCGGAGACAACGATGCGTATCAAAAGCGCCGAGGCCTGGTGGGTCTCGATCCCCATTGAGACTGCGCGCCAGCACCGCAGCGACTTTGGCACATTGACCACGTTCGATGCCGCAATTCTGCGCATCGAAACCGAGGACGGGCTGGTGGGCTGGGGCGAAGGCAAAAACGCGGCTGGCAGTGCCGGGAATTATGCCGCCCTGGTGCATCTGCTGAACCACGATGTTGCGCCCCAACTGATCGGCCGCAATGCCGGCGATATCACCGCGATATGGGAACTACTCTACAATGGGGTGCGCGCGTCGCAAGCAGGAGCGGCTGGCCATGCCATGCCGCAGATCGCCCGGCGTGGCCTGACGGTGGCTGCGATCAGTGCCGTTGACATCGCGCTGTGGGATATCCTTGGCAAGCACCTGAACCAGCCGGTCTGGCAGTTGCTGGGCGGGCGCAAGGCCGACCGGCTGCCCGCATATGCCTCGGGTGGCTGGGCAAGTGCGGCCGAGATCGGCGCACAATTGCAATCCTACATCGACATCGGCGGCTTTCGCGCGGTGAAAATGCGGGTGGGGGCTATGGACGGTGCGGTGCATGTTTCTGCAGCACGGGTCAAAGCGGCACGCGCAGCCTTGGGCCCGGATATCGAGATCGCCGTTGACGCGCATGGCACTTATACCGTCGGCGATGCCAAAAGATTTGCTCATATGGTCCGCGATTGCGACCTTGCATGGTTCGAGGAACCGGTGATTGCGGATGATAAACCCGGGATGGCAGACCTGCGCGCGGCGGCCACCATGCCGATTGCTGCGGGCGAATCCGAGGCCACACGCTTTGCCTTTCGGGATCTGGCGATGGCAGGATGCGTTGATATTTTTCAACCCGATCCGGCATTCTGTGGTGGCATCACCGAAACCATGCGGATCGCCGCACTGGCCTCGGCGTTCAATCTGCGGTTCGCGCCGCATCTTTGGGCCGGGGCGCCATGCTTTTTTGCGGGCTTGCATCTTTGCGCAGCCTCCCCCGCCAGCTTTACGGTAGAATATTCCTGCGGTGCCAATCCGATGATCCACAGCTTGATCGAGGGTGAGGTTTCGGTCGCGGACGGTTTTGTCGCGATCCCGGATGGACCAGGCCTCGGGTTTTCGATATCCGAGGCTTTTTTGAAGGCGCATGTAAGGAAAAACTGATCGCATGTCTGAAAAGAACCTGCTGCCGGAACTTGCAGCCTTCCTTTATACCTCGTCCAGTGCGCAGACTGGCCGCACGCCGTCCGAACGTGAACTGGCTGAACATTTCGCGGTCAGCCGGGGCCAGATCCGCGAGGCTCTGGCAATCCTGGAAGCCATGCAGATCGTTGAGCGACGTGCAAAATCCGGGATTTTCCTGATCACCCGCAATGCCTCCTTCGAAGCCTTGGCCCTGTTTTCCAAGGCCGGACTGCCGCTTGACCCGATCCAGATCTACGAGGCGGTAGAACTGCGCAAAATCCATGAAATCAAGGCCGCTGAACTGGCAAGCCTGCGGGCCACTGAAGACAACTTTGCCCGGCTGCGCGACATTCTTGCCAGTTCGGAACGGCGTCTGGCACAGGGTGAACCCCTCGCCGAAGAAGACCGGGATTTTCACCTTGAAATCGTGCGCGCCACACAGAACACCGTGTTTTTCCGGGTCTGCAGCGTCTATTACGCCATGGGAGAGCGCCGGTTGCCGATCTATTTTGCTGATCCTGAACGCGGCCATCGCAGTCATGCCGAACATTTGCAGATCTTTGATGCAATCTGCAAACGCGACGCAAACCTTGCTCAAGCCTTGATGAGCACCCATCTTCAGGGCGTCGAAGGCTATTGGAAGGGTCTGATTTCAGGCCATAAAACCTGAAGGGCTGAGGATGCCGGAAATATTTTCCACCCATCCGCTGCATCCCGCCATCACGGCGCGGCTGACCGCGGCCGCAACCTACCGCGTCGCATCCGAACCCACGCCAGAGGCTATCCTTGCCGAGGGGACTAAGGCTACGGTGTTGATCGTGCGGGCCCCCATTCCGGCTGAGTATTTCGCAAGGTCAAAGCACCTGCGCGCCGCAGTGCGCCACGGTGCGGGGCTTGACATGATCCCGGTCGGGGCCGCAACCGGGTCGGGCGTTCTGGTGGCCAATGTGCCCGGTGCCAATGCCACAACCGTCGCCGAACATGTGATCTTCGCGGCCATCGGTTTGTTGCGGCAGTTTCGCGCGATGGACGCAGCACTGCGTGGGTCGGGGTGGAATGCGGGGCGGGTTTTTTCCGACCACGGCTGCGATCTTTCCGGGCGGCGTCTAGGGCTGTTGGGGTTTGGCAATATCGGGCAAGCGCTGCACCGGATCGCACAGGGCTTTGCCATGCCGGTCGCAGCCACGACGCGGCGGCCGGAAACCCTGCCGGCGGGGGTTCAGCCGCTGTCCCTTGATGATCTGGTAGCTTGGTCCGACGTTCTGGTGCTGTGCTGCCCGTTGACCGATCAGACCCGGGGGGCAATCAGTGCCGCGCGCATTGCGATGATGAAACCCGGCGCGGTCCTGATAAACGTGTCGCGCGGGCCGATTGTCGATACCGAGGCCCTGATTGCCGCCCTGCAGGCCCTCCGGATTGCCGGGGCCGCACTCGACGTGTTCGACACCCAACCGCTGCCCCCGACCAGCCCGCTCTGGGCGCTGGATAATGTGATCCTGACCCCGCATATGGCAGGCATCACCGCCGACAGCATGCTCAGGATGGGAAATGGCGCGGCCGATGAGGCGTTGCGCATTCTGGCGGGTGGCCTGCCCGTCAATTTTTGCAACCCTGAGGTTCTGCCTGCCTACCGCGCGCGGTTTCCGGCCTGATCAAACAGCACCACGCGTGCCGCGTTCCAACCCAGTTGCACGGTTTCACCGGTGGTCACGCGCTGCGTCACCGGCACGGTAGCCCGCAGCATCGTACCCGCAATCCGCAACGTCACGATTTTCTCGACGCCGTGGTTTTCGATATCGGTCACCCGAGCCGAGCCTTCTGCCCCTGTGTCCAGCTGCAAATCTTCGGGCCTGACACCAAAAATCATCTCTTGCCCCTCGGGGCCGCCGGGGTAGCTTAGTGCAAACCCCTCTCCCATCACCGCCTGCCCCGCCGCCAGTCTGCCCGGCAGCAGGTTGATCGCGGGCGATCCGACGGCACGGGCGACAAAGGTGTTGACCGGATTGTTATAGATCTCAAACGGGGTTCCAACCTGCACCAGCGCCCCCTTGTTCAGAACCCCGATCCGGTCGCCCATCGACATCGCCTCAACCTGATCATGGGTCACGAACAGGAACGTCTCTCCCAGCGTCGTTTGCAGGTCCTTCAATTCGGCCCGCAAGGCTTCGCGCAGTTTTGCATCCAGCGCCGACAGCGGCTCATCCATCAAGAACACCGAAGGTGTGCGCACGATTGCCCGACCGATCGACACCCGCTGCATCTCTCCCCCTGACAGTTTGTCGGTCTTGCGGTCCAGCAGATGTTCGATGCGCAGCGTTTTTGATACTTTGGCAATGCGCGCGGCAATCTCATCCGGAGCCGTCTTGCGGATCGGCGATTTCAGCGGAAATTCAAGGTTCTGGCGCACGGTGTAGCGCGGGTAGAGCGAGTATTGCTGCAGCACCAGCGCCACATCGCGTTCGGCAGCACCCCATCCGGTAACATCCTGCCCGCCGATGAACACTTGCCCCGCCTCTGGCTTTTCCAGACCTGCAATCACCCGCAGCATCGTGGTCTTGCCGGCTCCGGTCTCGCCCAGCAGCACGAAAAACTCGCCGTCGGCGACAGTCAGGGACACATCGCGCAGGGCCGGGGTCGCCCCGAATACCTTGGTCACGCCTTTCAGTTCAATTTGTGCCATCAGAGGCTGATCCCCAGTGAAGTGCCGCGCGCGGTGTCAAAGAAATGCGCCCGTGCCGGATCTGCCCGCACAAAGATCCGGCTGCCCGGCCCCGGCACAAAGCCAGACCGTGTGCGCGCCCGCAGGATCTGCTCGCCAAGCCGCAGATCAACGATGTCATGTGACCCCAAAGGTTCAATGCCATGTGCCTCAACCTCAATATGGCCCGGTGCCGCTGCCAAAGCTATGTCCAGGGCCTCAGGCCTTATCCCCATGGTAAGCGACCCGGCCATAGCCCCCGCCGCATGCAGCCGGTCGATCAGCGCTGCGGGAAAGACAAAACCTGTCTCTGTGCCAGCAATCGCGACACGGGCGTCACCTGCGACATTTGCCACCGAAACTTCGGCCACGTTCATCACCGGTGAGCCTACGAACTGCGCTACAAACAGGTTCACCGGGTTGGCATAAACATCTTCCGGCGTGCCGACCTGTTGCAAAACCCCCTCATGCATCACGACGATCCGGTCGGCCAGCGCCATCGCCTCGATCTGGTCATGGGTGACGTAAATCGTGGTTGACCCTTGCTCGACATGCAACCGTTTCAGTTCGACCCGCATTTCTTCGCGCAGCTTGGCGTCCAGTGACCCGATCGGTTCGTCCATCAGCATGGCCTTTGGATTGCGCACCAGCGCCCGCCCGATCGCCACTCGTTGCAGATCCCCCCCCGCCAGCGCCGATGGCCTGCGCCCCAGCAATCCGCCGATCTGCAATACCGCCGCCACCCGGCGCACCGTTCTGTCGATCTCAGCCTTGTCCGTACCCACCGCTCGCAGCGGAAACGCCATATTTTCATACACCGTCAGATGCGGATAAAGCGCGAAAGACTGGAAAACGAAGGCAATGTCGCGGGTTTCCGCCCGCGTGTTCTGCACCGGCACCCCGCCGATCAGTATCTCGCCGGAATCGATCGTCTCAAGCCCCGCAATCGCCCGTAAGGTGGTGGTCTTGCCACAGCCAGACTGGCCCAGAAACACCACAAACTCGCGGTCCTGAACTGTCAGGTTTACGTTGTTGATGACGTGAAACGCCCCGAAGTGTTTGTTTATATTGCGCAACTCGATCTGCGTCATTCTTTGGCCTCGGGTGCGGGGATTTTGGTGGTGATCATGAAACTGACAAGGCCGACAATGATGATCGTCATCCCATAGCGGTGCAGCACTTCGATCCAGGGCTGGCACAGGGCCACGATACCAAAGATCATGACGATCTGTGCGCCCGGAACCAGCCAGCGGTGATTGATGTCTCGAAAGCTCATTTGCGGATTGCCCCGAATGACATGCCGCGCAGCAGATGGTTGCGCAGAAGGAACGTAAATATCGCCACTGGCAGCAAGAACAAGACAGTTCCGGCCGCAATGACAGTCCAGTCCGGCAATCCCGATCCAACCTGGCTAGGGATATAGGGCGGGGCAGTCTGCGCGCGCCTGTTGGTCATGATCAGCGCAAAGGCATATTCGTTCCACGCGGTGATAAAGCAAAACACCGCTGTTGCCGCAATGCCCGTCGCTGCCTCTGGCAGCACGATCTTAAAGAAGGCCTGCATCCGTGTGTAGCCGTCAACCAATGCGGCATCTTCATATTCTTTCGGGATCTCGTCGATGAACCCTTTCATCAGCCAGACCGAGAACGAAAGGTTGAACGCGGTGTATAAGATGATCAGCCCCAGATGGCTGTCGTTCAGCCCCACCACCCGGTACATAAGGTACATCGGGATCGCCACAACGACGGGTGGCAGCATCCTTGTGGACAGGATGAAGAACAGCCAGTCATCCTCACCCTTTACCTTGAAACGGGAAAAGCCATAGGCGGTGATCGTACCCATCGACACCGCCAACACGGTAGATGTGATCGCGATGATCAGGCTGTTGATGAACCGGCTTGGATAGCCCGAGGGCTGCACCACCCCCTTGCCGGACCGGACGATCTTTTCGCCGCCATCGAACACCGTCTGCTCCCACCAGGGGGCTGCGCTGTAGACCTCATCCGTGGGGGCCGTGCGCAATTGGCTGCGTTTGGTCATCAGCTTGACGAAGGGCGAAATCTCGGGTTCGAAGAACACCGTCGGCGGCACTGTGGTGGCCAGATTGCGCGGCTTGAACGCGGTGGCGGTGATCCAGAAAATCGGTGTCAGAAAGATCAGCAATATCAGCAACACGCTGATGATCGAAAGCCTGTGGCGGAACACCTCGCCTGCTGTGCGAACGGCGGCCATCCTAGCGTTCCTTCACTTTGTTCAGATATTTGATATAGATATTGGTGATCGCCAGCACCATCACCAGCACGATATAGGCCAGGGCCGAACTCATCCCGGTCTGCCATTCCTGAAACGCCATCTTGTATAGCCGGATCGAGATCACCTCGGTCGTAGGCTGGCTGGCAAGGATATAGGCAAGATCAAAGGTCTTGAACGCCTCCATCGTGCGAAAGATGATGGCGATCATCAGGATCGGGGCGACCAGTGGCAAGGTGATGCGGAAAAACACGTAAGACCGACTGGCCCGGTCAATTGCCGCGGCCTCATACAGATGCTTTGGCACGGCAGACAGGCCCGCCAGCGACAGCAGCATCACGAAAGGCGACCACATCCAGATATCGGCAATTGCAATCGCGTAAAGCGCCATCTGCGGGTCGGCCAGCCATTCAAATGTGCCCAGACCAAGGCCGTAATTGATGATGCCGAAGCTGGGGTCATAGAGCAACTTCCAGAACAGCCCCACGACCGCCGCCGACAACATCATCGGCAACATCAGCAGCGTGGTGAGCAAGCCCTTGAACGGGATTTCGCGGTTCAAAAGCATCGCAATGCCAAAGCCGATCACCACTTGCCCGGTCACTGAAATGATAACGTATTTCGCAGTGATGGTGAAATTGCGCCAGATATTCGGGTCGGCCAGCAAAGTGCGGTAGTTGTCCAGACCGACAAAATTTGCCGGCGCATTGGTGGACGCACGAAAATCGGTGAACGAATAACCCAGCGAATACAGCAGCGGGAAGATATTGAATACGATCAGAAAAACAATGGTCGGGATGATGAACAGGTTCCGAATTGCCAGATCGCTTAACCCGCGCGATTGCAGCGGTGCGCCGGATTTCAGCGTATCAGGTGCCAAGATGGCCTCCGCTTTGACGAAAGTAGGAAAAAAAGGGGGGCGGTTTTTCGCCCCCCCGGGTCAGGCGCAAGCGCCCAGCCTATTGACCACGACCATATTTGGCAAATGTCGCGGTCCAGTCCGCAGCCAACCCGTCCAGAACTTCCTTGGCGGTGCCTTCACCACCCACGATATGCGGGTAGATGCGGGTGTTCAGCTGACCCAGAAGTTCCGCAAACTCTGGCACCGCCCAGAAATCCTTGACGATAAACATTGTCTGATAGAACGCCTCGTTATAGGGCGTCGCATTCCGGAATTCCGGGCTTTCCAGAACTTTCGCCGAGGCGGTGTAGCCGCCAAGCTCGGCCCAACGCTTCTGGGTTTCATCCTTGATGAACCATTGCAGGAATTTGAAGCTTTCTTCTTGCTTCTGGCTGTAGGAGACGATCGAAATCCCCTGCCCGCCCAGTGCTGCATAGCGATCCCCATCAGGGCCTGCCGGGTTGGCAAAAAAGCCGGTATTCGCCGCATGCGGGTTGGTGGATTCGTTCAGCAGTGCCGGAAAGAACGCGAAATAGTTCATCGAGATCGCCGCAAGGCCCTCTGTGATCGCTTGATTGTTTTCCACAAAGAACGCTTTCGACCAGCCAGGCGGCGTAAAGTTGAACAGCTCACGGTAGGCGTCAACCGCTGCAATCGCCTTGTCCGAATTCACGATCCCGTCAACCTTGTAGGTCACCGGATCACCAAGTTCCGCGCCAAACGAGAACAGCGCGTTCTCAAAGCCCATCGCCATCGCGTCATAGGAATTGTCGGTGTAGATCGCGATGCCATAGCGGCCTTGATCAGGACGGTGGAAGAACTCTGCAAGATCGCGCAACTGCTTCCAGTCGGTCGGAACTGCCAGCGGATAGCCGTACTTGGCCTCAAATGCCGCCATTTCCGCCGGATCCTCGAACCAGTCCTTGCGGTAGGACCAACCGACAGCATCGCCCTCGGCCGGAATGGCCCAGTATTTGCCGGAATTGCCGGGGTATTCAGCGTAGTATTTCACCGTCGCAGGTGCCATGATCTCGCCGACTTTATTGTCATTGAAAAACTGGGTCAGATCGACGTAATGACCGGCCTCAGATGCGGCTCCCAGCCACTGGCTGTCGCCGACGATCATGTCATAAGCTTCGCCCTTGGCGTTGAATTCGGTGAAGGCCTTGGTCTGGAAATCCGACCATGGCGTGGTTTCCACAGTCACCGTCACCCCGGTTTCCGCTTCATATTCGTTGACAAGCTCTTGAAGATAATTCGCTGGATCCCATTCCGCCCAAAAAATTGTCAGCTCCTGCGCAGTGGCCGCAGAGGTGACCAGAGCAGACAGACCGACGCCGGTTAGCAAACCTGTTAGTTTACCGCGCATGTGTGTACCTCCCATTCATGCAAGCTCGCTCTACCAGGTAAGTCGTGGCCAATCACCTGATCAGAACTTATCAACTGGTATTACCAAACATCAAAGTCAGTCAAGGCCATACTTCGGCCTTTCCGTCGAACGCTGATCGCCGCTTGATTGCAGGCCGATCAGGTAGACTGGCTTTATGGTCTATCTATCATGCACTTACGCACCCTGTGAATTTCCCCGTCGTAGAATTTTCCATTCAGCGGTTCTTGCATAACTGGTCCAACCAGTTAGAGTGCATTGAACAGTGCCCCGACATGCCCGGAGGTCAGGCCATGCCGCGAATTCTTTGCGTCGGAACCTGCGATACGAAATCAGCCGAACTTGACTTTTTGTTTGCCCTGCTGCGGGCCGGGCATGATGATGTCTTGCGCGTCGATGTCGGCACTCAGGCCCATAGCGACCAAGCCGATGTGACCGCACGCGAGGTGGCAGCCCACCACCCGGAGGGCGTGCAAGCTGTCCTTGGCCTGACGGATCGTGGGCAGGCAGTTGCGGCCATGGCGGCCGCATTTGCACGGTTCCTGCCGACTTTGCCCGATTTGGCGGGCGTGATCGGCATTGGCGGCGGCGGCGGAACCGCGATCATCACGGCGGGGATGCGCGCCTTGCCCTACGGCCTGCCGAAGATCATGGTGTCAACCATGGCGTCCGGCGATACCGCGCCCTATGTCGGCATTTCCGATCTGATCATGATGCCTGCCGTCACTGATCTTGCCGGATTGAATTCAGTCAACCGGGTGATCTTGCACAATGCAGCGCAGGCGATGCTGGGGATGATCGCGCGACCTGCGCAGACATCAGGGGCAAAGCCCGCCATCGGCCTGACCATGTTCGGCGTCACAACGCCCTGCGTGACCGCCATCGTGTCGGCGCTTCCTGATCATGACTGCCAGGTTTTCCACGCCACCGGCACCGGCGGGCAAACCATGGAAAAGCTTGCCGACTCCGGCCTTTTGACCGGCTTCATCGACATCACCACGACCGAGGTTGCCGATTATCTTTTCGGCGGCGTTTTGCCGTGTACGGCCGACCGTTTCGGTGCCGTTGCACGATCTGGTCTGCCTTGGGTCGGGTCTGTTGGGGCGCTGGATATGGTAAACTTCGGCGCGCCAGAGACCGTGCCTGCCCGGTTCAAAGACCGGTTGCTTTACCACCACAATCCGCAAGTGACGCTGATGCGCACGACACCGGCCGAAAGCCACACCATCGGCGTCTGGATCGCCAACCGGTTGAACCTGTGCCAAGGTCAGGTGCGGCTTTTGCTACCCGAAGACGGCATATCAAGCCTAGATGCGCCCGGGGCCACGTTCGAGGACTCTCAGGCCCGAGCCACCCTGTTCGCAGCGCTGGAGGCAACCTTGCATAAAACTCCAAACCGCCAGATTATCCGCCTGCCCTACCACATCAACCACCCCGCCTTTGCCGCCGCCTGCGTCGAAGCATTCCACAGTCTTTGAGGTTCCCATGCCCGCCATCCCCCGCGCCGAGATCCTGAAACGCCTTTACGGCCTGGCGGCAGAAGGCATTCCCATCATCGGCGGCGGTGCCGGGACCGGCCTTTCCGCGAAATCCGAAGAGGCGGGCGGCATAGATCTGATCATCATCTACAATTCGGGTCGCTACCGGATGGCCGGGCGCGGGTCATCGGCGGGCCTGCTGGCTTATGGCAATGCCAATGACATCGTCCGCGAGATGGCTGTCGAAGTGCTGCCAGTGGTGAAACATACCCCCGTGCTGGCCGGGGTGAACGGCACCGATCCGTTCATCCTGATGGAGCCGTTCCTGCGCGAGTTGAAAACCATGGGCTTTTCCGGGGTGCAGAATTTTCCCACCGTGGGTCTGTTCGATGGCCGGATGCGCCGGTCTTTCGAGGAAACCGGCATGGGGTATGGGCTGGAGGTGGACATGATTGCGCAGGCGCATGCGCTTGGTCTGCTGACGACGCCTTATGTCTTTACCCCCGATGAGGCCACCGCTATGGCCCGTGCCGGGGCCGATATCATCGTGGCGCATATGGGGGTGACCACGGGCGGGGCCATAGGGGCGACATCAGCGCAAAGCCTTTCCGATTGCGTGGCCGAGATTGACGCTATTGCTAGCGCCGCCCGCGCCGTGCGACCCGATATCCTGATCCTGTGCCACGGCGGCCCGATTGCTATGCCCGACGACGCGGCCTTCATCCTGCAACATGCCGCCGCATGCCACGGCTTTTACGGCGCGTCCTCGATGGAGCGTCTGCCGGTCGAAACCGCCATCGCCACCCAGACCCGTGCCTTCAAGGCGCTGAAAGTGAAATCATGAGCAAATACTTTATCCATCCCGATAAGGTGTCCGCCTTTGGGTTTGACTGGGGCCAGCTTGCCCTGACCGTCGGCCCCGAGGTCAATGGCGCACAGCAGTTTTCCGGCGGCATCGTAACTGTCGCGCCGGGCGGCGGTCATGCGCGCCACAACCATCCCGGCGCCGAAGAGATCATCCTCGTAATGTCAGGGCGCGGCGAGCAGATGGTCGAGGATGATGATGGCACCCCGATTACCGTCGAGGTCACCCCCGGCACCACCGTCTACGTTCCCGAAAGCCGCTATCATTCCACCCTGAACATCGGCACTGAGACGATGACCCTGTTCGTGGTCTATTCCCCGGCAGGCCCCGAACTTGCATTGCGCGATCTGCCCGATTTTCGCCTGTTGCCGCCAAAAGGGTAAGAAGTCCTTTAGACCCCGCCCCGGTTCCAACCGCGCCCGGTCTTGCCAAACATCTCATATCCGCTTTCGGTGACCGCCAAGGTATCCTCGATCTTGATAAAGCCGCGCCTTGGGTGCAGCATCGTGGTTTCCACGGACAGAACCATGCCGACCTCCAGCTTGCGCGCCGCATCGACGCCGTCATAGGCCACCGGATGATTGGTCATCAAGAACGGCACTTCATGCGAAATCAGCCCCATACCATGCGCAAAGAAATCGTTGAAGCTGGCAGAGGGGCCAGCCTTCAGCGCCGCTTCTGCCCGCTCGATCATTACGCCGCCCTCGATGCCCGGCTTGACCCATTCGAAGGCCGCAACCTGCACCGACATCACTTCTTCAAGCAGGTCTGACAACTCGGCATCCGGTTCTCCAAGCACACCCATCCGGCAAAGATCGCCGATATAGCCGCGATGATTGCCACCTGAATCGATCGACAGAACCTCACCCGGCCGCCAGACCTGATCGGACCCCGCCCGGTTGTGGTTGGCCCCCAGCGTCAGCAGGCAATAATCGAAAGACAGCCCGCGTCTGGTTTCTTGCTGGCGCAGTTCTTCGATGATGCGGGTTTTGCTCCAGCCTTCGCCCGCGGCCGCAATGGTAGCCATCATCGAGTCAGTGATCAGTTCTGACGCCAGTCGCAGCAACGCCAGTTCCGCAGGCGTCTTGATCGCGCGCATCTGCTCCAGCATCCCGGTCGCATCCAGCATCGGGCCGAAACCCGACAGCACCTGCCATGCGTCAGACGGCAGAAACCCCGGCTCGATGCCGATCCTCAGACCCTTGGCCCCGATCTTGTCCAGATGCGCCACGGCCATCCGGGCCGCATCGACGCTACCCCAGCAGGCAGGCAGAAAGGTTGGCGGCCAGAACGGATGGTTGGCATGTTCGCCCGCCTCCATCTTGTTGCCGATATAGGCGGTGTGATCGGTCTGTCCGCGCCGGTAGATCACCACCGGCAGATAGCGGCTGTGGCCAATCGCGTCCATCGCCGCAAAGAAGATGAACCGGTAGCCGCCCAGCAGATACTGCGTGTTGTGCTTGGACGTCGCGACCAGCACATCAAGGCCATGCGCCTCCATCAACCGGTCAATGCGCGCCAGATCAGGGTGCAACGAAGAACCCAAACTATCATCCGTCATGTCGCGCTCCCTGCATGTCATTGCAAAAAGCTAAACACCAATCGGGGTTTCCCGCCAAGCGAATTCTGGTAGGACCAGAGCCATCAGAAGGCCCTCTCAACCGCCCGAAGGCCCTCCATGGTCAGACGGTCGCAATTGTCGTCGACGAAATCCGGCCAGGTCGACAGTTTGACCGCCATCATGCCGCTGTCCGGTGCGACCATCACCATTTGCCCGAACACGCCCAAACAATAGTGTCGGCCCAATGCGCTGTCTTCGACCCAGAACTGGTTGCGATAGGCGCCGCGGGGCCAGTGCTCGTAGGTATCGGCGTCATAAAGTCCGTGTTTGCCATGCCGGATGTCGTGGCACCATTCGGCCGGTACAATCTGTCGACCCCCGGCCCGACCATTGGCAAGCAGCATCAGGCCAAACCGCGCCATATCACGCAGGGTGGCACTTATCCCGCCGCAGGCCAGACCGTAGCCCGTCCGATCCACGGTGATGCTCGCATCATCCGCGCAGCCCAAAGGCTGCCACAACCGCTCCGACAGGATCTGCGCCAGACTTTGCCCGCTGACCCTTTGCATGGCATGGGCCAAAACATCCGTCTCGATAGAGCGATAGGAAAACCGCGCGCCATGTACGGCATCAGCACTATCCAGCCCAAGCATCTGATCCCAGATGCAACCTGGCCAGCCTGACACATCGACACCCGGCGGCGCAGGCTTCCAGCCCGCCGCAAAATCCATCTTGCCCGCGTCACTGTCGCGAACGGTATATTCCTCGGTAAAGCGCGTGCCCGACGTCATGTCCAGAACCTGCTGCAAGCTGGCCCCTTTCCAGGCAGTGCGCGTCAATTCTGGCAGATAGTCGGTAACAAGCCGCGCCGGGTCCAGCAAGCCATCTTCGATCAGGCATCCTGCTGCGGCCGCAGTGATGGATTTTGACACCGACTGCAACAGATGCGGGCGCCGGGCATCCATGCCATTGTGATAGCTTTCATGCAGCACCCGCCCGTCCTTCCAGACGAACATCGCATCGGTATAGGTGTCATCCAGCATTTGTGAAAAACGGGTCTCTTGCCCGTCACTGTCAAAATAGGCGAAGTCATCAAGACTGCCGCTGGCCTCAGGCAGTACCGAAACCACGTCCCCCCGGCGAATGGCAGCCGTTGGCAGCAATTCGCGCACATGCTGAAACGACCAGCGGTTCCATGGCGGGCGATCCCAGTCGATCATCGGGATGCGCATGTCAGGCGGCGGCGGCGTGCCTTGCATGATCGGCGGTGCGGGTTCAGAATTCTTATAGCTGGTCACGTCTCAAACCGTCCTATCATTGCGCAAATTGACAAACCGTCAGTTGATCGGCGCACCACCTTCAGCCTTGCGCTTGAACACGAAGGCGTCAAGGGCCTCGTTGATGCCGGGGTCAAGGGGCGGTTTTTCATAGTCATTGACCAACTGTTTCCAGATCGTGTTCGCGCAGATGCTGATTGCTCTGATCGACGGGCTTGGACTGGAACGCTGCATTGCGCCTAAACTGCTGTCGCCACGGGCTGCAAAACAGATCTGCCTGTCGACTTTGGAACACTTCGTCGGCTCACTACAGATCACCCCCCCCAACCGCAGCCTTCTTTTGACTGATCGCTCTCAGGCGCGTCGAAAGTCGGGCGCAGACGGTCTCTCGGCTTACGCACCCAGCATCTTGAAGATCGCATCGCGGTCCGCATGCACCAGCAACAGTGCCAGATCCCCCGGTTGCAGCAGGCCCATCACCTTTGCCGCCCCGTCAGCCGGTGTATCAGCATAGAGGATCTGCGTGGCAGTCATCCCCTGCGCCAGAACCTCGTCGCGCAGCAGCCCCGGAATCTCGCCCGGACTGCGCCCACGCAGATAGCCGGGCAGTTCGGTGATCACCACAAAATCCGGGCGCAGGGCACAGGCCCCTTGGGCAAGGTCGCGAATGTCTTGATCAGACCGGTCGCCGGCATGCGCGATCATGACAAAGCGCCGATTGGCGGCAAGACCGCCCAACACGCCTGTCACTGCAGCGATCGAATGCGGATTATGGGCGAAATCAACGAAAACCCTTGCACCATTATGGGGAAATTCATTGCAGCGCCCCGGATTGTCAAACGGGTCAGATCGAAACGCGGCCAAAGCCCGCCCTATCGCCGCCCTGTCCACGCCTAACACGTCGCAGAGGCATGCGGCCGCCAAGGCATTGGAAATATTGTACCCTGCCGCCCCGCCCATGGCGATGGGCATATCCGCCACCGCAATAACCCGGTGCAAACCCTTCCCGCCCGAAAGCCAGATCGCTCCCTCTTCGACAAACCCGCAGCGTTGATCCGCCGTCCGAGCTGCCACGATCTGAGGGGCTTGCGCGTCCCGCGAAAACCAGCAGGCCGCCAACCCTTGCTGCGCAGCCTCTGCCACCACCGGCGCGTCATCGGCGTTCAGGATCAGCACCCCCCCCGGGCCAAGCCCCCGCCTGATGGCAAATTTCACCTCGGCCAGTTGCGCCACGGTCGTGATGCCATATTCGCCCAGATGATCTGCTGCGACATTGGTCACCACGGCCGCCTTTGCCTGACGCACCGGCAGCCCCCGCCGCAAGATACCGCCACGCGCCAGTTCCAGAAATCCGATCTCCAACCTGCCGTCGCGCAGCAGCATCCGCGCACCGCCGGGGCCGGAAAAATCGCCCTGTTCCAGAACCGTGCCCCCCACTCGCACCATGTCGCTGGACGTCAGCCCCGCCACCTGCCCCGCCTCGGTCGCCATCGCTACGGCCAGCCGCGTGGTTGTGGTCTTGCCATTGGTGCCGGTGATCAGACCCAGGGGCAGATTGCTGATACCGTCCCAATCAACAGTCTCTGGCCCCGGCAAAGTTGAAATCACAAAGGATTTCGAACGCTTGCCATGGCCAAAGCTCAGCGTATCCTCATCCGCCAAAACCTCCAGACCCCGCGCGCGGGCGGCATCCGTCAGGGCAACCAGCGCCGGATCCGCCTCGCGCGCCATCTCGCCCCGAAGATCGCCGATCATCGCCTTGAAATCACCCCGCTCGGCTTCCAGCAAATCAGCGGCCACAAAATGCCAGGCGGTCTGCAAGACCGACGTGGCCGAATAGAGCTGGTCCACCGGGGCCGAAATGGCCACCGCGATCCCGCCATCAGAGTGACGTTCGGTACAATCTTCGCCCGACCATCCCACCGCGTCCAGTACCCGGCGCGCATGATGGCGCCAAAGGGCTGCCACCCGATCGGGTTTGAAATCGGTGAATTCCGCTTCTAGCACCGCCCCCGCCCGGTCCCACATCAGCCCAGGCCCGGTCAGCCGCCGCGCATCACCCGTCCGCAAGGCGGCGGATGAGGCAATCTGCACCTCCACATCGTCCGGGACATCCGCGCTCATGTCCCGGTCAATCGCCGCCTTCACCTGATCCGCGTGCAAGACGCACGCCGCGTTCATCCCGGATCAGGGTATCGGCATCGGTGATCAGGTCTTCCATCCCCGCCACCACCGGGCGCGGTTTGGTGGTGGCAACGACGGGTTCCGCCCGGTTCGGGTCCTTGAAATAGATGATCTGCTTCCAGCAACGCACCGTATCATCGCCGTTGATCACCAAAAGATCGCCTTCTGCTGCCATGTTCAGCCCGGTCTGCACCGCCTCGGTCTCATCAGGCACGATATGAATGGCGTCCTTCGCCACCCCATTGGCCATCAGCGCCGCCTTCATCAGTTGCGGGATCTCGTCATGCCCGCGCCCGCGCCGGTTGTCATCGGCCTTGCAGATGAACACATCGAAATGCTTGGCCAGAATGCGCGCCGCCGTCGCCACATCCTCGTCCCTACGATCCCCCGGCACCGACAGCACGAAAATCCGCTTGCCCGCCACATCAAGCTGATCCACCAGCCCGGAAAGGGCAGTGAATGCCGCCGGGTTATGGGCGTAATCCAGAATGACTTTGAAAGCATGCTCGTCAAACACGTTTGTCCGCCCCGGCACCTGAAAGAACGAGGTGTCGAACGTGCGCAACCCGTGCCGGATATTGTCAAGATCCACCCCGAAACTGAACGCCATGGCGGCGGCAAACATCGCGTTCTGCACGTTATAGGCGGCCTTGCCTTCAAGCGTCGCCGGGATCAGATGCGACCACAGAACCGGCAGATGTGTGCCGTTGTTGTAGATGGTGATCATGTCGCCGTTCATGCCGCGCTCCAGCACCACGGCGCGCCCTCCGGCCCGGATGTGCTCTTTCACCAAAGCATGATCCGAATTCATCGTGGCATAGCAGATGGTCTTGGCATGCACATAATCCGCCATCCGCAGGCAATGGATGTCATCGGCATTCAGCACCACGGTTTCGGTGGCACTTTCCACTACGACCCGCTTGATCTTGGCCATTTCCTCCAGCGTGTTGATACCGCCGAGCCCCATGTGATCTTCGGTCACGTTCAGGCAGGCCGCCACATCGGACCGCCGGTAGCCAAGCCCCGCCCGCACGATGCCGCCCCGCGCCGTCTCCATCACCGCGAAATCCACCGACGGATCGCGCAGCACCATCTGCGCCGAGGTGGGCCCGGTCATGTCGCCCTTCACCGTCACTTTGCCATCGACATAAACCCCGTCGGTCGAGGTCAATCCAACCCGGTGTCCGCAGGACTTCATGATATGCGCCAGCATCCGGCTGGTGGTGGTCTTGCCATTGGTGCCGGTGATCGCCGCAATCGGAATCCGCGCCTTGGAGCCTAGCGGAAACAGCATCTCCATCACCTTGCCCGACACATCGCGCGGCGTGCCTTCAGATGGAGACACATGCATCCGGAACCCCGGTGCCGCGTTCACCTCCACAATCGCCCCGCCGATGTCCTTGTAGGATTTGGTGATATCGTCGATCAGAAAATCGACGCCGCCCACATCCAGCCCAATCGCTACCACCGCGCGTTCCGCCATATCGCGGTTGTCAGGATGCACCGTATCCGTCACATCAATCGCCGTGCCCCCGGTCGAAAGGTTGGCAGTCGATCGCAGATAGAACAGCCGCCCCGCCTCAAGCACGGTCTCCGCCGTAACCCCGGCCTCGGTCATCAGCCGTTCGGCCTGAAAATCCAGCTCCAGATTGGTCAACACCTTCTGGTGACCGATGCCGCGCCGGGGATCCTTGTTCACCTCGTCCACCAGTTGCGCAATCGTCATCACCCCGTCGCCGATCACATGCCCCGGCACCCGCTTGGCCGCCGCCTCCAGCACACCGTTGACCACCAGCATCCGGTGATCGAACCCAGTGATAAAGCTTTCGACAATGACTGCCGAGGTTTTGCCCTGCGCATAGGCCTCGGCATGCGCCACTTCAACCTGTTCTTCGCTCATCAGATTGATCGACACGCCGCGCCCGTGGTTGGCATCCAGCGGCTTCACCACCACAGGAAATCCGATGCGCTTTGCCGCCCGCGCGGCCTCTTTGGCGCTGTAGACGATCAACTGCTTGGGCACCGGCAGGCCCAGATCATTCAGCAAAGTCGAGGTTTCCGACTTGTCGCCCGCGATTTCCACCCCGATGCAGCGGGTTTCAGAGGTGATCGTGGCCATGATCCGTTTTTGGTATTTGCCATGGCCGAACTGCACCAGCGAATAATCGTTCAACCGCAGCCAAGGAATATCGCGGTCTTCCGCTGCCTTGACCAGACTGGCGGTCGAAGGCCCCAACTCGCGCCGCTGCGCCGACAGCACGAAGCTTTTCAGTTCTGCTGCAAAGTCGAACTCGGGGTCAAAGTCATAGTCCAACATGACTTTGACGTGGTCAGGCAGGATATGCATGAGCAGCCGCATCGCAAGCTGGCAGGCATCCAACCCCACATCGCGCTGCTTATAGGCGAAAACCATGTTGTAGTGCCCCGGAACACCAGTAGACCGCGTGCGCCCGAAGCTGACATCCGACCCCGCCTCGCCCTGAATTTCCAGCGCGCAGTGTTCCAGAATATGGCCCATCCAGGTGCCTTCATCCTCGCGCAAACGACGAATAAAACCGCCCTCCACCCGGTAGGAACAGCCGTGTTCGCCAAGCCCCGGCAAGGCCGCCACCAATGCGTCAATGAACCCCGTCCCCAGCTTGACAGACGGCCAGTCCTCCAGCACGCCCAGATCGATCACATGCCGGATAAGGGGGAAACTGGCCCAGACATTGGGGCCGACATAGACATTGGTCGAGACGATCCTCATCGCGGCATAACTCCCCTTGTGGTGCGGCGATCTGCGCCCCCGCACCGGTGTTTCATTCAGATATCCTTGGTCCCGTCTTCTGCGGCAAGATCTTCCGCCGCCAACTGCCCCAACCCCAGTTCCGCCTCGGGCGGAAAGGATTTGCGGGTCTTCAGATCATAGCGGCAGCCTTCGCCCATCACATCCACGCGCAAGCCCAGCAGGCTCAATGCTTGCCCCGGCCGCGCATTCCACATTGACGAATGCGTCATCTGGCCTGCATCCACCACGGTGACGGTGCCCGACCCCACCACCTCAAGCACGTTGTCCGGGCCAATAAAGGCCGCCGTGTCCTCATCAATGCCCAGCCCGATCAGGAACGGATTGAACGATGACGCGGTCAGCAGCCGCCCCAGCCGGTTCCTCTGGGTGAAATGCTGATCAATGATCACCGCATTGGTCAGCCCCAGACCCGGCGCCAGCGTCACCGCCCCCTCCACTGGCCCCACATTGCTTTGCCCGCCGCCGATCATATGTTCCGACATGATCGAGGCCCCTGCCGAAGTGCCCGCCACCGCCGCCCCGGCCGCATTGCGCCGCCGGATGGTCTGCGCAATCGCGGTGCCGCCCAGAATGGTAGATAGCCGCAACTGATTGCCACCGGTGATGAAAATCCCAGTCGCACGCTCCAGCATCGCCACATATTTCGGGTCGTCACAGTCGGCCCGGCTGGTGATCGGCAGAAACTCGACCTGCCCCGCCCCCAGATCGCGGAAGATCCGGTTGTAATCGGCCCCGGTGGTTTCCAGTTGCGACGCGGTCGGGATCACTACGATATCGGCACCCGCGCCGCCGGACAGGTCGACAAAGCGGCGATGGATATGCCTGTCTTTGGTCCGGTCCTCGCCTCCGCCTATCGGGATGATGAAGCCGCGTTCTTCCGTTTGGTCCAGTTTGGCAGGGCACATGAGTTCAGTGTTCTTTCCGCTATTTTCCGGCCATGGTGCCGGTTTGACGACCACCCCCACCCCCCAGAAAACCGTCGCAAGGCGACGCAAGTTCAAGATCGCAGGCTGCCTTTGGTGTCGCACAGCGACGCAGCCCCATCTCGTGACCTTAAACAGGCCGACCACTGGTCCACAACTCTTGTTTTTGGGCGGACCTGCAGTCCGGTCGGGCAGGACACGGGTTTCAGTCTTGCCAATTTGATCCTGAGGGCAAAGGCCGAATTGACCCTTTCCCCCTACGTCCCATAATACTCGCGGTACCAGGCCACAAACTTGACCATCCCGTCGCGCAAATTCGTCTGTGGCCTATACCCCGTCAGCCGCTGCAACAGCCCCGCATCGGCCCAAGTCGCCGGCACATCGCCCATCTGCATCGGCATGTAGTTGCGGATGGCTTTCTTGCCCAGGACATCCTCGATCACCTCGACGAAATCCAAGAGGCGCACTTTGTCGGAATTGCCGATATTGACCACGCGCCAGGGGGCGTCGGGGCTCAGGCTGTCGCCCTCTGCTACCCCTTCACCTGGCAAGGGCCGCACGGGAACAGCGTCGATCAGCAGGCGGATACCGCGCACCAGATCGTCAACGGATGTGAAATCGCGCCACAACTCACCGTGGTTATAAATATCAATCGGGCGATCGTTCAAAATGGCATCGACGAATTTGAAATAGGCCAGATCGGGGCGCCCCCATGTGCCGTAGACGGTGAAAAACCTGAACATCGTTGTCGGCAGGTTCCACAGGTGGGCATAGGCGTGGCTCATCGACTCAGTCGCTTTTTTGGTTGCGGCGTAGATGGTAAGCTGGCCATCGGCCTTGTCGGTTTCGGCAAAGGGCATCTTTTCATTGGCACCATAGACCGACGAGGTAGAGGCCATCAGCAGGTGCTGCACGGCATTACGACGAGCGGCCTCCATCACGTTGAACGTGCCAGTCACGTTGCTATCCACATAGGCGCGGGGGTTTTCAAGGGAGTAGCGCACCCCGGCCTGAGCGGCGAGGTGGATGATCACATCGGGGGCAAACTGGTCGATGGTTTCATCCAGCAGAACGTGGTTTTCCAGCATTCCCTCAGTCGCGTGAAAGTTGGGCGTCTGGGCCAGCATCGCGTGGCGGCGGTGTTTCAGGGTCACATCATAATAGTCGGTCATGCCGTCATAGCCGTGAACGGTAAAGCCCTCATCCAGCAGCAGTTTCGCCAGATGATAGCCGATGAACCCGGCGGTTCCGGTGATGAAAACCTTGCGCATAAGCTGCCCCTCTGCTTTTGGCGGACGATTGCCGCGTTGGGCGCTCAAGTCAATGCGCGCTCAAGGCGCGTCGCGCAATCTGAACCGTTGGATTTTGCCGGTCTGGGTTTTCGGCAGCGCATCCGTATAGACCACCGAACGCGGATATTTGTAGGGGGCAATAGTGGCTTTGACGTGGTCTTGCAGCGTTTTCGTGGTGGCTTGGCCGGGGGTATTACCGCCGGTCAGCACGACATGGGCTTGTACGATCTGGCCCCGGTCCGGATCGGCAATACCGATCACCGCACATTCCAGCACGGCGGGGTGGGAAAGCAGCGCTGCTTCAACCTCTGGCCCCGCGATGTTGTAGCCAGCAGAGATGATCATGTCGTCACTGCGGGCGGCGAAGTGGAAATAGCCACCTTCGTCTTGCCAAAAGCTATCGCCGGTCAGGTTCCAGCCGTTCTGGACGTATTTGGATTGACGGTCGTCGGCCAAGTAGCGGCATCCCGTCGGCCCGCGCACGGCGAGGCGGCCAACTTCACCATGGGGAAGTTCTGCGCCCGTATCATCGACGATTTTGGCCTCATATCCGGTGACCGGGCGGCCCGTGCAGCCGGGGCGGTGGTCGTCGAAGCGGTTGGTCAGGAAAATATGCAGCATCTCAGTCGCGCCAATGCCATCCAGCATGGGTTTGCCGGTTCTGACGATCCATTCGTCATAGACGGGCGCCGGCAGGGTTTCGCCGGCACTAACGGCAGCGCGCAGGCTGGACAGGTCTGCGCCGTCTGCCATGGCTTTCAGCATCACCCGGTAGGCGGTGGGGGCGGTGAAGCAGACGGTGGCCTTAAAGGTCTGGATGATGTCGATCATGCTAGGCGGCGTGGCTTGTTCCAGCAACGCCGCCGCAGCACCGAAGCGGAGCGGAAAGATAGCAAGGCCGCCGAGGCCGAAGGTAAAGGCGAGGGGGGGCGAGCCTACGAAGATATCGTCGGGGGTGACGTTCAGTACCTCTGCCGCGTAACCATCGGCGATGATCAACAGGTCGCGGTGGAAATGCATGGTGGCTTTGGGCTGGCCCGTGGTGCCAGAGGTGAAGCCCAGCAGCGCCACATCATCGCGGCCCGTTGGCGGCGGCGTGAAGCGCACGGATTTCGACAAGGCAATACGGTCAAGTTCCGCGTCATGGTTGGCAGTGCCGTCAAACCCGATGATGGTTTTAAGGGTGCGGCTGGTTTTGCCGCAGGTCACCAATTCGTCCATCAGGCGCGTGTCGCATAGGGCGTGGGTAATCTCCGCCTTATCAACAATCTGCGAAAGTTCCCCCGCCCGCAGCATCGGCATGGTGTTGACCACCACCGCCCCCGCCTTGGTGGCCCCCAGCCAAGCAGCCACCATCGCCGGATTATTGGCAGATCGGATCAGCACACGATTTCCGGGCTTTACACCGTAATCTTCAACCAAAGCATGCGCGATCCGGTTCGACCAATCGGTCAGTTCCTTATACGTCCGCTGGCGGCCATTGCCGATCAGCGCGGTATGGTCACCAAAACCGCGTTCCACCATCCGGTCGGTCAGCTCAGTTGCGGCGTTCAGCCAGTCCGGGTAGCTGTGTGGGCCTAGCGGCAGTTCGGGCCATTGGTCTGCCGGGGGTAGATTATCGCGCGAAAAGGTATCGCTATGACCCGATGGCCCCAACATCACGCGCCCTCCGGAATAACTGCCGTGGCTTCAATTTCAACCAAAGCACGGTCTTCAACCAATGCTACAACCTGCACCAAGGCCATCGCTGGATAGTGCCGCCCGATCGCCGCTTTATAGGCCTGCCCGAGTTCGGCCAGACTGTCCAGATAGGCGTGCTTGTCGGTCACATACCAGGTCAGTCGCACGATATGATCGGGCCGCGCCCCGGCCTCGGCCAGCACCGCAACAATATTGCGCAGGGCCTGGCCTGCCTGGGCGGCGAAATCGTCGGACTCGAACACCTGATCCGGGGTCCAGCCAATCATGCCGCCGGTCACCACCAAACGACCCGTCGCCGCCATGCCGTTGGAATAGCCGGGCGTCGATTTCCAGTGGGACGGGTGCAAGAATTGATGTGGGCTGGTCATGTGTGATCCCCTTGAAAGGCGTCAAGCTTGGCTCGGAGGGTTTCGGGCCATGGCTTTGGTTTCCTCGCCTCCACCCAGACAAGTGTCAAGTTGGCGGTCAACCGAACCTGTTCATCAACCATAGCGGTCGCGACAAAACTTACCGACGATCCGCCGACGCGCATCACTTGCAAACGCCATTCCAGCCTGTCCCCAAGCCGCGACGGCAACCGAAAATTCACCTCCAACCGCGCGGTTGGCACGCCCTGCCCTGCCTCCATCATCGCGGCGTAAGAATGGCCCATCACATCGGCAAAGAAATTTTCCACCAACGAATTTGTCATCTCGAAATAGCGCGGATAAAACACGATCCCTGCCGGGTCGCAGTGATTGAATTCGACAGGGATCGCGCGGGTATAGATCATCAGGCACTGGCCTCAGGTGGTAAAAAATCAACGTCATGCGCGGCAGAGGCTGCGATCACTGCGGGAATGTCCGTCATATTGTGCAGTGTTTCAAACAATTGCCGCAACTTGCCTGCTGGCGATACCCAAAACAATGCCCGCACCGGCTTGTCCGATTTGTTGAAATAGCCATGCGGCACACCGCGTGGCATCCGCACCAGATCGCCCGCTTTTGCGGTTTGCCAGACGCCGTCCAGTTTCAGTTCCAACTGCCCTTCCTGAACCAGAATGAATTCATCCTGCGTCGGGTGCACATGCACAGGAACTGCCTGCCCCGGCAGACTGTTGGCCTCGAACGCGAAGGTTGCGTCACAATCTGCCTTGGGGAAGTACCTCTGACCAAGAATGTTCCATTCGATGCCCTCGAAACCCTCGCCGTTCTTGGTCACGCCGCCTTTTAGTGCCATGTCTCTTCTCCCTGGTTTGCGCATGATGCGCGGTCAATTATCTGCCAACACCGCCCGCGCGATGATGATGCGCTGCACGTCACTTGCCCCTTCATAAATCCGCAATGCCCTGATTTCGCGGTAAAGATGCTCCACAGCAAAACCAGAACGTACACCGTCGCCGCCATGCAGCTGCACGGCCATGTCGATGATGCGTTGTGCGGCCTCGGTGGCATGCAGCTTGGCCATCGCCGCCTCTCTGCTGATACGGACGGCACCTTGATCCTTGGCCCAAGCCGCGCGGTAAATCAGCAAAGCGGCGCTGTCCACCTCCAGCGCCATATCGGCGATATGTCCCTGCACCATTTGCAGATCCGCCAAAGGCGCGCCGCCGATGACGCGGCTTTTTACGCGGCTTACAGCCTCATCCATCGCCCGGCGCGCGAACCCCAGTGCTGCCGCTCCGACCGTGGTGCGGAACATATCCAACACCGACATCGCCACTTTGAAGCCACCGCCTGCCTGCCCGATCAAGGCACTGTCTGGCAGATGCAAATCAGTCAGCCGCAGATGGGCAAGTGGATGCGGGGCCATCACCTCGATCCGTTCCACCACGCTAAGCCCAGGCGTATCGGCGGGCAGCAAGAACGCTGAAATCCCGCGCGCACCCGGTGCCTCACCCGTGCGGGCAAAGATCACATAAACATCGGCAATGCCGCCGTTGGAAATATAGGTTTTCTCGCCATTGAGCACCCAGCCCCCCTGCCCAGGCAATGCCGTTGTCGCCGTGGCCGCCACGTCAGACCCGGAGCCCGGCTCAGTCAGCGCAAAGCCCGCGATGGCGCGGCCGGACCGGGTGCGTTCCAACCACGCGCGCTGCAACGGCGTGCCGAACAAAGACACCGCCCCCATCCCTAGCCCCTGAATCGCAAAGGCGAAATCAGCCAAGCCGTCATGCCGGGACAGGGTTTCGCGGATCAGACACAGGCTGCGCAAATCCAACGCTTCGCCCTCCGCAGCACCCGAATGGCGCAACCAACCGCCTTGCCCCAACATCACCACCAAACCACGACAGGCGGCATCCGCGTCGGAATGATCGACGGGCAAGTTTGCTTTGCACCACACGTCAAGCGCTGCCGCCAGATCACGGTGATGCGCCTCAAAGAACGGCCACTCAAGAAAGGTCTGATCACTCATGTTTCATCTGTTCACAAATATCCTCGGGGGGGTCCGGGGGGCAGACAGCCCCCCCGGCTTGTTTGGTCAATCACCCTGAAACACAGGCTTTTCCTTTGCCACAAACGCCTTATACGCCCGCTCAAAATCGCGTGTCTGCATGCAGATCGCCTGCGCCTGCGCTTCAGCCTCGATCGCTTGTTCCAGGCCCATGGTCCATTCCTGCGCCAGTTGCACCTTGGTCATGCCATGCGCAAAGGTCGGCCCGGCGGCAAGTCGGGCGGCCAAAGCCATCGCCTCGACCTCCAAGGTGTCGGCTGGATGCAGCGCATTCCAGAATCCCCACCGCTCGCCTTCATGCGCCGTCATCACCCGCCCGGTGTACAACAGTTCCGCCGCACGGCCCTGCCCGATGATGCGCGGCAACATCGCACAAGCCCCCATATCGCAACCCGCAAGGCCCACCCGGGTGAACAGAAACGCGCATTTCGCCTCCGGCGTGGCTAGGCGCATATCGGCGGCCATGGCAAGAATGGCCCCAGCCCCCACGCAGATCCCATCCACTGCCGCAATCACCGGCTTGCCACATCCGATGATGGCTTTGACCAGATCGCCGGTCATCCGGGTAAAGGCCAATAGGCCCTTCATATCCATGCCCACCAGCGGGCCGATGATGTCATGCACATCGCCGCCCGAACAAAAATTGCCGCCGCTCGAGGCTAGCACCACGACATCCACATCCGTCGCATAGGGCAGCGCACGGAAGGTGTCGCGCAATTCTGCGTAGCTCGCAAAACTCAGCGGGTTCTTCCGCTCTGGCCGGTTCAGGCGGATAGTCGCCACGCGGTCGTGCACGGACAACAGAAAGTGTTGCGGCGTAAGGCTGGCAATCTGGGTCATCTGGCAGCACCGATGCGTTTGAAAATATCTGTCAGCATATCAAGCTCCGCCTCGGTCAGTGCTGCAAATATCTGGTTCACTTCGCGTTCATGCTCAGTCGCCAGCCCTTCGAATTGCGCCAGCCCGGCATCGGTCAGCGCCACAAACACCGTGCGGCGGTCGGCATCCGACCCCGTGCGGCGCACTAGGCCATCCATTTCCAACCGGTCTACAACCGTGGTGGCATTGCCGTTCGATACCAACAACATGCGCGAAAGTTCTGACATTGTAACACCGCCTTGGCGGCGATAAAGTGCGGCCATCACATCAAAGCGCGGCAAAGTGGTGGCATGATCCACCCGCAAAAATTCGCGCAAATGCGATTCTGCGACACGGGTGACACCCAGCAGGCGGATCCACATTTTGAGCCGGCGTTTGGAAAGTGCATCGGGCAAGCTTTGGTCTTTCATGCCTGCCCCCCATTGATTTCAATGGCTTGCCCGTTGATGCCTTCTGCACCGGGGCCGCAAAGCCAAAGCGCGGCGGCTGTTACTTCGGACGGCTGGATCAGCCGGTTTTGCGGGCTCATCGCGGCCAATGTGATGCGGGCCTCGGCCTCACTCCGGCCAGTTTTTTCCATGATCACGGCCACAGAATGGTCGGTCATTTCGGTGTCAAGGTATCCGGGGCACAGCGCGTTCACGGTTATTGGTTTGCGCGCCACTTCAAGGGCGAGGCTGCGCGTCAGCCCGATAACCCCGTGCTTTGCTGCCGCATAGGGCACGATTTTGGGAAAGCCTCTCAGGCCAGCGGTCGAAGCAATGGCGATCAGTCGCCCCCATCCCGGCATCTGGTTCAAGCCATCGCGCAGGGTCAGGAATACGCCGGTCAGATTGACCGCAATCATCGCATTCCACTGGCCAATCGTGGTGCGCGCCATCGGTGCAGAATCCGCAGCCCCCGCATTGGCAATGACGATGTCACAAGGGCCGCTGGCGGCAAACATCGCTTTCACGGAGACCTCATCGGTGACATCCGCCTGCACCGCGCGGATGCGTCCGACGGCGGTCTTTGCAAGCGCATCGGCACGGCGGCCGGAAATCACAACCTCCGCCCCGGCGCCAGCAAATCCGCGCGCCAGATCTGCGCCAAGTCCAGATCCGCCGCCGGTGATCAACACCCGTTTGCCCGCCAGTGTCATGCCCGGATCACCTCGGCTGCGCGCTGCGCCAGACGGCGGGCTTGTTCCGCCCCGGCAAGGTAGGGCAGCGGCCAATGGGTGGCGGTGTCACCCAAGGCAATCGCCGCATGCAGCGTCCAGTAGGGATCGGCCAGATGCGGGCGGGCGAGGCAGACCAGATCGGCGCGACCCGCAAGCAGGATCGAATTCACCTGATCTGCATCGCTGATGTTGCCGACTGCCATGGTGGCCAGACCTGCAACGTTTCGAATACGATCACTGAACGGCGTCTGGAACATCCGGCCATAGACCGGCTTTGCATCGGTCGAGGTCTGGCCCGCCGAAACATCAATGATATCTGCGCCTTCAGCGGCAAACATCATGGCAATCTCCACCGCCTCGTCAGGTGTGACGCCATCATCGCCGACCCAATCATTGGCCGAAATGCGCACCGACATTGGCTTGTGTCCCGGCCAGACAGCCCGCATTTCACGGACTACTTCCAGCGGATAGCGCATCCGGTTTTCCAGGGGGCCGCCATAGCTGTCGTCCCGCAGGTTGGATTTTGGCGAAATGAAGCTCGAAATCAGATAGCCATGTGCCGCGTGCAGTTCAATCATGTCAAAGTCGGCAGCTTCGGCCATTTCCACCGATTTGATGAACTGCCGCAGAACCTTGTCCATATCATCGCGGTCCATCGCGCGTGGCGTGGCATTGCCTTCAGACCAAGGGATCGCACTGGCTGACAGCAAAGGCCAGTTGCCCGACACCAAAGGCGCATCTGCATCGGCCCAGCCAACTTGGGTAGACCCCTTGCGCCCGGAATGGCCGATCTGGCAGCAGGTCTTGGCCTGCGTTTCCGCGTGGATGAAATCATTGATCCGCTTCCACCCTGCTTCGTGCTTGGGGGTATAAAGCCCGGTGCAGCCCGGCGTGATACGGCCATTGGCCGACACGCAGGTCATTTCGGTCGTCACAAGCCCGGCACCACCTTTTGCCCGTTCGGCGTAGTGCACAAAATGCCAATCGCCGGGGGTGCCATCGACCGCGCGGTACTGCGCCATGGGCGACACCACGATGCGGTTCGCAAGTCGCATACCGCGCAATTGAAATGGTGCGAACATCGGCGCGCGGTCCGCATCGCCACCCGCTTGGCCGGCAAACCAGTTCTCTGCGTCGCGCAGCCAGCCCGGGTCGCGCAAACGCAGGTTTTCATGGGCAATCCGCTGGCTGCGGGTCAGCAGCGAATAGGCAAATTGGGTCGGCGGCATGTCCAGATAACGCTCAACCTCTTCGAACCATTCCAGCGAATTGCGCGCCGCCGATTGCAAGCGCAAAACCTCAACCCGCCGGTCTTCCTGATAGCGCGCAAAGGCCGCCTCGATACTGGGTTCACTGTGCAGATTGCTGGCCAGGGCAATGGCCGAATCCAGTGCCAGACGCGTGCCAGACCCGATCGAAAAATGCGCGGTCGCCGCCGCGTCGCCCATCAGGACCACATTTTCATGATACCAGCGCTCGCAGATCACCCGTGGAAAATTCATCCAGACGGCTGACCCACGCAAATGCGCAGCGTTTGAAATCAACGCGTTACCGCCAAGGTGATCGGCAAATATGCTGCGGCAGGTTTCAACCGTGTCCTCTTTGGACATGGTATCAAAGCCCCAGGCATCCCAGGTGGTTTGCGAACATTCCACGATGAAAGTCGCGGTATCGCTGTCAAACTGGTAGGCATGTGCCCAAACCCAGCCATGCTTGGTCTTCTCAAAGATGAAGGTAAACGCATCGTCGAACTTGGCATGGGTGCCAAGCCAGACGAATTTGCACAGCCGGGTGTCTATCTGCGGCTTGAACGTATCTTCAAATTCCCGCCGCACAGCGGAATTCAGACCATCCGTGGCGACAACAATGTCATACTCGCGACGATACTCCCCTGCCGATTTGAATTCGACCTCAAACCGCAGATCAACGCCCAACTCCCGCGCTCGGGCTTGCAGAATGATCAGCAACTGCTTGCGCCCGATGCCCGCAAAGCCATGCCCGCCCGATACCGTGCGCACGCCGCCCTGCACCACCGCAATGTCGTCCCAATAGGCGAAATGTTCCTTGATGGTCTGCGTGCTGACTGGATCATTGCGGGCCATGTTCGACAGCGCGTCATCCGACAGCACAACCCCCCAGCCAAATGTGTCATTGGCCTTGTTGCGCTCCAGCACCGTCACAGCATGGGTCGGGTCGCGCAATTTCATCGATATCGCGAAATACAGACCCGCCGGTCCGCCCCCCAGACAAAGAACCTTCATACCCGTTCCCTTGGTTGTTTCGCGCTTGTATCTAGCGTTGCATTCCCTGAAAACAATTTCAAGCTTGAAATTTAATCCTTGAAGTTTTGCCCCATTGGCGCATGATGACCGCATGGATACCGCGCCGCCCCCAGCTGGTCTTGACCCAAAGCCCGTGATTGGCGTGGTAGGGCTTGGCACAATGGGTCTGGGGATTGTTCAGGTTTTCTTGATGGCGGGCTTCAGGGTGGTGGCAACCGATGCCTTTGCGCCGATGCTGACCACCGCCCCTATGCGTCTGGCCGAAACACTGACCGCGCGCATCACGGCAGGAAAGCTTACCCTTGACGCGCGCAACAGCGCATTGCTTCGGCTGCGGCTGGTCACGCGCCCGGCGGAGATGGGCCGCGCGGACCTGCTGATTGAAGCCATAGCCGAAAATCTGATCGCAAAACGGGCCCTGTTTGCCGATCTGGAAACGGTGCTGGCCAAAGATGCCATTCTTGCCACCAACACCTCATCCTTATCGGTCGCGGCTGTGGCCGAAGGCCTGATGCGCCCGCAACGTGTGCTAGGCCTGCATTTCTTCAACCCGGCAACGGCGATGAAGCTGGTCGAACTGGTGGGCCATGCGGGCACGTCAGGCGGGGCTTTACGGCACGCGCGCATGATCACCGAAAGAGCGGGCAAAGTGGTGATAGATGCACCCGACCGCCCCGGTTTCATCGTCAACCGCTGCGCACGCCCCTTCTACGGCGAAGCCTTGGCTTTGCTGGAAGAGGGCATTCCCGCTATAGTGATCGACGCGGCGATGGTTGCCGCCGGGTATAAGATCGGGCCATTCGCGTTGATAGACCTGATCGGCGCCGATATCAATCTGGCCGCCACCGAAGGGCTGTTTGCCGCCATGAACGGCAACCCGCGTTATCATGTGTTTGACCGCCTGCGCGCGCAGGTGGCCAGCGGCAACTTGGGGCGCAAAACCGGGCGCGGCTTTGTTTACATGGCCTCTCCCAATTCGGCCCCGCCCAATGCCACCGAAATCGTCCAACGGATTGAGGCCACGATGATCAATGAAGCGGCCACTTTGCTGGCCGAAGGCGGCACCACGCCCGAGGGCATAGATACCGCCCTGACGCTTGGCATGAACTTTCCGCGCGGGCCATTTGCTGCCCTGCACGGCTACGGCGCGCGCGCTGTGCTGGCTGTACTGGCCGCCCTTTCCGCCGCCGCCCCCGCCCATTTGCGCGGCCGCTACACCGCAAGTCCCGCCCTGACGGAGATGGCATGACCGACGTTTTCCTTTGTACGTTCCGCCGCACTCCGATCGGGCGTTATGGCGGCGCGCTTGCAGCCCTGCGCCCCGATGATATGGCCGCTTTGGTGATTGACGGCTTGCTGGATCTGCACCCCGGCCTTTGCGTGGATGAGGTGATCCTCGGCTGCGCCAATCAGGCGGGCGAGGATAACCGCAATGTCGCGCGGATGGCGGTGTTGCTGTCACGCTTGCCTGAATCGGTGCCTGCGCTGACAGTGAACCGATTGTGTGCCTCGGGCCTTGACGCGGTGATCGCGGGCGCGCGCGCCATCCGCGACGGGGCCGATGTCATCATCGCAGGCGGGGTCGAATCGATGTCGCGCGCACCGTTTGTGATGGCCAAGGCTGACAAGGCCTTTGCCCGCACAGCCCAGATCTATGATACCACCATCGGCTGGCGCTTTGTGAATGACAAGATTGCAGCCGCCTACGGGATTGAAAACATGCCCGAAACCGCCGAAAATGTCGCGGCGGAAATTGGCATTTCCCGCATTGATCAGGATGCGTTCGCGCAGCGCAGCCAGTCGCGCTATGACGCGGTTTGGCATGGTGCGGATATTCTGCCCCTGACCTTGGCCAGCCGCAAAGGTGCCGCCCAGGTGATCTGCACGGATGAACACCCGCGCGCAACTGATCTTGAAAAACTCGGCGCTCTGCCCGCTGCGTTTCGCGCAAGCGGCACCATTACCGCAGGCAATGCGGCCGGCATCAATGATGGGGCTTGCGCCATGATCCTCGCCTCTGCTGCGGGCGTAGAACGATTTGGCTTATCGCCAGTCGCCCGTATTGGTGCCGCCGCCAGCGCCGGGGTGGCCCCTCGTGTGATGGGCCTCGGGCCAATAGCAGCCCTGCAACGGTTGACCACGCGGACGGGCCTTCGACCCGGCGATTTCGATGTGATCGAGGTAAACGAGGCTTTCGCCGCCCAAGTGCTGGCCTGCACGCGGGCCTGGGGGCTGGCCGATGATGCGGCGCATGTGAACGCCTATGGCGGCGGTATTGCGATGGGTCACCCGCTTGGCATGTCCGGCGCGCGCATTGCCGCCACTGCTGCCCGAAGACTACAGGAAACAGGCAGCAAACACGCCCTAGCCACGCTTTGCGTGGGGGTCGGTCAAGGTGTAGCGCTGGCACTTCATTCGGTATGAAAGACAGCACAGACATGCAAAGCGACGGATCGGGTTATTTCCTTTATCATTCCATCGGCCAATACCCCGGCAAGATGGCGGACCTGGCATCGGCCATGGCCGAATTTGCGGGCATCTGGGCTGCGAATGATGATGCGCAATGGGGCTATGCCCTGGGCAAGCGCGCAGATTACGTCAGCCGCTGGCGCGCCATCATCAACGCGCCGGATGCCACGGTGACCACCTGCGAAAACGTGACATCGGGGCTGCATATGCTGATCTCGGCTCTGCCGGATGCGGCTTTGCGCGGCAAGCGGGTGTTGGTGGCCGCCGATTGCTTTCCGTCGAACCATTTCTTGCTGACCGGGCTCGCCGCGCGCCGGGGGTTTACGCTTGACACCGTTCCATTGCGGCAAGGCTCGCCTTGGGTCGAGGATGAAGATTTCATCGCAGGCTGGGGGCCGGATGTGGGACTGGCCCTGCTGACATGGGTCTGTTCCACCTCGTCGCACCGCATTGATCTGGACGCCATGGTGGCGCATGGCCGCCAGATGGGCAGCCTGATCGGGGTGGATATCACCCAGGCGGCAGGGCTGCTGCCGTTCGATGTGACGAAACCGGCGGTTGATTTCACTCTGTCCACCAGCCTGAAATGGATGTGCGGCACGCCCGGTGCCGGTATTCTGCATGTGGCCCCTGCTTTGATCGCCCAATGCCAGCCCGATTTGCGCGGATGGTTCAGCCAGGACAATCCGTTTTCCTGGGACTTGGATAAATTTGCATTGGCCCCCGATATCCGCCGCTTTGACAATGGCACACCCGGCACCATGGCCGCGGTTGCCTCGCTGCCCGCCCTTGACTGGCACGCCAGGCAAAACGGGGCTGTCCTGCTGGCCCATAACCGCGCGCTGACGGCACGGATCATCGATGCCGCAGGCGATGCAGGTCTGCCCCTTGCCACCCCCCGAAAGGCAGCACAGCGCGGCGGCTCGGTGATGCTGCGATTGGCCAGTCCTGACGCTGCACAACGCGCCTTGCAAACCCTGCGCGAGGTCGATCTTCATGCCGATGCACGGGGCGGCACCCTGCGTCTGTCGCCCGGGTTTGTGACCACATCCGAGGGCACGGATCGGCTCGTTCTGGCTCTGACAGCCCTTCGGGCCTGACGCTCACAGCTTTCATATTGGCTTAAATATCCCCGCCGGAGGATTCCACCACAAAAGCAATGCGCTCCGCGCGGGAGTATTGGCGCGAAAAGGAAATCAGGCAAAGCTGCGGATGGTCGCCAGCGCGCCGTCAAGCGCTATGCCCTTTTCATCCAACAGCGCAGCCTCGCGCAAGCGGCGCGCCCAATCGGCGGCATCCGCGCGATGTTTGACCAGTTCAATTCCACCAAGCACCCGGTCGAATTTGGACAGGCCCCGCGCATGGGTGTCGGAATAGCCTTTCACCAGGCGGCGACAGCAAATGATTTCCACCGCCAGATCATAGTTTTGTGCCCGGGTTTGCCGGGCCAGCGACAACCAGCGGGACAGATGATCCATCTCATACTTATGGCGAAGCGTGCGCAGCCGGTGGCCACGAAGCGCCCCCAGCATGTGCAGTGCCACGAAGGCCAGCAGCCCATCGGTGCGCAAATGTCGCCCGCGGCCAAACCAGCGATCCAGCCGCGCCATCCATTTTGGGCTGGCTTCTACCTTTGCCCCCCATTTGGCGGGCAACATGCCCACGATTTCCGTTGCGCGCGGATGCATGAATTCGGTCACCTGCAGGATGTTGGTGTCTATTGCACCCATTTCCGATCTGATCCGATCGAACCGCCCCGCCCTTGTCTTCAGGTCAGCCACGCGGATCACATCATCGTAAGCCATGGCATTGGCCAGGTATTTCGCCGCCGCCACAGACATCGCAAAACCCTGCGCCGCATCATCGCGGTCCAGCACGGTTTGCAAATGATCAAGATAGGTGAACCCATAGGCAACCGATTGGAAATCCACCACTTTGCACAAACCGGCCTGCGCCATATCTGCCACCGATGCTGGCATCTTGACCGTGCGCGCAACAAGCCGGTCCCAATCTGCAACCAATGCCAAGGGCCCGGATGGCGCTTTGTCCGGCACGGGCCCCGCCGCAATATTTGCGGGCAACGCAGGCCCGGTCACCGCGTCAAACCCTGCCGCAAAAGCGCGCAGACTGGCGTCTACGCCCTTGCCTGACGCGCGGATTGCCGCCTCGAATGCCCCGGGCGGGAAGGGCAAGGCACCCGATCCGGCCAATCCGCCAAACAGGCTGGCAGAGATGACCGACCCTGCCCCGGTTGCCAGAGCTTCGAAATCCGCCAGCACCAGTTTTTGCGCGGCAATCTCTGCTGCTGCAACCACCTCGGCCGCATTGGCGATACCATCGCCCGGCACCATCTTTTCCGATACTGCCAATGCGCGGTGGGTAGACCCGATCAGCGTGGTGCGATCCGGGGTCACGAAGCCGCGCAAGATCGACCGGCCCACCTCCATCATTTCCGACGCGATCAAGATATCGACATCGCCCGCCGCCGGCATCAGCGAAAACACCGGGTTACGGTCACCAAGCGGACACATCTCGATGTAGTAAACCGTGGCCCCGGTGCGCTGTGCTACCCCTGCCACCGACGTGGCCTGAACGGCATATCCTGCGGCCCGCGCCAGATCCTCGATCCAGCCAGCAACCACGCCGCCACCCTGCCCGCCGACCGCCATCACAACCAGCTTGGTGATGCCGGCCATGCTTGTGTCGGGGGGCTGCGCCGCAAGGGTTTGATGCAAGGTCATTTCACACTCCCGAAAGTAAGACGGCGTGCGGCGCGCCGAGCCTGCAGGCGGGTGATGATCGCGGCCCGCCAAGAGGCTATGCGCTTTTCCCACACCCCCGGATTATGCACCACATCAGCGCGGTAAAAGCTGGGGCACAGCACGGCGGCATCGGCCACCTCGCCGCAGTTGCCGCAGCCTACGCAAGATTGATCAATGCTTGCCACCGGATCATCGCGCAACGGATCATCCAGTTTTTTCAGGGACAGCGACGGGCAACCCGACAGGCGGATACATGCGTGATCGCCGGTGCAGATATCGGCGTCCACGCCAAAGCGCGGAATATCAACGCGGCGGCCTTCCTTGATCGCCTTTGCCCGCAGCGGCTTTTCGCGGCGCTGTTTGTTCAGCATGCATTCCGATGACGCGACAATCACCTTCGGCCCCGGCACATCGGTGGTCAGTGCCTCGCGGATGACGTTGCGCATATGCGTCACGTCATAGGTGCGGTCAACTTGCCGCACCCAAGTGATTCCGATGCCGCCCAAGGCCTTGGAGATCGGATTTTTCGTGGCTTTGGTGGCATTGTCGGCGCGGCTCGACATCACATCCTGCCCGCCCGTCGCTGCTGAATAAAAGTTATCGACCACAATCGCCACGCCGTCGGATTTGTTGAACACCATATTGGTGAAGGACGATGACAGCCCGTTGTGCCAAAAGCCGCCATCGCCGATGATGGAAACCGGGCGTTTTTCGCCGCCGCCATCAAAGGCACCGTTCGCTGCCGGCCCCAGACCGAACCCCATGGTTGCGCCGCCAATCTCGAACGGCGGTAATGCACCAAACAGATGACAGCCGATGTCGGCAGAAATCTGGTGTTTGCCAAGCTCCTTCTCGACCAGTTTCATCGCCGCAAAAATGGGCCGTTCCGGGCAGCCTGTGCAGAAACCCGGCGGCCGGATCGGGACGGTTTTTGACAGGTCCGGAATGGCCGGGCCATCAAAATTCGGCGCGCGCACTTGCCCCGGCAGCAGTTGCGGGGCGGCAGCTTTCAGGAACGCCGTCACCCCATCCAGCATGACCTGTCCGGTATATTCCCCCGCCATTGGCAACACGCCTTTGCCGTAGAGTTTCACCTGTGATCCGGCGCGGTAAAGGTAGCTTCCAAGCTGTTGCTCGATGAATTCGGGCTGGCCCTCTTCGACCACCAGAACTGCCTCTTTGCCGTCACAGAAACTGAGGAATTCAGACGAGATAAGTGGATAAGTCACGTTCAGCACATATAGCGGCACCTGCGTGTCACCGTAGATATTGGCCAGCCCAAGCCTCTGTAACGCGCGGATCACGCTGTTATACATGCCGCCTTGCACGACGATGCCTACGGGCGCGCGGGCGGGGCCGAACTGTTCGTTCAACGCGTGTTCAATGATGAACCGCTCCGCCGCAGGCCAGCGGATTTTCACCTTGTCCTGTTCATGCACATAGGACATCGGCGGCAGCACGACGCGGGCGAAATCAGAACGCGGGTTTGACAGCGCGTCTTTGACGGAAAGCTTCGGGCGCTGGTTATCTTTCGTCTCAAACGACCCCGTCACATGGCACGACCGTATCCGCATGGTCAGCATGACCGGGCTATTGCTGGCTTCAGACAATGCAAAGCCATCGCCCACCGCTTTGACAATGCTGGGCAAATTTGGTCGCGGGTCCAGCAGCCAGAACTGCGATTTCATCGCAAACGCGTGGCTGCGTTCCTGCATGATGCTGGAACCCTCGCCGTAATCTTCGCCCAGGATCACCAAAGCGCCGCCATTTACGCCCGAGGACGACAGGTTGGCCAGCGCATCCGACGCCACGTTCACGCCGACAGGGCCTTTGAACGTGACCGCCCCCCGGATCGGGTAATGCACCGATGCGGCCAGCATCGCCGCCGCCGCAGCCTCATTCGCGTTGGCTTCAAACCTGACGCCCAGTTCCCCCAGCAATTCCTGCGCGTCCGCAAGCACATCCATCAGGTGCGAAATAGGCGCGCCCTGATAGCCGCCCACGTAGCCCACGCCGTTTTCCAGCAGCGCTTTGGTGATCGCGAGGATGCCTTCGCCGGTGAAGGTCTGCCCCGCGCCAAGCCGCAGATGTTCCACTTCCGCTTTGAAAGACCGTTCTGCCATGGCTCAAATCTCGTGTTTGCGGATGTTGATCAGCATCTTTTGCAGGGTGCCGACAAAGGCTGCGCGTTCCGTATCGGGAATGCCGCGAAACATGCGGGCGTAGGTGGCAGCCATATGCGGCCATAGTGTTTCAAACGTGCTGCGGCCTGCATCCGTAATATACACCCGCGTGGCGCGGCTGTCATTGGCATCGGCTTCGCGGCGCACCAGACCGTCAACCACCAACTGATCCAACGCTCGGCTGAGGGTGGATTGCTCAACCACGGCATAAACCGCAAGTTCCCCGATCAGCGGCCCTTCGATCACTGACAACACTGCCAATGCCCGCATTTTCGGGGTCGAAAGGCCAAGATCGCCCATCTCATCGCGCAGGCTGGCATTATAGCGCCCCATGATGCGGTTCATCAGATAAGGCGCGAAATTGAACAGGCCAATTTCGCCAAGCCTTGCAGAAATAGGGCTTTCGTCGTTCATGCGCCCAGCCTTTTTGCGGCCAGATAGCCCGATCCGCCGCCAAGACCGGGGCCGGGATGGGTTGATGCGCCGATGTGAAGAAAGCCGCGCAAATCATTGGTGCCATTGGTGGAATGGGAAAAGGGTCGCCAGATGAAAAACTGGTCGATGCTGCAGGCCCCGCCGTAAGGATCGCCGCCGACAAGGTTGATGTTGATCGCAGCAAGGTCAGCCGGGGAATAAGCGCGGCGGGCGAGTTTTATTTTGCCGAAATCTTTGATGTGGCGCGAAAGGATGGTTTCAATCCGGTCGGCAAACGCCTCGCGCACAGCCTCCGACCATTCTGCCCCCGGTTCAATCACCCCCGCCGCATCGCCCTTGATCACCCGCGGCGCATCGGGGATTTGCAACCACAGCACGGCCTTGCCCGGCGGGCAGCGGCTGGGGTCAAGCCTGTGCGGCTGGCCCACGCAGATGGTCGGCACTGCGGGCAACATCCCCCGTTCCGCCTCGTTCGCGGATTTTGACACTGAGTCAATGCCATCCGCCAGATGGATCAAAGCCACATCCTCCAACCCCGGCGACAACCATTCCGGGGCCGCATCCAGTGCATAATGCAACTGAAAATTGCCGCGTCCGTGGCGATAGGTTTTTGCGGCGGCCTTGTCACCCGGCAGATTTTCATCCCGCAAAAGCCGATCCATCAACTGCCCCGGCGCGACGGATGCCAGCACCGATTTCGCAGCAATCGCCTCTCCGCCCACCAGCGTCACACCCGTCACCCGGCCGCCAAACACGTCAATCCGCTCCACATCGGCGCCTGTGCGCAACTCGCCACCCTGTTCCTCAATCAACGCCCGAAACGCCGCCACCGCCGCCCCTGCGCCACCCTTGGTCACCGGCGCACCTGCGGCCTCCAGCGCAAAGGCCACCACCTTGCCCATCTGCCCGGAATAGGCGGCGTCAGGCGTCAGGCCGCAGTGTAAAACCCAAGGCGCATAAAGTGCCTGCACCAAGGGGCTTTGATACCCCGCGTCCAGCCACCCACGCGCCGGGGTCAAGGCCAACCCAAACCACGCGGCCAACCCGCGCAACCCGCGTTTGCGCACCTGACCGAACAGCAGTTTTGCCGTTGGCCAAGACCACAAAGCGCCCCCT
>JANNSG010000139.1:0-4108 GCA_031402355.1 Pseudorhodobacter sp. | reverse complement strand
CCCGTGGCCAATGCCAGCCTGCTGGATGAAGCAACTGCGGCAGCCGAGGCCATGACCATGGCCGAACGCACCTCCAAATCCAAGGCGCGGGCGTTTTTCGTTGTCCGTTTTTGCCAACCGCAGACCCTAGCCGTGATCCGGACCCGGGCCGAGCCTTTGGGGATAACCATTATCGAGGACATGGTTGAAAACCTTGATCCGGAACAGGTTTTCGGGGCAATTTTTCAGTATCCCGGCAGCTATGGCCATGTCAGGGATTTTGCGCCGGAGATTGCGATGCTCCACACCGCCAAAGCAATTGCCATTGTTGCAACAGACTTGTTGGCGCTGTGCATGTTGAAAGAACCGGGTGCGATGGGGGCGGATATTGCGGTCGGGTCCAGCCAGCGGTTCGGTGTGCCGCTGGGGTACGGCGGGCCGCATGCGGCGTTCATGTCCTGCACCGATGATCTGAAACGCGCCATGCCGGGGCGCATTGTTGGCGTGTCGATTGATGCACGCGGCAACAAGGCCTATCGTCTGTCTTTGCAAACGCGCGAGCAACATATCCGCCGCGAAAAGGCCACCTCTAACGTCTGTACGGCGCAGGCGCTGCTGGCCGTAATGGCCAGTTTTTATGCGGTTTTTCATGGGCCTTTGGGCTTGCGGGCGATTGCCGAACGGGTGCATTTCAATACCGTGCGTCTGGCCAAAGCCCTGCGCGCAGCCGGGGCGAAAGTGTCGCCGAAAGCGTTTTTCGATACGATCACGGTCGAGGTTGGCGTAGGGCAAGCCGGTATTCTTGCCGCCGCCCGTCATGAGGGCCTGAATTTCCGCAAGATCGGCAATGACCGGGTGGGGATTTCTCTGGATGAGACTTCAGACGAGGCAGTGTTGCACAAAGTGCTGCGGGCTTTTGGGATTACCATCGCCCCACCGCATCGCGGCACCTTGGGCTTTGGGATCGACATGCTGCGGCAATCTGATTTTCTAACCCATCCGGTGTTCCATATGAACCGGGCGGAATCTGAAATGATGCGCTATATGCGCCGCCTGTCGGACCGGGATCTGGCGCTGGACCGCGCGATGATTCCGCTGGGGTCTTGCACGATGAAGCTGAATGCGGCGGCTGAAATGATGCCGATCACTTGGCCGGAATTTGGCACGTTGCACCCCTTTGCGCCGATGGATCAGGCGCAAGGATACCACGAAGCGATCTCTGATCTGTCAGAAAAGCTTTGTGAAATAACGGGTTATGACGCGATGTCGATGCAACCCAATTCGGGCGCACAGGGCGAATATGCTGGGCTATTGACCATCGCGGCCTATCACCGGTCAAGGGGCGACCATCAGCGCGGTGTCTGCCTGATCCCGGTATCGGCGCATGGCACCAATCCGGCGTCAGCGCAGATGGTGGGGATGAAGGTGGTGGTTGTGAAATCCGCGCCGAACGGCGATGTGGATATCGAAGATTTCCGGGCCAAGGCGGTCGCGGCAGGGGATACGCTTGCCGCCTGCATGATCACCTACCCATCAACCCATGGTGTGTTTGAAGAAACAGTCCGCGAAATCTGTGCCATAACGCATGAATATGGCGGGCAGGTTTATATCGACGGCGCAAATATGAACGCCATGGTCGGGCTGGTGCAACCGGGTAAAATCGGCGGCGATGTCAGCCATTTGAACCTGCACAAAACCTTTGCCATTCCGCATGGCGGCGGCGGCCCGGGGATGGGGCCGATTGGGGTGAAGGCGCATCTGGCGCCGTTCCTGCCGGGGCATCCGGAGACAGGCGGGGCCGAGGGGCCGGTGTCGGCAGCGCCTTACGGATCGGCATCTATCTTGCTGATTTCATGGGCTTATTGCCTGATGATGGGTGGGCCGGGGTTGACGCAGGCGACGCGGGTCGCGATCCTGAATGCCAATTACATCGCGGCGCGTCTGAAGGGGGCCTATGAGGTTTTGTTCATGGGCAATAGGGGCCGGGTGGCGCATGAATGCATCCTTGACACACGGCCCTATGCAGAGATCGGCGTGACTGTGGATGACATCGCAAAACGTCTTATCGACAATGGTTTTCATGCGCCGACGATGAGCTGGCCCGTATCCGGCACCTTGATGGTGGAGCCGACGGAATCCGAAACTAAGGCCGAAATTGACCGCTTTATCAACGCGTTGCTGGCGATCAGGGCGGAGATAAAAGCGGTCGAAGACGGTGAGATTTCAGCCGAGGATAGCCCACTTCGCCACGCCCCGCATACGGTGGAAGATCTGGTTGCCGACTGGACCCGGGCCTATCCGCGCGAACAGGGGTGCTTTCCGCCCGGCGCATTCCGGGTTGATAAGTACTGGCCACCTGTGGGCCGGGTGGATAATGTCTTTGGCGACCGAAATCTGGTCTGCACCTGCCCGCCGGTGGAAAGCTATATGGACGCGGCAGAGTAAGGGGTGCAAAGCGTGGGGGAACCCCCGGTTCCGTTCGATTTCCGTCCATCACGCCTTCAGAAAAACACGAACCGTCTCTTCAAACTCGCGTGGTTTTTCGGCGTGCAGCCAATGGCCGGCACCGGGGATGCGGGCAAAATGGGCGCGTGGAAATTGGCCCATGATCATGGCGCGATGTTCAGGCAGAACGTAAGTGCTTTCTGCCCCGCTTAGAAACAGGGCGGCGCCTGCAAAAATTCCTGGCGTACCCGGCCAACCAACGATCTTGGGCATCTCGCGGTCCAGAACGGGCAGGTTCAGCCGCCATCCGGGTGGGGTTGCCCGCAGGTCTAGTGACTGCAGGAAAAAGGCGCGAAGAGCGGGGTCGTCGATGGCAATGGCAATGCGCTGATCGGCATCCGCGCGATTGGCCAGACCCGTCAAATCAAGCCCCGCCATGGCGGCCACATTCCGGCTTTGGTCATGGCGATAGGCCACGGGTGCAATGTCTGCGACCACCAGCCTGCGCACCAGCGCACCATGGGTCAGCGCCAGCACCATGGCTGTCTTGCCGCCCATGGAATGGCCCAGAACATCGGCCTCGCCTCCATGGGCCATGATCACTTCGGCCAGATCTGCAGCCATTTCGGGGTAGCTTTGGGTGGCGAACCGCGGGCTGTCGCCGTGGTTGCGCATATCAACGGTTATGACATCGCGGCTGTCGGCCAGACGCCGCGCGATAACGCCCCAGTTGCGCCCGGACCCGAACAGCCCATGCGCAATCAGCAGTGGGGGCAGGTCTGACGGTACCGTGGCCGGGAAAATCGCGAAACTGAGCATAGCCTTGATTAAACCATTTGGTCAGACCGGGCCAGAGGTGTTGTCACCATGGCGTCGCTGCGCATATGCTGCGCGGCAAAGCGAATGGGGGCCGGATGAGCGCGGTAACGATACAACAGATGGCCGAACGGATCACCGCGTTGCTGGAGGACAGGCTTCGCCTAAAAGGCAAGGACCTGCGTGAAAAGCTGCGCAAAGGCGGGCGGTTGTTGCCCCGCCGTGTGCGGCTTGCTGCCGAGCATCTGGCCGATACATCGGAACGCTCGAAAAACCCGAAGCTCTTGTTGCAGATAGACGAGGCCACCGTGGTTGCCGCCTATGACATCTGCTCCAAACATCTGAGCAAGATTGATACCGGACACCGTCGGGTAACGGGTATCCTTAAAACCGCCAGTTCGATGGTCATCAGCCTGTCTTTAGTGGCGGCCCTTGCCATCGGGGTACTTTATTGGCGTGGTTATTTATAAATGCTGAGGCCGTGCTGGCACGGCCCCAACCAAAGCGCTGGTTGGGTCACAGCCCCGGATAGATCGGGAATTGGCCGCAAAGGGTTGCCACTTTGGCGCGCACAGCCGCTTCAACATGGGTATTGCCGTCTTCGCCATTGGCCGCCAGACCATCGACCACTTCGACGATCCAGTCGGCAATCTGGCGAAATTCGCTTTCGCCAAAGCCGCGCGTGGTGCCAGCGGGCGTGCCAAGACGCACGCCTGACGTGATGGTCGGTTTTTCCGTGTCAAACGGAATGCCGTTTTTGTTGCAGGTGATATGGGCGCGCCCCAATGCTTTTTCAGTGGCGTTGCCTTTGACGCCTTTTGGACGCAGATCGACCAGCATCAGGTGGCTGTCTGTACCGCCGGTGACG
>JANNSG010000138.1:0-15434 GCA_031402355.1 Pseudorhodobacter sp. | reverse complement strand
GGCGGCTGTCATCGAAAAGGCCTTTGCGCGCGGCAAACCTGCCGCTGTGGCGCTGGTCATCAACTCACCGGGCGGCTCGCCTGTGCAATCATCGCTGATCGCCGCCCGCATCCGGCGGCTGGCGGATGAAAAGTCGGTGCCCGTGCATGCCTTTGTTGAGGATGTTGCAGCATCGGGCGGCTATTGGCTGGCCTGTGCCGCAGACCATATCTGGGTCGATCACTCCTCTATCATTGGCTCTATCGGTGTCATTTTCGCCAGCTTCGGCTTTCCCGAACTGATGGCAAAACAGGGGATTGAGCGGCGGGTCATCACGGCGGGGAAATCGAAAAGCCTGGCCGACCCGTTCCTGCCGCAAAAGCCCGAGGATACGGACCGTTTGCGCGCCCTTCAGACCCCTATCCACAATGCGTTCATCGCGCATGTAAAATCCCGGCGCGGATTGCAACTGAAAGCTGATGCTGATCTTTTCAACGCCGATGTCTGGGTAGGGCAAGGCGGCGTCGATGTGGGTCTGGCGGACGGCGTGGCGCATCTGGTGCCAAAGTTGAAACAGCTTTACGGCGAAAAGGTGCGCATCGTGGCTTACGGCCAACGCCGCTCGCTTGCCCAGCGCCTTGGGGCACAGGTGACAGATACCGCGCTGTCTGCTATCGAGGATCGCGCACTCTGGTCGCGGTTCGGGTTGTGATATGCTGGTAAAGATCGTCTTGCTGTTTCTGGTCGCGATGGCTGCTCTGGCATTGATTGGCCGCTTGCGTTTTCCCCGGTTGCCCGGCAAGCAAACCAGACAGGTTCCCGCGACCTGCAGTGACTGCGGCCGCCATGTGATTGGCACCACCCCTTGTCTGTGCAACAAGAAAGCATAATCGATGCGCGCATTGATCACAGGTGCCGGCAAACGGCTTGGCCGCGCGATGGCGCTTTATCTGGCAGCACGGGGCTACGACGTGGCCGTGCATTACGCCAGTTCCAAGGTCGATGCGGATGCCGTCGTCAGTGAAATTGCAGCCCTTGGTCGACGCGCCGTGGCCCTGCATGCCGATCTGCTGATCGAAGCCGAAACCGCCACCCTTGTCGCCCGCGCGGCCAAAGCCCTGGGCGGGCCGCTGACGGTGCTTGTCAACAACGCATCGATCTTTGAATTCGACACCCTGCAATCGGCCACCCGCACCTCGTGGGACCGCCACATCGAAAGCAACCTGCGAGCGCCTTTTGTGCTGATTCAGGCTTTCGCGGCCCAGGCTCCGCAGGCCATCCCGGACGCGAACGGCGAACCCGTGGCGCAAGCAATGGTTCTGAACATGATAGATCAGCGCGTCTTGAAGCTGACACCGCAGTTCATGTCCTATACCCTTGCCAAGATGGGCCTTTGGGCGCTGACCAGAACCGCCGCGCAAAGCCTGGCCCCGCATGTCCGCGTCAATGCCATCGGTCCGGGGCCAACGATCATCGGCCACCGCCAGCCGGAAGATCATTTCGCCAAACAGCGCGCCAGCACCGTGCTAAGCCGCGGTGCAAATCCACAGGATATTACAGCAGCACTGGGGTTTTACCTTGATGCACCGGCCGTAACAGGGCAGTTGATCTGTGTCGATGGCGGTGAACATCTGGGCTGGAAACTAGCTGAAATTCCGGGCCTTGACTGACCTTCCGTCAAGTCGGCCGGACAAGTTGTGCACTTTTGACATAGAAGTTACAAACCTGTCATAGAAACCCTTGATTAATCAGGAAATTCCTGCCGACTGGATAATCTTTCATGTAAATTCAATAGCTTGCATTTGTGCCCAAAAAACAGGCATTTCTGCGAAGGGGGCCAAAAACAAGGAAAATTCACCCTTCGCAGAATGTTTTGCGCAGACTTATCCACAGAAACCGTGGACAGCTTTTCTCTTGCCCCTATGCGTATATCATTGCAGCCAAGGCGGGGAATCGACACCTAGGAACAGGGCGGCAGCGGCGTGCAGGACACGGATCAAGCGTCAGACAATCTGCCTACCGGGCACGGCGTTATTCAGGCCTATCTGAAAACTTTGGATGGCTCTCCGGGGGTTTACCGGATGCTCGATGCCCAGTCACAGGTGCTTTACGTCGGCAAGGCGCGTAACCTGAAAGCGCGGGTTTCCAATTATGCGCGACCTTCCGGTCATTCGGGGCGCATCGCGCGGATGATTCGCGAAACCGCCACCATGATGTTTCTGACCACGCGCACAGAAACCGAAGCGCTGCTGCTGGAACAGAACCTGATCAAACAGTTGAAACCCCGCTACAACGTGCTGCTGCGCGATGACAAAAGCTTTCCCAACATCCTGATCCCCACCGATCACGCCTTTCCGATGATCAAGAAACACCGCGGCAAGAAATCCGAAAAGGGTGCTTATTTCGGCCCCTTCGCCAGTGCAGGCGCGGTCAACCGCACCCTGAACCAGCTTCAGCGCGTGTTCCTTTTGCGCACCTGCACCGATGCCACCTTCGATGCACGCACCCGCCCCTGCCTGCTGTTCCAAATCAAACGCTGTGCAGCACCCTGTGTTGGCAAGGTCAGCGCGCCCGATTATGCCGCCCTCGTCGGCGATGCCACCAATTTCCTGAACGGCAAAACCACCACCGTTCAATCCAACCTCGCCAAAACCATGACCGCCGCATCCGACGCGATGGAATTTGAACGCGCCGCCGCCTTGCGTGACCGCATCAAAGCGCTGACGCAGGTGCAGCAAACCCAAGGTATCAACCCCGCCGGCGTGGCCGAGGCGGATGTGATCGCCCTGCACCTGGATCAGGGTCAGGCCTGCGTTCAGGTGTTTTTCATCCGTGCCAACCAATCCTGGGGCAACCGCGATTTCTATCCCAAAACCGGCGCAGGTGCCGAGGAACCTGAGATCATGGAGGCCTTTCTTGCCCAGTTCTACGATGACAAAGAACCACCGCGCCTGATCCTGTTATCCCACCCCGTCGATAACCCCGATCTGGTCACCGAACTGCTGTCAGACCGCGCAGGCCGCCGTGTGACCATCGGCGTGCCAGTTCGCGGCGAAAAGGCCAATCTCGTTGAAAACGCCGCCCGCAATGCGCGCGAATCCCTCGCCCGCCGTATGGCCGAAAGCAGCACGCAAACCAAACTGCTGAACGGCCTCGCCGAAGCGTTTGATCTGGAAGCACCGCCAAAGCGAATCGAGGTTTACGATAACTCCCATATCCAAGGCACCAATGCCGTAGGCGGCATGATCGTATCGGGCCAAGACGGCTTCCTGAAATCTCAATACCGCAAGTTCAACATCAAATCCGACGCCGGGGCCAATTCCGACGATTTCGGCATGATGAAAGAGGTGCTGACCCGCCGCTTTGAACGCCTGCTGAAGGAAGACCCCGATCGCAAATCCGACGCTTGGCCAGACCTGTTGTTGATCGACGGCGGCGCCGGCCAAGTCAGCGCGGTGGCAGGCATCATGGCTGATCTTGGCGTCGATGATATCGCCATGGTCGGCGTCGCCAAAGGCGTGGACCGCGACGCTGGCAAAGAAGAATTCCACCGCCCCGGCCAACCCGTCAAAGCCCTGCGGATGAATGACCCGGTCCTCTATTTCGTCCAACGCCTACGGGATGAGGCGCACCGCTGGGCCATTGGTGCCCACCGTGCCAAACGCGCCAAAGCTATCTCCGCCACGCCGCTTGATGATATCCCCGGCATCGGTGCCACCCGCAAACGTGCGCTTCTGGCACATTTCGGATCCGCCAAAGCGGTGGCCCGGGCGGGTTTGACCGATCTTACGGCCGTTGCGGGCATATCCGAGGCAATGGCCCAGACCATCAGCGACTACTTCAGCGAACGGGGCTGAGCAATACCAGCCTAACGTGTGACGGACCACTGTCTGGTTTGCGGACGAAGTGGACGTTGGCGTGTTGAACATAGGGATGTGCATGACTGCCGGGTGGGCGCCGCAACGCCAATTCTAGGCACTTTATGGGGTAACGTCCCCCGACGAAGTTCTGCTGGAGTTGGTGCAAAAGCGCCTGCCCGAGGGGGCAGTCAGGCGCTGCCCGGCGGGCTTCGCCCTTGATTCCGGGCAAGGCTGGCGGTCTTGAACCGCTGCTCTGCGGACCTTCCAGTCGTTCGCTGCATCTGCGCGCAATTTGCTCGCATCAGCAACATGCAGGGCGGTAAGCGGACGGTGGTCGCCCCGCCACTACAACCCAAGCGCACCTTGGACTGACCGGGGATATCCCATCCCGGACGAGGGAAACCGCCCTTCCTATAGCTGTTCAGGCGGTTCAGAATAGAGCGCTGATCAACTTGTGCTTAATTCAGGTTCTGTTTGAGAGCAACGAAGCTCTTGACGGTGATGCTGAATCCGACAAGCGTAAAAGAACCGAAAGGCCGTCCGACATGGGTGGTTGCTTTCGCTGTGCGGGAAGTGGATGTGACATGAGGATCTTAGACTGCCTGATTTCCACTTTGCCGCAGTTGTGCAATTCGCGACCTGTTGCGGCAGCGGTGGTTGTTGCCCTTCTTTCTTCTGCAAGTCTGGGTCACGCAGAAGATGCGACTCCTTTCGTGTTGCCAGTGATCAAACAGGAGTATCCTGGAAAGCCGAAAAACATCCGCCTGGTCTATCTGAATCTGGCCAAGGTGGGGGGGCGAACTGTCGATCAACCGCTTTTGCTGGATACCGGGTCGGCTGGGATGACCGTGGATTGTGCGGTGGTGCTGCCTTCCGAGCTGTGCTCATCCGAAGGGATAAAGATCGACAAGGTGACCCAGATCGATGGCATCACCGTTACGACCCAAGAATTGGTAGCGCATTACGGAACCTATGATGAATACGGAAACCTTGCATATGCCGTAGTGCAAATGGGGTCGTCTGACACGGTGGCGGTAACCCAGAAACCGATTGCCTTCCTGATCCGCACCAAAAAAGTCCGGCGGTCAGATGGAGAGATTGTGGGTGGCCGACTGTGGCCCAAGGGAATCATCGGCATTTCCCCCATCGGCGCGATCGACGATGCGGGCAGTATCCGGTCGCCACTTGCCGAGGTTGACGCTCCGGCGGGGTTGAACCGCGGCTATACGGTCGGTGGGTTCGGGGACACGTGGGACATCTGCACTATCGAGGATCGAAACTGCCCGCAGGTGCCCGCACTTTCGATTGGGTTAGAACCAGACATGGGCGATGACTGGAAATTCGCGGCGACCGCACGCGCCGACAACCGTTTCAATTTTCCGACACTGACAGCTTGCCTGTCTTTCGGAGAGACAACGAGTTGCAAACCCACTCTGTTTGATACCGGAAACTCAACAATCGTCGTTGCGGGGGCCGGCGGCAAGCCGCTGAAAAAGGGAGTCCCCGTCAAGGTTATCTCACTGAAAAAATGGGAGTTCGAGACCCGCTACAGCCCTGAAGTAGAGTTTGCCGAGGGATTGGATCATCATATCGTGGGGATCCGGTTTTTTGAGGAAAACCGGCTTGCCGTTGATTTTGATCGACAGCGCATCGGGCTTGCGCTTGGGGCGGAATAGCAGGGTGCGCCCAAGTGACTTTGATCCGCCCCCTGGCACTTTAGCACCCGAGTTCTTTCAGCCGTTATTGTCAAAACCAGAAGGTGGCCATCGAGTTGCCCCCTGAAATCTCGCGCTTCCGGCTTTCACCTCTCGAAAGTGCTGCAAACTGCTCGACCGTCCGGTCTGGTGCACGCTGCGATGCAGCGTCGGACATAGCGATGGACGGTCGCAATGGGCCGGGAACGTTGCTGCGCCTGCGAATGATTCTCCGATGCTGCGGCCTTCCTGAACGTCGCTAATGGGCTCAGTGCAGTCATTGCGGGATCTGCCTGATGCTGGCTTTGGATCCAAGGGCGCAAAAAACCTCGAACGTCCCGCTCATCGTGCCTGACAGGCACTTTTCGCTGCCTTCAGCGAAGACCGACCGTAAGGGCTGGATGAGCGAAACCCAAAGCCGCAAGTGATCAGTTCGGCTGGGCCCGGTGCTGTGCCCAGTGTTCAAACGGCATCCGGAACGCATCGTCGCGGGCATCGTAGACGTAGCGCGGTTTGTGGCTGCGCCCTTGCAAAGCATCCCAGGTGCGTGTGGGCAGCGACCAGATCGGCGCGCGTCCAAGCCGGGCAAGGTAAGCCGTGGTGCGTTCCAACTGCGACCTGTCCCGTACAAGGCCAAATGCGGCGGTCTGGTAGAACCCCTTTGCAAATCCGGCTTCGATCCGGTCCAACAGGGCCGTCATTTCGGGAAAGATGGCACGCGGATCAGCACCCAGGGATTTGCGGCCCTCGTAATAGGTAACATCCAGATCAAGCAGCATCGCCAGAATTGTCGCGCGGTCGGCATTGGGTTGATCCGCGATGCACGTCATCAACGACAGATCATCGCTTTCCCAGGCATAGCCCTTGACCAGTTCATGCCATTCGGCCGGGCTTTGTTTGCGCAGCCAACTTACACTATCCAGACCACCATCGCTCAGGGCATAGACCGGGGGCACAGCGCGCCATTCCTCCAGCTTTTCCCGCCGGGTCGCAATAGGCGCAGTGCGCGCCGTATGGTTCCGTTCAACAAAGCCCAATGTCGCGTCTCCCCGGTCAGCGATTGCAGACTGGGGATGCCGTGGGAACTCGGCAAAACTGTGGTCAGATGTGGCATTTGCTGGGCGTTTCCGGAAGAATGGAAACAACCGGATCCACGCAAAAGAACTATCGGAGAATCCGCAACAGTTGCCTGCAATCCCGGCATAGCTTCGTTGTGCATCGGCCGGACATCGGCTTCGTTGCATCCAGAGATGCCTGGCGGATCGGCCGGGTATCGCAGATGATATCCTAACAAATCCTTACCATATTTACGAAGTTGTTTTGATATCAATTACTTAGTTTCAATATCACGCGTGTTACTCGCAGGCCGGTAACACACCCCTTTCCCCCGCCCCCCCCATCGGCTACGACTTTCTCATGAAATGGACGATCCCGAACATTCTGACGGTCCTCCGACTGGCCGCCGCCCCCGGCGTGCCTTTGATGTTTCTCTATTTTCATCGCCCCTCCGCCGATTGGTTTGCCCTGACCCTGTTTGTCGGGGCCGCGATCACCGATTATTTCGACGGCTACCTTGCCCGCCTGTGGAAACAGGAATCCAAATTCGGCACCATGCTGGACCCCATCGCCGACAAAGCGATGGTCGTGATCGCGCTGCTGATTATCACCGGATATTCCGGCATGAATCCTTGGCTGATCCTGCCCGCCACCGTGATCTTGTTTCGCGAAGTCTTTGTCGGCGGCCTGCGGGAATATCTGGGCGCAAAGGCGGGGCTGCTGAAAGTGACGAAGCTTGCGAAATGGAAAACCACCGCCCAAATGATCGCGATCGCCGTCCTGTTTCTGGGAACCGGGCTGGAACATGTTGAAGGCATCGCCCGACAAGGAATGACCTCCGATGAGTATGCCATCGCCGTCAGCCAGGGGCTCGCCGATCCGATCCGGTCGTGCGGCGCGCGTGGCTGTTCATCCTGGGCGACATTGGGCGGGCTGATTCTGATCTGGATCGCCGCCGCCCTGACGGCCATCACTGGGTGGGACTATTTCAACAAATCCCGCCCCTACTTGCGGGATGAGGGATGATTGACGTTCTTTACTTTGCTTGGGTCCGCGAGCGGATCGGATTGCCGCGTGAAACGGTGGACTCCAGCGCGGAAACGGTGACGGATTTGATTTCCGAGCTGATCGCCCGTGAGGAAAGATACGCGCTGGCGTTTTCGGATCTGGCCAGTCTGAGGGTGGCACTGGATCAGGAACTCTCCAGCTTTGATGCCCCGCTGAAAGGCGTGCGTGAGGTTGCGTTTTTTCCGCCGATGACGGGGGGATGAGATGCGGCTGATCGTCGGCGAGGCGGGGTTTGATCCGGGGTTTGAGGTGAATGAATTCACTGCCAAAACTGCGGGGGCGGGGGCGGTTGTCAGTTTTACGGGGCTGGTTCGGGGGGGGCAGTCCAGCGTGGGGATGATGATCGAGCATTATCCGGGGATGACGGAAAAGGCGATCGCGGCGATTATGGAGCAGGCGAAGAAACGGTGGAATTTGATCGATTGTCTGGTCATTCATCGGTTCGGAAAGCTGGCCGTGGGGGAGCCGATTATGATGGTGGCTGTGGCTGGAATTCATCGGAGTGAGGCGTTTTTGGCGGCGGATTTCTTGATGGATTATTTGAAATCAAGGGCGCCGTTTTGGAAGAAAGAAATCGGAATTGATGGGGAAGAGTGGGTTGCTTCGAAAGAGGCGGATGAGGCTGCTTTGAAGCGGTGGTAACACGCGTGTTATTTTAAGTAAGTTATTGAAATTATTATATAAATCATACAGCATTAACTGAATTTTAATGTGTTACTGGCAGCAGTAACAGACGAAACTTGCTAGAGTTTCCGATATTGCAAGATCAGCGCGCGGTCATTTGAATGGTCGTGGCCCGGCTTGGAATACATCAGTATTTCAGTCGTCTGGACCGGGGTGATTGCGCCCTTGGCAACCATGACATCCAGCACGGCTGCGAAATTCTGCGCGTCAAAATGATGCTGGTTTACGCCGATGACGAACAAAGCCCCGGCGCGGGCAATGTCCAGCAGGCCGCGCAGCGGTTCGGGGCCGAGGTGGCCGTGGGTGAAGGTGCCGGAACTTAGCACCGCGCCATAGGTGTTGGCGGTAAGGGGACCGGTCAGGTCAACGATACTCAGCGCGCGATACATCGATTTCTGGCCCGCAGCGGCCAGCATTTCGGGGGAAATGTCCATGCCGTCAATAGGGATGTCGGGCCGGGCCAATTCCACCGCGACAAGACCCGTGCCACAACCGATATCGGCGATGGGGGTGTCATCGGGCATGGCTAAGCTGCGGTAGGCATCGGCAATGGCCTTGGGGTATTGGTAGCCCATTTGGGCTGCAAAATCGCTGTCATAGGTGGCGGCAAAGGCGTCGTAATAGGCGGCATTGTCGCCAGGGGTGGCGAGTTTGTAGGCATTCTCTAAGATGGATTGGCCGGGGGTTTTGGGCATCGAAGCCTCTTAGCAAAAAGTAAGATTGGTTTTGACGAAATTGGCGGTAATTCGAGTGTGTTTTCAGTTTACCGAAGGTCGCCATTGCAGGTCAACGAACTGCGGTATCGAGTGCCGTTTGCGCGTGTTTCGGGTCGTCTTGGATACCCTAAGTGCTTACATCCTGGTCGCATTAATAGCGAGGAACATCCGATGACATTTCAAATACACGCCCTTTCCGAAGCCGCGTTCGCACCGCTTTTCGGGCTGACCGATGCAGAGCTGACCGAAAAGGGTATGCGGCGCGTGACCGCAGATGCAAATCCCGGCTTTCCGTGTCGCGTTAGCCTTGAGGATGCACAGGTTGGCGAAGACCTTATTCTTTGCAACTACCGCCATCTGGATGGGCACACGCCCTATGCGGCCAGTCATGCAATCTATGTCAGGCAAGGTGCCACGCGGGCAAATTTGAGGCCCGGTGAAGTGCCCGAAGTGCTGGCGCGGCGTCTTTTGTCGGTTCGCGGATTTGATAGCGACAGGATGATGGTTGAGGCAGATGTGATCGACGGGCGGCATTTGGCGGCAAAACTTGAAGCGATGTTTTCAAACGCTGCGATTGATGTTGTGCAGGTGCATAACGCCAAGCAGGGTTGTTTTGCCGCGTCGGCAACCCGCGTTTAGTGAATTAGCGGATGCCCCCCCTCCCCAACCCTCCCCACGCGGGGGGGAGGGAGGCGGCAGGTTGGTGGGGGTGGCATCAGAAATCGAACAGTTCGCCCAGAAAGCTTTCGCGGCGTTTGGGTTTGCGGCCGCCACGGTAATCATCGTCGTCGTCATCGCGGCGGCGCGGGCGGTTGTCTTCGGCGTAGCCTTGGGGTGCGCGGGGTGGTTCGGGTTGATAGATCGGCTGCGATGCCGGGCGCGGGGGTGTTGGGGCCTCCGGTGCGGCACCTGCCGCGCGGTCAATGATCTTGTCCAATTCGCCCCGGTCCAGCCAGACGCCCCGGCATTTGGGGCAATAGTCGATTTCGACACCGTTACGGTCGGCCATGACGAGGGTTTCGTTGTCTACGGGGCAGCGCATTGAATTCTCCGGTTTTGGTTTGGTTGGATGGGAGATGGGAAATTTTTACGGGCATTCAAGCGGGTTGGGGGAAATCCGCCGGGATATAGTGGCGCAGGGGGAGGTGCGCCACGAATGCGCACCCTACTTGCCAGAAGCGGGGTTAAGCGGCTAGATTATGCCTCAAGCCGTGGCGATGGCGTCGCCGCAGGAAAGCTTGGCTTTTCGTTGCTTGCAGGCAATCCCTGCTTTCGTCCTGCACGCCGGGATCTTTCGGGGTCCGGCATTGCGCAGACCCCATATTTGAGGTCTGACATGACGCAAAATCATTCGGGTGAACGCCCAGAGCATTACCGGTTTCACAACGGCACCAAGGCGGTTTTGCCGTTTGCGGTGGAGGAATATGAGGATCGCGTCGCGGGTCTGCGCGATATCATGGAAATGCACGGGCTGGATGCTGTTGTGCTGACGTCGATGCACAACGTCGCCTATTATTCGGGGTTTCTCTATTGCTCGTTCGGGCGGCCCTATGGCTGCGTGGTGACGGCGACGGACTGTGTAACTATTTCGGCGGGGATTGATGCGGGGCAGCCGTGGCGGCGCAGTCATGGTGACAACATCACCTATACCGACTGGGCGCGGGATAATTTCTGGCGGGCGGTGGCGTCTGTGACGGGCCTTGGCAAAGCGGTGGGGGTGGAAGCCGATCATCTGACGATGGAGCGGGCGGAGAAGTTTAATACCTTTGTGCAGCCGAAACGCGGGATGGATATTTCACCTGCGACCATGGTGCAGCGGATGACGAAATCTGACGCCGAGATTGCGTTGATCAAGCAGGGCGCGCAGGTGGCGGATGTAGGGGGTTATGCCATTCGCGATGCCGTGCGGGTTGGCGCGCGGGAGATTGACGTGGCGATGGCGGGCCGCGACGCGATGGAGATGGAAATTGCCAAGCGGTTTCCGGATGCGGAATACCGCGATACCTGGGTTTGGTTTCAATCGGGGATCAACACGGACGGGGCGCATAACCCGGTGACCGCGCGGAAGTTGAAGCAGGGCGATATTCTAAGCTTGAACTGCTTTCCGATGATCTCGGGTTATTACACCGCGTTGGAACGCACGATGTTTGTGGGCGAGGTGGATGCGGCGTCTTTGCATGTGTGGGAAGCCAACATCGCGGCGCATGAATATGGCATGACGCTGCTGACAGCGGGGCGCAGTTGCGCGGAAATAACCGGCTTGATCAACGAGTTTCTGGCAGAGCGGCAGATGCTGCAATACCGGACTTTTGGTTATGGGCATTCGTTCGGGATTCTGTCGCATTACTATGGCCGCGAGGCGGGGCTGGAATTGCGTGAGGATATCGACACGGTGTTGGAACCGGGGATGGTGATATCAATGGAGCCGATGTTGACCCTGCCGGAAGGTCAGCCGGGGGCAGGGGGCTACCGTGAGCATGATATTTTCGTAGTGACCGAAGACGGCAATGAAAACATCACCGGGTATCCCTATGGGCCGGGGTTCAACGTAGTGGGATGACGGGTTTCATCAAGGCGACACCCTTTTGTTGCCTTGCCGTTACAGTCTTGGCCCATCCCGTTTGCTGATTTAACGCAAATGGGGTGGGCTATGTCTGCAAGGTTTCTGGGGCTAACATCGGTATTGGCGATCATGGCAGCAATGCCCGCTTTGGCCGAGCAAAATTTCAACCGCATCGCGACGTTTGCCACGCCAGACAATATGGCTGACGGCGAAGACCGCGCGCGGGTGACGAGTGCAGAGATCATCGCGGCGTCGGAAGATGGCATGACGTTGGTTTATACCGACAGCCCTTTGGGTGTGCTGGGGTTGATCGACATCACCGATCCTAAGGCGCCAAAGCCGTTGGGGAATGTGGATGTGGGTGGCGAGCCTACGACGGCCGTGATCATCGGCGGATTTGCGTTTTCGGGCGTGAATACGTCGGAAAGCAAGGCAGCACCTTCGGGCAAGCTGGTGACGGTGGATATGGCGACTAAGGCCGTGGTTGCGGAATGCGATCTGGGCGGGCAGCCGGATTCGGTGGCGAAAGCGCCGGATGGATCGTTCCTTGCCATCGCGATTGAGAATGAGCGGGATGAGGAAGTGAATGACGGTGCGTTGCCGCAGATGCCTGCGGGGTTTGTGGTGAAGCTGCCGCTGAAAGACGGGGCAATTGATTGCGCAGGATTGCAGAAGATCGACATGGTTGGTCTGGCAGAGGTTGGGGGCGATGATCCGGAGCCGGAATTTGTAGCGGTCAACGCGGCGGGCGAAATTGCTGTGACGCTGCAGGAAAACAACCATGTCGTGGTGATCGGTGCCGACGGCGTGGTGGCGAACCACTTCAGCGCGGGGGCAGTCACGCTGGAAGGTGTGGATACCAAGCGTGAAGGCGCGTTGACGTTTACGGATACGCAGGAAGGCCGTTTGCGCGAGCCGGACGCGGTGAAGTGGATAGACGCCGATCATTTCGCCGTTGCCAACGAGGGCGATTACGAGGGCGGGTCGCGCAGCTGGACTATTTTCAAGAAAGACGGGACGGTGGTGTTTGAGAGCGGTGCCAGCCTTGAGCATGCGATTGCAGCCATCGGGCATTATCCCGAAGGGCGCAGCCATTCCAAAGGCACAGAACTGGAATCGGTAGAAATTGCCACGTTTGGCACCACGCCGATGGCCTTTGTGGCGTCAGAGCGCGGGTCGGTGGTAGGGGTCTATGATCTGACCGATCCGGCGAACCCGGTGCTGAAGCAACTGTTGCCATCGGGTGTTTCGCCCGAAGGTCTTGTGGCCATTCCATCGCGCAATCTGCTAGCAACTGCCAACGAGGTTGATTTCATCGAAGACGGCGGCGTGCGCGCGCATGTGATGATTTATGAGTTGGCAGAAGGGACTGCCGCCTATCCGATGATCACATCGGCAGGCTCCGAGACGTTGCTGGGTTGGGGTGCTTTGTCTGGTCTTGCGGCAGACGGCGAAGTTGCGGGCAAGCTTTATGCGGTGTCTGACAGCGTGTACGCGATGGCACCGACGATTTACACGATTGATGCCACCCAGACCCCGGCGAAGATTACCGGGTCCATGCTGGTGACCCGTGCAGGCGATGCGGCGCAAAAGCTGGATCTGGAAGGCATTGCACCCGATGGCGACGGCGGCTTCTGGCTCGCATCCGAAGGGCGCAGCGACCGGTTGATCCCGCACGCGATCTACAACGTGAACGATAAGGGTGAGATCAAGGCAGAGATCGCGCTGCCAGAGGCGCTGCTGGCCAACGAAATCCGGTTCGGGTTTGAGGGCATTACCGTGGCGGGTGACTGGCTGTGGATGGCCGTTCAGCGCGAATGGAAAGACGATCCGGCGGGCATGGTGAAGCTGGTTGGCTACAACACGGCGGAAGAAACCTGGGGTGCCGTGCATTACCCGCTGGACGCGTTGCCCGAGGGCGCAGCAGAGGGCGCGTGGATGGGCCTTTCGGAAATCACCGTAAAGGGCGATTGGGTCTATATCGTTGAACGTGACAATCAGGTGGGTGCGGCGGCAGCGACCAAAAAGCTGTACCGCGTGTCAGTGGCGGCAATAGTGCCTGCCGAATTGGGTGGCGCCTTGCCGGTTGTGACCAAGGAATTGGTGCGCGACATGCTGCCTGATCTGGCGGTTTTGAATGGCTATACCGCCGAAAAGGTCGAAGGCTTTGCCATCGACTCAGCAGGGACGGGATGGGTGGTCACCGACAATGATGGCCTGGCCGATAGTTCAGGTGAAACGCTGTTCTGGTCGATTGGCAAGGTTCAGTAAGCCTTACCTTCCGAAAATGACCCCCCGGTGCCACGCATCGGGGGTTTTCTTATGAAAACCGCACAACGGGGCTTGACGCGGCAAGGGGGGCATGGCGCATCTTTGCGGATCATTTCACCAATCCAGAGGCGCCCGTGCTGCATATCATCGCCCGATTCATTCCCGTTGCTGCCGTTCTGGTTCTGGCTGCCTGTGGTGCGCCTACGACTGCGGTAAAGGCCCCGCCGGCTGAATATGCCGCTGTCGAGGACGCGGGGTTTGCCATTCAAGCGGTGGATCCGGCACGGCTGGCAGATGGCCATGCCCGCGCCGAGGTGGATTACACAGGGCCTGAGGCCCCCGGCACGATCGTGGTCGATACGTTCGCGCGCAAGCTTTATCTGGTGCAGGATGGCGGGCGGGCGATGCGCTATGCCATTGGCGTAGGGCGTGAGGGTCTGGCGTTTCGCGGAGGCGGCGTGATCGGGCGCAAGGAAGAATGGCCAAGCTGGCAGCCGACGCGGAATATGCTGCGCACATCACCAGAACTTTACGGCGAATTTGCCGGTGGGCTGGCAGGCGGGCTTGATAACCCGCTGGGCGCGCGGGCGCTGTATCTGTACCGCGGCGGGCGCGACAGCTTTTTCCGCATTCATGGCACGCTGGACAATCTGTCGGTCGGCCGGGCAAGTTCGGCGGGCTGTATCCGGTTGTTCAACCAAGACATCATTGATCTTTACAACCGCGTCCCGGGGGGCACGCCGGTTCGGGTGCGGTCCTTGCAAGACAGTCTGGCTGTTGAAGGCCCCTATATTGACGATGCCAATGGAAATGCCGTTCCCGAAACACCAGAAGCAATTGCGCTGCGCGAGAAGATTCTGGCCAAGCGCGCGAAGGAAGACGCGGCGAACGCCTTGCTGGCAGGTTAGTATCGGCCGCCCCTGTTAAACAGGACGGCCGGTAATTCTAGAAGTCGATATGGACCTTGTAATCGCCAATGGCGCGTTCCCAAGTATCAACCCAGAAACGGAAATTCTCAATCGTCACGCCGCCTTCGCCAAGGTAGATGTCCATGTCGATGACCGGGTCTTGTTCGTCATCGAGATAGGCCTTGGTGTAGCGTTTCTTCTGGTTCCAGTCGTTCATCAATGCAACGTTTGAACCGGGGTCCAGATCGAATGCCGCGCTGAAGCTGATGGCATCGCAATCGCTGCCATTGGTGCAGCCGTAAAAGAAGATCGAGAAATTTGCGCCGCCGCTGGAAGACGATATTTTCGGGTCGCCGCCGCTGTCTGTTGCCAGCTCGGCCCGATAACCAAAGCTTTGCAGAATCTGGGTGATTGATGCGGGGTCGTTGGCCTGCACATTCTGGGCAAGCGCCGGAACCGCCGTTGCCAGACAAAGGACCAGTCCAAAGGCTATTTTCTTCATCATTTTTCCTCAATTCATTGGCTTGCTCATGTGGCCTTGGGCAGAGGATCGGGCCGCACTTACACTACGATTACGTAATCCTTCAGCGTTGCGTCAAGGACTTCCCATGTGCCCACAAAACCGGGGCGGATGA